>CBDUKB010000141.1:0-8091 GCA_965367695.1 uncultured Putridiphycobacter sp.
GGTTTTTAAATGAACATATTGTGTGTCAATCTCAGCAATTTCTTGGGCAATAAGTTTTGTGTTGCGTTCAAAATTTCCCAATGTTTTTTTCATTCTTTTTAGGGTAGACAATTTATTTGCAAATTCAAAATTAATTGTATCGCTGTTGTAATTTGCTTTGATAAATTTTTCAGCATCAAGTGCTGTTTTTTTTATATATAAAACACTGTCCATTTTTATTTTAGAAAATGCTGTTTTTACACTATCGAGTTCATTTTTATATTCATCAATCGTTTTTAATTCACTTGCGAATTGTTTTTCAGGATTACATGATACAAACATTGCGCCTAAAAAAAATAATACTATTATTTTATTCATTTTTTTATAATTAAATAGTTTCAAATCCAGTATAAGGCACCAACACTTTTGGAATATTGATTCCAGTTTCAGTTTGATTATTTTCTAAAATAGCTGCTAAAATTCTAGGCAATGCTAATGCACTACCATTCAGTGTATGTGCCAAAACACTTTTCTTGTTTTCGTCTTTAAATCGCAATTTCAAACGGTTGGCTTGAAAGGTTTCAAAATTTGAAACAGAACTTACTTCTAACCATTTATCTTGCGCTGCTGAATACACTTCTAAATCATAAGTTAATGCTGAAGTAAACCCTAAATCACCACCACATAATCTCAATTTTCGGTATGGTAATTCTAAAGCAACTAATAATTCCTCTACGTGACCTACCATTTCGTTCAAAGCATCATAAGAACGATCAGGATGCTCTATACGAACAATCTCTACTTTATCGAATTGGTGCAACCTATTCAGTCCTCTTACATCACTCCCATAAGATCCAGCTTCTCTTCTAAAACAAGGGGTGTATCCTGTTAATTTAATTGGAAAATCTTCTGCCTTCACAATCACATCACGAAACATATTTGTCAAAGGGACCTCTGCTGTTGGAATCATATAAAAGTCATCAGTAGGAGTATGATACATTTGACCTTCTTTATCTGGCAATTGACCGGTTCCAATTCCTGAGGCTTCATTCACCATTAAAGGTGGTATCACTTCTTTATAACCCGCATCTCGTGCTTGGTCGAGAAAATAATTAATCAATGCCCTTTGTAATCGGGCCCCTTTACCTAAATAAAAAGGAAAACCTGCTCCAGTTACTTTTACACCCAACTCAAAATCTATCAAGTCATACTTTTTGGCTAATTCCCAATGTGGCAAGGCATTTTTAGGTAGGTTCGGTTTTGCACCATGCTCTTTTTCCACTATGTTATCTGTGTCTGCATTTCCTGCAGGCACAATTTTATTTGGTACATTTGGCAATAAGTATAAAATAGCATCAATTTCTTCCGCTAAAGCATTTACTTTTTCTCTAAGCAAGGGTTCTTGTACTTTTAAAGCGGCTGTTTGTGCCTTCACTTCATTTGCTTTTTCGACCTGTCCAGACTTGAATAAATCACCAATTTCCTTGGCTAATTTATTAGCTTCCGCTGCCAACGCATCTAGCTTACCTTTTGCAGTTCTCCACTCATTATCAAGTTTGAGTACGGTGTTAATATTTTGATTGGCATCAATATTCCGCACTTTTAATGCAGTGATAATGGCCTCTTTATTTTCTCTGATTTTAGTTATCTCTAACATGTTGACTTAAATTATTTTGATGGGTAACAAATATACGTTTTTAAACATAAAAAAACTCCATCATGCATGAAAGCAAAATGGAGTTTTAATGATTTTTAAGATTCTATTTTTAAGCTTCTGCAGTCTCGAAAGGTACTACTGAAACAAAAGAACGGTTATCTCTTCTTTTTCTAAATTGAACCAAACCATCAGTAAGTGCGTATAATGTATGGTCTTTTCCAATTCCTACATTTTCACCTGGGTGATGTTTTGTTCCTCTTTGTCTAACTATAATATTTCCTGAAATAGCAGCTTGACCTCCAAAAATCTTAACTCCTAAACGTTTCGATTCTGATTCTCTACCATTCTTCGAACTACCGACTCCTTTCTTATGTGCCATGGCTTATAATGTTTTATTTATTATTTACTTAATACTTCTATTAACTCCGCTTTTTTCAAAGAAGTATAACCAGTTACACCTCTTTCTTTAGCTAAAGCTTTTAATTCAGCAACTGTCATTGAACTTAAATCAACTGATGCTGTTGCTTTTTCTTTTGTTGCTACTTTTTCCTTTGCAGGAGCTGCAGCTTTTGCTGGAGCCACTTCTTTAGCTGGAGCAGTTTCTGCTTTAACAGCTTTAGGGGCAGCTTTACCACCTTTTGCAACGATACTTTCAATTTTAACTTCTGTTAAATATTGTCTGTGACCGTTTTTCTTTTTGTAACCTTTTCTTCTTTTCTTTTTGAAAACGATTACTTTGTCACCTTTTAAGTGTCTTAACACTGAAGCTGAAACCTGAGCTCCGCTTATAACTGGGGCGCCAACACTAATTGTTCCGTTATCATCAATTAAATAAACATCATCAAATTGGATTTTATCCCCTTCTTGTGCATCTAATCTATGAACGAAAACTTGTTGATCTTTAACAACTTTAAATTGTTGCCCTGCTATCTCTACAATTGCATACATACAAATTCTCTTTTAATTATTTTTTTTAAGGACGACAAAGATAGAATTATTTTTTTAATTAACATTCCTTTCTTGACTTTTTAAACCAATCTTTGCTTTTTTACCCATAAAATAGACCCCAATAAAGATAATTACGATCCAAAGTAGGTTTATCATATTGAATTTTTCTCCATCTAAAACACCTAAAAAAAGTGCGATTATTGGCATTATATAAGTGACCGAAGAAGTAAATAATGGGGTTGATATTGACACCAATTGATTAAACATTAATACAGCCATTGCAGTGCCTACAACCGACAAAACAAGTAAATACCCCATGGCTTGCAAGGTGTGTGGTTCAAAATTGATTGCTGAAAATCCACCAGAGAATGTAGTTAAGCCAATTGCCAAAGGAAGCATGAAGAAAAATGCTAAAGAGGTAATTACCTTGGGTTTTAAGTGTTGTAACCTATGCTTAATCAAAGTTAAACTGGTGGCATAACACGCGGTAGCGATAATGACATACATGGCGTAAAAAAAATCATTTTCCGCTTGATTTACTTGTCGAAACAATATCATACTCAAGCCAAAAACACTAAAACTAAATCCAATCAATTGTATTTTATTGATCCGATCCTTGAAGAAAAACCAAGCAATGATGATTACAAAAACGGAGGTCCCCATATTTAATAACCCGGCCAAAGAGCTTTGTATTTTAGTTTCGGCCAGCGGAAATAAAAAAGAAGGTAAAAAATTACCTGTTAGACCTACAAAGAATAAATAAAAAGCATTGCGTTTATTGAGTAATTTTAGGCTATTGATGGCAATGGGCAATAAAACCAACCCTGCTATTAACATTCTTAACCCACCAATTTGAAAAGGTTTAAAAACAATGAACCCATCAACAGGCTCCATTGACTTTTTAATTAAAATAAATGAAGAACCCCAGACCAATGATAGAATCATTAATATCAGCCAAGCTTTACTTTCATTTTTCATGTTGCAAAGAAAGTTATTTTTACTTAATAAAAACCGGCTCCACATGAATCTAAAAAGATTATATTGCCTCAATATTAATTTAGGTAGAAAAGTTTTCAACCATTCCCCTTTAATTCGGGAATTATTTTTTATTTTTAGCCTCTCAAATCAAAATCATTATGCATATAGCAGTCGCAGGAAATATTGGAGCTGGAAAAACAACTTTAACTAGATTATTGGCCAAACATTATGGCTGGAATGCACACTTTGAAGATGTTGAACAGAATCCATACCTGAATGATTTTTATGAAGACATGCAGCGTTGGGCATTTAACCTACAGGTTTACTACCTTAATTCGAGATTTACACAAATTCAAGAAATAAAAGAAAACCCAGGAAATGTAATACAAGACCGTACCATTTACGAAGATGCTTACATTTTTGCACCAAACCTGCATTCAATGGGTTTGATGACTACGCGAGATTTTGAAAACTATTTCTCTTTATTTAACCTTTTGGAATCATTTATTGCTGCACCTGACGTGTTAATATATTTAAAGGCAAGTGTTCCTACTTTGGTAAACCAGATTCAAAAAAGAGGCAGAGAATACGAAGAAAGTATTCGTTTAGATTACTTAAAAAGATTGAATGAAAGATATGAAGCTTGGATTTCAACTTATGATAAAGGAAAGTTAATTATCATTGATGTGGATGACAATAATTTTCATGAAAATGCAGATGATTTAGGTAAAATCATTCAGTCAATTGATGCTGAAATTAACGGATTATTTTAAGCATTCTTTCATCAAAAACCGGCTTATACTAAAGCCTTTAATTAATTATCATGCTCATAAATCAAGCTGAATTTATTATTAGTAATTCCGATATTAGTAGGTGCCCTGCACCCACCATACCTGAATACGCTTTTATTGGTCGTTCAAATGTTGGTAAATCATCACTGATTAACATGTTGACAAACAATAAAAAGTTGGCTAAAATTTCTAGTAAACCAGGTAAGACTCAATTGATCAACCATTTTTTAATTAACAAGACCTGGTATTTGGTAGATTTACCAGGTTATGGATTTGCAAAAATAGCCAAAAGTCAAAGAGAAAAATGGGAAAAATTTGTCAAGGAATATGTTTTGACAAGAGAAAATTTATTGAATTTGTTTGTACTCATTGACAGTCGAATTCCACCTCAAAAAATTGACCTTGAATTTATGGAAATGTTAGGTGAAAATGGGGTGCCTTTTTCTATGGTATTTACTAAAATGGACAAACTTTCAAGTAGTAAATCAAAAAAAGTATTATTTGATTATCAAAAAGAGATGCTCAAAACATGGGAAGAAATGCCTCCTTATTTTATGAGTTCCTCCGTATCAGGGGAAGGAAAAGAAGCTATATTGGCTTATATTGACCAAGTAAATCCACAGTTTCAAGGATAGGTAACACGCTATTTTCAAGTAAAACTCCTTTCAATTCATGGGTAAACTACTCCAAAAATCTGATTTTAAACTGAACCATTGGTCGGGTGGTACGACCACAGAGCTGTACATTTACCCCGAGCATAGCGATTTTAAAAAAGGAGACTTTGATTTTCGTTTAAGTATCGCAACAGTAGAAACAGCAAAAGCAACATTTACTAAGCTACCCGGTATAAAAAGAAAATTATTGCTGCTAGAGGGGGAATTGATTTTAAAACATGCGGGGCACCACCAAATCAAATTGACTCCTTTCGAATGGGATGTATTTAGTGGAGATTGGGAAACGAAAAGCGAGGGAAAAGTCAAAGACTTTAATTTAATGTTGACTGGCAACAATGAAGGTGAATTCGAAGTGATTCACAGCGAGCATCATCAAGACTTAAGCATAGAATCAAATGCCGACATCATTTGCTTTTATATGCAAAAAGGAAGCGTACTATGCGAAGCGCATGAAATAAATCAGGGTGCATTATACCAAATTAAATCACCTGCAGCAATCTTACCAGTAAAATTACGCGAAGATTCAACATTAATTCTGGTGAGGATAAAGCTTAATTAATCAATGTACACACGGTGTACCCTACTAGAAATAGAAGAAATAATTTCATATGGTATGGTATGGAGCACTTCTGCCATTTGCTGAATACTTTCTTTCCATCCAAAAACCATTACCTCATCCCCTTCATTGCAAATAATATTTGTTACGTCTATTATGCATAAATCCATACAAATAGACCCAATGATGGGTGCAAATTGATCTCCAATTTTAACTTGCCATTTTCCTTCACTTAAACTACGAAAAAGACCGTCAGCATAGCCAACTGGAATCATGGCAATTTTAGTTATTTTTTTCGCTTTGAACCTTCTTCCATAACCAACAGATTCGCCTTTTTGCAAAGTTTTAATTTGTGAAATTTGGGTTTTAAAAGCCAAACTTTGTTCAAAATCGGCATTTGCATTTTCTGTTAATCCAAACAATCCTATTCCCAACCGTACCAAATCAAAGTGTGCCTCTTTATTATTTAAAGCAGCGGCAGAATTTGCAATGTGCTTAATGAAGGCATATCCCAGTCCCTTTTCAATTGTGTTAATTGCATTTTGAAAAGCTTTAATTTGTTGATTCGTAAAAGCTGTTTCAGTTAAGTCGTCTGCAGTGGCAAGGTGGGAAAAAACACCTTTTACATATACTTCAGGTTGTGCATTTAAAGTGGCAATTAATTCTTTAAAATCAGCAGGCATAAATCCTAATCGGTGCATCCCTGTGTCCACTTTAAGTTGAATTGGGTAGTTTTTTTTATTTTTAAGAATGAGCCTATTTAAAAATTGATCCAGTATTTTTAGGCTATAAATAGAGGGTTCGAGATTAAAATCAATCATGTCATCAAATGCCCCCACTTCGGGATTCATGACTAGAATCGGTAAGGTTATTCCTTCCTTTCTAAGCGCAACGCCTTCGTCGGCATAAGCAACACCGAATGCACTTATTTTTTCAGCACTTAAAAACTTCGCCATTTCTACACTGCCACTTCCATAGCTCTGTGCTTTTACCATGGCCAATATTTTGGTGTATTTGCCCAAGCGCTTTCTATACACCCCTAAATTATGTCTAATGGCATTTAAATCAATTTCAAGTCGGGTAATGTGTTTCTTCAATTGATACAAGGATATGCTCCTTTCCAAATGCTGAGACCTTGACCCAGAAAATAAAATAATACTATCATTAAAACTTAATTGCATTTGAATAAATGACTCGACAGAAGTGATGTGAATACAATTAAATGTAGTTTTATAAGGGTATGCTTGAGGATGAATCCATACCATAGTATCCAATTGATTTGCCTTAATAATAGTATGTAAACTTTTCTGTACTTTATATTGAAGGTCGGGTGCTAAAACCAATATTTTTTTCCTGCTTTCAGCATTTAACATCATGGTTTGCAAACCAATTTCAAGGCCTTTTTCATCAAAAGTATAGGCATCATTTATCAGAACATTTCCGTTGGCCCCTTCCATTTTTTCCATTCGCATTGAAATGCTTGGCAGGGTTTGAAGTGATTGTTTTATTTGTTTTGATTTAACGCCTAGATACTGAGCGGTAAGTTTAACTAATTGTGCATTTAAGATTGCTGCTCGGTTATTAAAAGGAATTTGAACAGCCATTTCATTTTCAACGGATTCAGGCGTAAATAAAGCAGCGGTTTTTTCAAAGAGTTTTCTTTTTTCTGCTTCTTTTTCTTTCAACGATTTAAACCCAGCTTGATGGGCATCTCCTATTCCTGTAAAAATACCAATGGTAGGTTGAATGATTGCTGCCAACCTTTCCATTTCACCTGGAACAGATATTCCCGCTTCAAAAATTGCCAGATTATGTTCTTCTGTCATTTCTAAAATTGACATTGGAACACCAATTTGACTATTGTAACTTTTTGGACTTCTTACAATATTGAAATCATATTTTAGGACGTGAAACAACCACTCTTTTACAGTAGTTTTACCATTACTTCCGGTAATACCTATCACCGGCATATTAAACTTATTACGGTGATGCATTGCCAAAACTTGTAAGGCTTCCAAGCTGTTTTTTACAATTAATTGCGTTGTCTTTAAGCTAGGTATTTCTTTTTCTACTACTGCAGCCTTCCCACCTTGATTTATAAAATCAATGACATAATCACTCCCATGGCTTTTATTACCCTGCAAGGCGAAAAACAATGTATGCTCATTAATTAATGGGGACCTAGAATCGAAACCTACTTGTTTGATAACAATGTCAGCATCACCAATTACCTTGGCATCCATCCAATGTGCAATTTCAGACAAGGAATAGTTTAAATTCATACTATAAAAATAGTCTTTAAATTAAAATTTACCCTTATCAAAATTGAAAATGTATTTGGGCATTTATTATTTGACAGCTTTAGGGGTTAAAACGCACAGGTTTACCATCTGTTGTTACTTCTACTCCTTCTTTAAAAACTTTTTCAACAGCAACTTTTCCTCTTTTGTTGTAAAGAATCATTTTACCATCTTTTACGCCATTTTTATAATCTATTTGAGAAGTAAT
>CBDUKB010000142.1:0-8084 GCA_965367695.1 uncultured Putridiphycobacter sp.
CACCATTTTCTATCACTACAAATTGATCACTTAATAAATGTTTTGCTAAATCTAAATGCGAAGTACTTGCTTTACCTGTAGTAAATTGTGCATTGGCTATTTTGCTGATTCTAGTATACTTCCAATACTCATCTCTGGTCGTTGGAAAGTCTAAATATTGCAGTGCATCCCAAGCTTCATTTTGAATTGGATTCTTTCTCTCCCCTTCAAATCCACTTAAAAAACTTTGCAATTTGGTATCCGTTTCTACGTTCATGTTGTTTTTTATTTGGTAAGCCAATCGTATCCTTTTTCTTCTAATTCTAATGCCAGTTCAGCACCACCAGTCTTCACAATTTTTCCATCTGCTAATACATGGACAAAATCGGGTTTGATGTAATCTAACAGACGTTGATAATGCGTAATTAATATCACGGCATTGTTTTCGTTTTTCAATTTGTTTACACCTGCTGCTACAATTCTTAAGGCATCAATATCTAACCCTGAATCAGTTTCATCCAAGATGGCTAATTTTGGTGCTAACATGGCCATTTGAAAAATTTCATTTCGCTTTTTCTCTCCACCTGAAAACCCAACATTAACTGAACGGGAAGCCAATTTTGCATCCAATTCAACAATTTTTGATTTTTCACGTACCATGTTCATAAATTCTTTTGCAGATACTGGCTCTTCTTTCCTGTATTCACGAATTTCATTCAGTGCAGTTCTTAAAAAGTTAATGTTTGAAACACCTGGAATTTCTACAGGATATTGAAATGCCAAGAACAATCCTTCTTTAGCACGCTCATCAGGATCTAACTCCATTAAGTCAGTTCCGTCAAAATCGACATTTCCTTCAGTCATCTCATAACCATCTCTACCAGAAAGTACAGATGCTAATGTTGATTTACCTGCTCCATTTGGGCCCATAATGGCATGAATTTCTCCAGCATTTACTTTAAGGTTTAATCCTTTTAATATTTGTTTGTCTTCAATTTCTGCATGAAGATTTTCGATATTTAACAACGTTTTACTCATTTTATTTGCGTTAATAGTACGTTTTTATTGTATTCTAAAGTGTCGACCGCATGGGTCGAGATTAATTTTAATTTTAATGCTTCGTCTGCTACCAATACTTTTTCTCCTATAGAAAAGTCATTGGTATACTTAATATTTATATTAGCTCCTTCTGCTAAATACATGTATTTATAACATAGCAAGGTGCCTAAATACCCTTGATGCCATATACTAAATGAATCAAAGTTTTTTTGTTTAACCTGCTGATGTAAATAAAAACCAAGTGCTTCTATTTTTTTATCGCCTTCTGGAATATTATTTGCTTGGGCATTAAAAAAGGCTTTTCTTAATGGAATTATAGCTAAGATTAGGAATGCAATTATTTGCACACTTTGTGATAAATCCAGTTTTTCAAATAACATCATCACCGGATTTGCAGCCAAAATAGCCATGAGTGGATACAAGGGCATGTCATACCAAATTAACTTAGTTGTAGAAATAGAAATAACAGTTAGGTAAGTTAAAAAGATGATAAAAGTTGATTTGAAAACGATTGTTAAGTTTTGATTTGAAAAAGGGTATACAAAAGCCAATACAGCTCCTAAAAAAAACAAAACAGTCCAAAAACTAAATCGGTTATAAAAAATATTTTCAATGTAAAAATCCCAAGGTTGATTCTGGTATTCAACAACATCAAATAACCTACCGGCATCTTTGGTGATGGTTCTTTGAATAAAACCCGGTTCGGCCATTTCTCGGTAGCCAAAAGCTATAAAAATTGCTATAATCAAAATGCCAAGACCAAAATAGAAAAACTTAGACTTAAAGATTCCTAATGCTTTTCTACGCTTAAACCATGCTGCCAAAATTATAAATGGCATTACAAATATGAATGCTGCAAAACTCTTCGTTAAGATTCCAAGTCCAATAAAAATAGCAATATAAATAAGGTACTTGTCATTTCCTTCAATCAACCAATTAAAAAATTGTAAACAGGCTAAAGTTGTAAATAGGGTTAGCAAAGCATCCGCATCCCCTGTCCTCCCAGTATGAAAGGTTACATACCCAACACTGGTCAATAATACAATGGCTCCTACCCATGCAAGTAATGCATTTCCATGTTTTCGTAAAAAGTAAAAGATGGCAATAATAGTACTGCCAGCAGCCAAGGCTGAAGGTAGACGAATTGCCAACTCATTAAATCCAAACACCTTGATAAATCCTACATGAATCCATGTTAACAACAATGGTTTGGTTTGCCTGAAGTCTACTTCTCCATTAAAAAATGGTAACCCATATTGTCCATTAGCATTCATTTCATAAGCGTTCACAGCAAACATAGACTCATCCCATAAGCGGAATGGGAAAGCATCCAATTTAAAAAAGACAATAAAGAAAATTGCCAATATTAAAATGGAATATTGTAAATATATGTTTTTGAAAATGCTCAATTCCTTTGAATATTTTAACCTACACTGTTTTCTAATGAAATGGCCAATAATTTTTGTGCCTCTACTGCAAATTCCATAGGTAATTTGTTTAATACCTCTTTTGCATACCCATTTACAATCAAGCTAATCGCTTTCTCTTCAGAAATCCCTCTTTGTTGACAGTAGAAAATTTGATCTTCACCAATTTTAGAGGTAGTAGCTTCATGTTCTAGTCTTGCAGTGTTGTTTGCACATTCAATGTAAGGGAAGGTATGTGCACCACATTTATCCGTCATTAATAAACTATCACATTGTGTAAAGTTTCTGGCATTACTTGCCCCTTTATGAATTTGAATCAACCCTCGATAAGAATTTTGTGATTCCCCAGAAGAAATACCTTTTGAAATCACGGTACTTTTTGTATTTTTTCCCAAGTGAATCATTTTGGTACCCGTATCGGCTTGTTGGTGATTGTTGGTCACTGCAACGGAATAAAATTCACCGATTGAATTGTCTCCTTTCAAAATACAAGATGGATATTTCCATGTCACGGCTGAGCCTGTTTCAACTTGTGTCCATGAAATTTTTGCGTTTTTCTCACAAAGACCTCTTTTGGTCACAAAATTAAAAATACCCCCTTTTCCGTTCTTGTCTCCTGGGTACCAGTTTTGAACTGTTGAATATTTTATTTCTGCATCATCCATGGCAATTAATTCTACCACAGCGGCGTGTAATTGGTTCTCATCACGTTGTGGTGCAGTACATCCTTCTAAGTACGACACATAACTTCCTTGGTCGGCAACCAATAAAGTTCTTTCAAATTGACCAGTACCTGATGAATTAATTCTAAAGTAAGTCGATAATTCCATTGGACATCTTACACCTTTAGGAATGTAACAAAAAGAACCATCTGAAAACACTGCAGAATTCAAAGTCGCATAAAAGTTATCTGATGAAGGCACTACGGTACCTAAATATTTTTTTACCAAATCAGGATGGTTTTCAACTGCCTCGCTAAAAGAGCAGAAAATAATTCCCAATTCTGAAAGTTTTTCTTTGAATGAAGTAGCAACTGAAACAGAATCCATTACAAAATCAACTGCAACCCCTGTTAATTTTTTTTGTTCATCCATTGAAATCCCCAATTTATCCATGGTTGCTTTCATTTCTGGATCTACATCATCCCATGATTCATATTGCTTTTTAGGCGCTGAAAAATAAGAAATATCTTGAAAGTCTGGTTTGGTATATTTTACATGCGCCCATTTTGGCTCCTCCATTGTTAACCAAGTTCGGTATGCATTTAAACGATATTCTAATAACCAAGTAGGTTCATTTTTCTTTGCTGAAATGAATCGAATTACATCTTCATTTAATCCCTTTGGAATGGTATCGGAATCGATATCTGATGTAAAACCAAATTCGTATTCCTGGGTTTGTAAATCTTTTGCTAACTCTTCTTCTGTATAATTTGCCATTGCTAATCTTAAATTCTATTTATAATGAAAAACTTTCTCCACATCCACAAGTTCTTCCTGCGTTTGGATTATTGAATACAAATCCTTTTCCATTTAATCCTCCTGAAAAATCAAGAATTGTACCTGCTAAGTACAATACACTTTTTTTATCCATGACTATCTTAACGCCATTATCTTCAAATTCCTTGTCGTTTTCGTGCATGGTAGTATCAAATTCTAGCTTGTACATTAAACCAGAACAACCACCACCCTCAACTCCTACACGAATAAAGGCATCCGCCTTACCATCTTCAGCCATTAATGCTATGGCTTTTTGCTTCGCTTGCTCTGTTACTTTTATCATTTTGTTATGTTGATTTAGGTGAATTTTTTACAAAATTAGGGAATCATTAACTGTCTAAATAATAAATTGGGACTTATTTAAAAGTGATCCTCAGTAAACACAAGGTAAATAGTTTATTTACTGCAACTTAAGTAGTATTTCTTATTTAAAATGAATCTAAATAAAATAAGTTAAAAAGACATAAAGTCACAAATAATTTGACAACAATTAAATTGGTTTAACTTTGTGTCCACAATCAGAAAACAACATTTTATTTATGAAATCATCAATCGGAAGAAAAATCTTGATGGCACTCTCAGGTTTTTTCCTAATGTTTTTTTTAGCGCAACATTTTACCATTAACTTTTTATCGGTTTTAAGTGAAGACTCTTTTAACTCGGTTTCTCACTTTATGGGAACAAATCCATTTATTCAATACCTGATGCAACCGGTATTAATATTTGCTGTGATTTTCCACTTGGCCATGGGAATGTATTTAGAGTCGAAAAATAGAGCGGCGAGAGGTCCGGTAAAGTATGCCATGAATAAACCTAGTGAGAACGCTCCTTGGGTTTCAAGAAATATGATTTACACCGGAATAGCCATCTTATTATTTTTAGGCTTACACTTTTATGATTTTTGGATTCCAGAAATTGTAACTAAATATGTTGAAGGTGACATGACAGGTATGCACCATGGTTCATTTAGATATTACGAAGAGTTAGTAGTAAAATTTGAGGACCCAATTAGGGTAGGAATTTATTGTTTGGCTTTTATCTTTTTAGCACTTCACTTATTACACGGTTTTCAATCATCATTCCAATCTGTTGGATTCAACAGCAATAAATACACACCAGGATTGAAAAAATTCGGAAATTTATTCGCAATTATCATTCCTTTAGGTTTTATATTTATTGCATTGTTCCACTATGTTTCACACTTAAATTAATTAAAGAATGTCAGTTTTAGATTCAAAAACACCATCAGGTCCAATTAAAGATCAATGGACTAATCATAAAAACAACATTAATTTGGTTAACCCAGCAAATAAAAGGTTAATCGATATTATAGTCGTTGGAACAGGTTTAGCTGGTGGTTCAGCTGCTGCATCTCTTGCAGAGATGGGGTACAAAGTAAAAGCATTTGCATTTCAAGATTCTCCTCGTAGAGCACATTCAATTGCAGCACAAGGTGGAATTAATGCAGCAAAAAATTATCAAAATGATGGCGATTCAGTTTACCGTTTATTTTATGATACTGTAAAAGGAGGTGATTATCGTTCTCGTGAATCAAATGTATACCGTTTGGCAGAAGTATCTGCAAGTATTATTGACCAGTGCGTAGCGCAAGGTGTTCCTTTTGCCCGTGAATATGGTGGACTGTTGGACAACAGGTCTTTTGGTGGTGTACTCGTTTCGCGTACATTTTATGCGAAAGGACAAACAGGACAACAATTATTATTGGGCGCTTATTCAGCAATGAATAGACAAATAGGAAAAGGTAAAATTAAAATGTATAACCGTCACGAAATGCTTGAATTAGTAGTCGTAGATGGTAAAGCAAGAGGGATTATCGCCAGAGATATGGTGACTGGTAAATTAGAACGTCATTCAGCACATGCTGTAGTAATAGCTTCTGGCGGATACGGAAATGTATTTTTCCTATCGACCAACGCAATGGGTTCTAATGCAACGGCTGCATGGAGAATTCATAAAAAAGGTGCTTATTTTGCAAATCCTTGCTACACTCAAATTCACCCTACTTGTATTCCTCGTTCTGGTGATTACCAATCGAAATTGACTTTAATGTCGGAATCATTGAGAAATGATGGCCGTATTTGGGTTCCCAAAAACATGGAAGATGTAGAAGGAATTCGATCAGGTAAAATTAAGGCAAAAGACTTGTCTGTTGATCAAAGAGATTATTATTTAGAAAGAAGGTATCCTGCTTTTGGAAATCTAGTACCAAGAGATGTCGCTTCGAGAGCGGCTAAAGAAAGATGTGATGCTGGTTACGGTGTGAACAAAACAGGAGAAGCGGTATTTTTGGATTTTGCTTCTGCAATCGAAAGATACGGAGCTGAAAAAGCACACGTTTTAGGAATGCACAACCCAACAGATGCTGAAATAAAAGAATTAGGTAAAAAAGTAATCGAAGATAAGTATGGAAACTTATTCCAAATGTATCAAAAGATTACAGATGACAATCCATACGAAACACCAATGATGATTTACCCAGCGGTACATTATACTATGGGTGGTATATGGGTTGATTACAATTTAATGACTACTATTCCTGGTTGCTACGCAGCTGGTGAAGCTAACTTCTCTGATCACGGTGCAAATCGTCTTGGAGCTTCTGCTTTAATGCAGGGATTAGCTGATGGTTATTTTGTATTACCATACACAATTGGAGATTATTTATCTCATGAAATTCGTACTGGTGAAATCTCTACTGACTTACCAGAATTTGTGGCAGCAGAAAAAGAAGTATTCGACAGGTTGAACACATTAATCAATATTAAAGGAACAAAATCAGTTGATCATTTCCACAAAGAACTTGGAAAAGTAATGTGGAACAATGTAGGTATGTCAAGAAATGCTGCTGGCTTAAAAGAGGCGGGAGTTAAAATCAGACAAATTCGTGAAGAATTTTGGAAAGATGTACGTGTACCAGGTACCATGAATGAATTTAATCCTGAACTAGAAAAAGCAGCTCGTGTTGCTGACTTTTTAGAGTTGGCTGAATTATTCGCAAAAGATGCTTTGGAAAGAAATGAATCATGTGGCGGCCATTTCCGTGAGGAATCTGTTGAATTAGACGGAGAACAAAAAGGAGAAGCCAAACGTGATGATGTAAACTTCAAGTATGTTGCAGCTTGGGAATGGACAGGTGATCCGGGTCAAGCTAAATTGCACAAAGAAGATTTAGAATTTAAAGATATAGAGTTAAAACAACGTTCTTATAAGTAAGAAGTAGTTAGTGATTAGTGATTAGTGTATATCTAATGACTATTAACTAAAGACTATATAAAAGATAGAGTATGTCAGAAAATATGAAATTAACATTAAAGGTTTGGCGTCAAAAAGATGCTAAATCTCAAGGTAAATTAGAGACTTATCAATTGGATAATATTTCAGAGCACATGTCATTTTTAGAAATGTTAGATGTGATGAATGAGCAGTTGATTAACGCAGGTGATGAGCCAGTAGCTTTTGACCATGATTGTAGAGAAGGCATTTGTGGTATGTGTTCATTGTATATTAATGGTGAAGCACATGGGCCAGATAGAGGAGTAACTACTTGCCAATTGCACATGAGAATGTTTAATGATGGAGACACTATTTATATTGAGCCATTTAGATCGAAAGCATTTCCTGTAATCAAAGATTTAGTTGTAGATAGAGGTTCTTTTGACCGCATCCAACATGCAGGTGGTTTTGTGTCGGTAAATACTTCAGGTAATACCATTGATGCCAATTCAATTCCAGTACCAAAAGATGATGCTGACAATGCATTTGACGCTGCAACATGTATCGGTTGTGGTGCTTGTGTTGCTACTTGTAAAAACTCTTCCGCTATGTTATTTGTATCGGCTAAGGTGGCACAGTTCTCTTTATTACCACAAGGTAAGGTCGAAGCCAAGGACAGGGTGTTAAACATGGTGCACCAAATGGATTTAGAAGGTTTTGGAAACTGTACTAATACTGGTGCTTGTGAGGTGGAATGTCCAAAAGGAATTTCATTAGAAAACATTGCTATTATGAACAAAGAATACTTAAAGGCTTCCACGAAGTCTTAAGTATTTAAACTACATATAAAATTAAAACGAGGAGCCTTTGCTCCTCGTTTTTTTTG
>CBDUKB010000143.1:0-8050 GCA_965367695.1 uncultured Putridiphycobacter sp.
ATGTCCATTTTCCAATAAACCTTTCGTGACCCATGAGCCAATGTATCCTGTTCCTCCTGTTACTAAAATAGTATCTTGCATCTCATTATTTTTTATTGAAACAAAGATACATAAACTATTCTTTCAAAACCTCAAACGTACCATATCCATCAATGGTTAAATAATAAAACCCCTGGCTTAATGCACTCAAATCAATTTTGTTATTAGTTTTTGAATTTAATTTTCCCTTGCTAATTATTTGACCAACCTGGTTTAAAATTCGGTAATCTTTATTTTCCAAATTGAATGGACTTTCAATAGCTAAATAATGTGTCACTGGATTTGGGTAAATCTTTATATCTGAATCAAGTGTTTTATTATAGATGCCATTGGTTCCTTCAACATAAATAGTAATGGAGTCAGAAGCTGAGCAACCTAAAACACTATCGTAAACGGTCACAATAAAGGTGGTAGTAGAGTCTGGACATGCCACCTGATTTGCTCCCGCAGGATTCGTAAACTCATCCAAAGGTTCCCAAATAAAATTGCCACCGCTTCCACTTGCACTTAAATTTGTACAATTACCTCCAATAATAGTGGTAGGCGCGGCACTTGCTTGAATTTGCACAACAGGTACTAAACTTATATTATCTAATTCCATTTCTCTTCTAACCCCATTTGTGTATTGTGGATTGATGAGTAAACGATCGAAAGCTGCAATATTCGAAGGGGCGATAAAAGTGTAGGAATAATGATTAAAATATGGGTCGGGTATGACCACCCCATTGTGAAAATCACTGAATGCAGTATACGTAAAATCAACCGGTAGATTGGTCATGGTAGTTAAAATTAATGTTGATGAGGTGGTATTGCTTGTTTGTGGAGTCCAATTATAATTATTATTAATAAATCCAATATTTACTAAGCCCAATGGTATTGTAGGAGATTGATTGGTCAAACTACTCACAGTATAGTCAAATTCAAGTCGATATGTTTGACCGGGAACCAATCCTAAAAAATTTGAAATAATACCTTCATGAAAATTATTCAAGCCATCTGCTAAAATATGTGCATAGTTATTTTGATTACCTATTTGTAAAGGAAAACAGTCAGCTGTACCATAATAAGTTTCCCAGCTACAAACATCATGGTCTTTAATCGCATTCCATCCACTATAAAGAGTGATGTTTGAGTTGGCAGGACTTTCGAAGCTACCATTTGCAATCAGTTCGCAACCATTTGGTGCACATGTTAAAGCCGTCGGTGGATTGCATGATAGGGCATTGGCTGCATTTGCTATTCGAATGATATAGTTTGGAAATACAGTACTTGTATATACATCCGCTGAGTTATGGATGCAATTTTCAACATCAAAATAACCCCCATGATTACATAGCATTAATGCTGCTAGACCTGAAATGATAGGCGTAGCCATGGAAGTACCGCTTAAATATCCGTAGGCATTATTATTTCCTGCTAATGAACTCCAAATACTTACCCCTGGTGCAAAAATATCTAGGTCGTTTGAAAGGTTGGTAAATGGTGCCAAATCGTTGGATTGATTGGTGGCACCAACCGAAATAACAAAATTGTAATTTGCAGGAAAACCTATAAAAGATTGTCCATCATTTCCTGCAGCAGCCACACAAACAATGCTATCTGAAAAAGCCTGGTTAAATACCAATTGATGAGCCTGGGATGAGGCGTAAGAGCCCCAAGACATATTGATCACGTCCGCACCAGCGACTATGGCATATTCTACCCCTTGCATGGGGTTATTTAATAAATTCGGACTGGTATTTGAATTGCTTTTTGTTTTCACCGGCATAATGCTCGAATTAAATCCAATGGAAGCAAATCCATTCCCGTTATCTGTGCTCCCAGCTGCAATTCCAGCAACATGAGTTCCATGGGTGAAAAATGAATTTGTTGCAGTACTCGGTGGTGCAGCATTTCCATCTTGGTCAGCAACATCATAACCATGTACATCATCTATGTATCCGTTGTTATCATCATCAATACCATTGTTTGGAATTTCGTTGGCATTGGTATAAATTTTACCCGAAAGTTCCGAATGCGAAGTCAAAACAGCATCATCCACAATTGCAATAACTACATTTTGACATCCCGTAGAAATGTCCCAAGCAGCACCTGCACTTAACTGGTTCAAATGCCAGTTTTTTGATGCATTATTGTAATCTGGATCATTTGGGGTATATGTATTTTGATAAAGTGGAATTTTTTCAATGAATTGGACATAGTCTGCTCCTGCTAAAGCAGCTATAATTTGGTCTCGAATAGTTTCATTTAAAGTATTGCATGTGTAAACCCTACTAATGGCTTCATTTCGTTTACTCAATAATTTAAACGTTTGTTCAATACTTGTAATTTGATTGTTTTCAAGCATTGTTTTCAAACTTGAAAATGAATTTAATGCCGAAGCATTATTTTTATTAATAAAGGGTTCTTTGGGCACTATGCCTTGTTTAAACTGAATATAAAATGCATTTTTTTCATACATTAAATCACCTTCAATGGCACTTGTTTGTTGCCAATTTTGAGAAATGGAAACTAAGGGAAAGGCGAAAATAAAAAAGCAATAAATAAATAAATTTTTCATTGGATTGTTTAAGTATAAAACGGAAGTCTTTGAAATGTGGTTGCCACTTATACTTGTACAAATAAAAAACATCAACCCTTAAAGGGCTGATGTTAAATAAAATTAAATGATTATTGAATGTTTGAAAATAATTATAAAATCAAGTTTGTTTAGGCTTTTTCTTCCCAAATACTAATGATTTCAATCATTGTTTTAACCGCTTTTTCCATGTCTTGTACACTTACATATTCGTGTTTGGAGTGAATGGCCATTTCTCCTGTAAATAAGTTGGGACAAGGTAGTCCCATAAATGAAAGTCGTGAACCATCTGTCCCTCCTCGAATAATTACTGGTTTTGGTGTCACTCCAACTCTTTCCATGGCTTCAATGGCATAGTCAGTTACGAAAGGAACCTCTTGAATAATCTCCTTCATATTTCTGTATTGCTCTACTGCCTTAAATGTTGCATTTACACCAGGGTATTTTGCCACGGTATCATTTAAAATACCTTCTAATCTATTTTCGTATTCGGCTAATTTTGCAGTAATATGGTCTCTAATGATAAATTTAATGGTTGTTTTTTCCATGATCCCGTTTACAGCAACAGGGTGAACAAATCCTTCTCTTTTTTCAGTGGTTTCAGGACTCCAAGCATCTTTTGGTAATTGATCAATAAAATCACTTGCAACTTTTAAAGAATTCACCAACTTGTTTTTTGCATAACCAGGATGTGCACTCACTCCATTTATTTCAATGGTGACTGCATCTGCTGAAAAACTTTCATCTTCTATAGAACCTAAAGTTCCTCCATCTAACGTATAGCCATAATCGGCTGCCAATCGATCCATATCTAAGTGGTCAACGCCACGTCCAACTTCTTCGTCAGGTGTAAATAATATTTTAATATCTCCATGCAAATAAGAAGGATTGCTCATTACAAAATGAGCGTAATCCATAATGCAGGCAACACCTGCTTTGTCATCAGCACCTAAAAGTGTTAAACCACTTGCAGTAATAATGTCATCACCAATTTTCTCCGCTAAATATGGGTGTTTTTTTGTCGTTACAACTTGGTTCGAATCATCTGGTAAAACAATGTCAGACCCGTCCCATTTAGCGTGGACAATTGGTTTTACATTCGTGCCAGAGCAATCGGGAGCTGTATCCATGTGTGCGCAAAAGCAAATTCTAGGAATGTCCTTTTTCGGAGAATTACTCGGAATGCTTGCAAAAACATATCCCCATTCATCCATTTCAGCATTATCGATCCCCATTGTTTTTAACTCTTCAACCAAAACTTTTGCCAAATCTTTCTGCTTCATGGAACTTGGAAAAGTTGTTGAATTTGGGTCTGCAGTAGTATCAATAGTTACGTATTTTAAGAACCTGTCTTTAACAGTATGTTGGTAATTTTTCATGCGATAATTGTTTCCCACAAAGTTAAAATTTATCTTTCAACTACCTTAATATTTTATACCTTTGTTTGATATAAAAAATATATAAAATGTCAAAGTATCTTCTTAAAAATGCCACCATCATCAATGAAGGTGAAACCATGCAAGCCGATTTATTGATTCGAGGTGAAAGAATCGAAAAAATTGCATCATCAATTACTGATTCAACTGCAATGGTAATTGACTTGGAAGGTAAATGGTTAATGCCAGGAATGATTGATGATCAGGTACATTTTAGAGAGCCAGGCTTGACGCATAAGGGCGATATTTATACAGAATCAAGAGCTGCTGTGGCAGGAGGTATTACCAGTTTTATGGAAATGCCAAATACTGTACCTAATGCCTTGACCCAAGAATTATTAGAAGATAAATATCAGATTGCTAAGAAAAATTCATTGGCAAATTACTCTTTTTTTATGGGCGCTTCGAATGATAATATAGAAGAAGTTTTAAAAACCAATCATCAAGATGTATGTGGTGTGAAAGTATTTATGGGTTCTTCAACCGGTAATATGTTGGTAGATAACGAACAGACTTTGACAAATATTTTTTCAAAGTGTGATATGTTAATCGCCACACATTGTGAAGATGAAGGAACTATCAGAAAAAACTTAGCTGAATATGAAGCAAAGTACGGACAAAATATGTCAATTAAATATCCGGAAATTAGAAGTGCAGAAGCATGCTACCTCTCCTCTTCATTAGCAGTTAAATTGGCTAAAAAATACCAAAGCAGGTTACACGTTTTACATTTGTCTACGGCCATTGAAATGGATTTGTTTGACAATACTTTGGAATTAAAAGATAAGAAAATCACTGCGGAAGCTTGTGTGCATCATCTCTGGTTTTCAGATGAAGATTACGACAAAAAAGGAACTTTCATCAAATGGAATCCAGCAGTGAAATCTGCAAATGACAGGGCGGCAATTTGGGAAGGTTTAAGAACAAATAAAATTGATATTTTGGCTACTGATCATGCACCTCATACTTTAGCAGAAAAAGAAAACAATTATTTTAATGCGCCATCTGGTGGACCTCTTGTGCAACATGCAGTTTTGGCAATTCTTGAAAAAGTAAAAGAAGGAAATATTTCATTGACCCAGGCAGTTGAAAAAATGTGCCATGCACCAGCAATCTGTTTTCAAGTAAAGGAAAGAGGATTTATTCGTGAAGGATATTTTGCTGATTTAGTAGTTGTGGACCCCAATGATTCCTTGATAGTTGACCGGTCAAATATTTTATATAAATGTGGTTGGTCGCCTTTTGAAGGGGTGCAATTTTCACATAGCATTTCTAAAACTTTTGTGAACGGACAATTGGTTTATGATCAAGGGAAAATTATTGAAAGCCCTACTGCTCAACGTTTAAGTTTTGATAGAAAATGAAATATTTAGGATTCATATTAGTCTTTATTTTTAGTTGCAGTTCAAATCATCAAGTTAGTCCGCCGGCAGATTTAATTAAGAAAGATTTATTGATTGAAACCATTATTGATTTAGAAGTGATGGAAGCTTATTATGAACAAATTCACAAAAGGCCACAAGTTTATAAAACAACCTTAGACAGCGCTTCAAATCAAATTCTACGAGAAAAAGGATTGACTAAAGTACAACTAGAAAGTACCTTGGCATATTATAGTGCTATGCCTGACTCTTTGTACCAATTATATGAGGCCACATTGGATTCAGTAAATAACATGGTGAACTTTAATAAAAACAAACATCAATAAAATTTTGATTTTTACTCCCTTTATAGTATTTTTAAGACAAAACTAACCTTATGAAATTATTGACCAGTTTATTATTTGTTGTATTGAGTTTTTCCCTTACAGCACAAATCACAATTAAAGAGCAAAAAGTTGATGTGAGTGGTTCCGAAAATGGCTACTACATCACCATTCCTTATGGAGATGCAAAAACTATTTCAAAAGATTTAAAAGAAGAACTCAAGTCATGGAAAGGAAAATTATCGAGTAAAGACGTCTATTTTGCTGATGATTGCAAGTTAAAAGAGATTGGAAAAAACACTTTTGATGCTTATGCTAAGATTGAAGATATTACAAAAGGTGGTGTAAATATTTCCGTAAAAATTGATTTAGGAGGTGCTTATGTAAATTCGAAAGATCATCCTGCTGAATACAAGGTTTTTGAAAAAAGATTATATGAATTTGCAGTGAATGCAGCAAAAAACATCATTGAAGAAGAAGCAAAAGAAGTAGAGAAAGTTCAAAAAGAAAAAGAAGATGAATTGAAGGAAATTAAAGATGAGATTGAAAAACAAGAAGACATCATCAATGAGGCTAAAAAACAAATAGCCAATGCCGAAGATGCCATTAAGTTAGGAAAGGAAAATAAAGTAAAAAAGGAAGCGGAAATCAAAGAAGCAGTCTCAAAAGTGGAAGCAATCAGAGAGAAAAAAGCAGCGGTAAAATAAATAAAATTAAATAATGTTGAAAGCGTGCATTGAATCTGTCAGTGCACGCTTTTTTTAGTTATTATTGTATCCCTGAAAACTACGCTTAAATATCAATTTATTCTGCACCTCATTGTCCTCATTTGGGGTTTGACTGGAATTTTAGGTGATTACATTCATTTACCAACTAATGATCATGGTAATTTTGAAGTGAATCAAGCTGCCATGTCTTTTAAAATAGTATTTTATCGGACCGGCATTGCAGCTGCATCTCTATTGATAATAGGCTTGTTTTTAAAAAAGAGCCGGCTGCTTTCGAGAAAAGAAATGTTTACCTTGTTCAGTATTGGAGGAATCATTGCTTTGCATTGGTTTTCTTTCTTTTTTGCAATTAAAATAAGTACCATATCAATTGGAGTGGTATGTATGACCTTGTCAACCTTATTCACATCTTTTCTTGAACCGCTCATTTTTAAGAGGAAGGTTAGCCCTTCTGAAATTGTTATTAGTATTGTAATTATAATTGGAATTGTCATCATTTTTGGTTTCGAATTTCAGTATGTATTGGGTATAACTTTTGGAATCATATCTGCATTTTTAGCTTCGCTATTTACAGTTTTAAATGGTAAATATGTTAAAACAATTCCTTCCTTTAAAATAACAAAATTTGAAATGGTGGGCGCTTGTTTTGCTTCGGGTATTGGCCTGTTGTTTTTAAACGAATTTAATACAGGACTACTTGTAATGTCCTCCGATAGCTTTATGTTTTTACTGATTTTGTCACTGGTTTGTACCACTTTTGCTTTTTTAGTGAGTGTATGGGTGATGGAATTTGTAACCCCGTTTACCGTGAGCGTTAGTATAAATATGGAACCCATTTACACAATTATTATGGCACTGATTTTATATCCCAATCAAGAAAAAATGTCAAATGGTTTTTACTTGGGTGGGGCCATCATTTTGATAGGCATCTTCACAAATGCTTATTTGAAAAAAATTAATAGAAAAAAGCTGAATATTAGTTAATAATTTACTATTTTAACCACATGTAAATTTATATTTTTTAAATTTGCATCATCAACCAAGAAATTACACCTATGGACAATAAATCTCTAATCGTACCTCATGATTTTACAGAAGTTGCAAATGCTGCCTTAAAACATGCATTAATTACTGCTTCAGCTATTAATGCAGAAGTGCATGTGCTTCATGTGGTGGAAAAAAGATCAGAATTATCGAAAGCGGAGAAGAAATTACAAGAGCTGATAAAAAACACAGATAATAAAGGAAATATAAAAATAATTCAACACACGCGTATTGGAAATATCTTTGACGATATAGGGGATTTTGCCTCTGAAATAGGTGCTGAACTGATTATTATGGGGACTCATGGTGCGCATGGTTGGCAACATATTACTGGCTCTCATGCACTAAAAGTCGTTACTTCTTCATCTGTTCCTTTCATTATCGTACAAAATGATGAAATCTCTGAAAATGGATATGATGACATAGTTGTTCCCTTAGATTTACATAAAGAAACTAAGCAAAAATTAACCATTGTAGCAAATATGGCGAAGTACTTTAAATCAAGAGTACATGTCATTAT
>CBDUKB010000144.1:0-8008 GCA_965367695.1 uncultured Putridiphycobacter sp.
AAAGATTTCTTCGTCGGCAGCTTTGCTAAAAATCTCATCCAAAAACAATTCGGAAAAGGATTTGCTGAAGTAGCTTCAATGGATGATTTATTGGGCTTTGATGGGGATGGTAAAACAATTCCTTATCATGTTATTGGCACTTGTATGGGGACTGATTTAGTAGGATTGATTTATCAACAATTATTGCCTTATGTACAACCTTTCGAAAATCCAGAAAAAGCATTTGTAGTGATTCCTGGAGATTTTGTGACCACAGAAGACGGCACTGGCATTGTGCATACTGCTCCCACTTTTGGGGCTGATGATGCTTTGGTGGCAAAACAAGCAGGTGTACCCGGCCTATTAGTAGAAGATGAAAATGGAAAATTGGTTCCTTTGGTCGACTTAAGGGGCAGGTTCAGACCAGAAGTAAAAGATGATGTTTTTGGATTTGCAAATGAATATGTAAAAGCCGAATATTTAGAAGCTGGTGAAGAGGAAGAAGAATTGGAAATTCAACAAAAAAACTTAAAACACATCATTGCCAACTTAAACAAGTACTTAAGTGTTGATGAAAGAATTACTTTAAAATTGAAAATTGAAAACAAGGCTTTTAAAATTGAAAAATACGAACACTCCTACCCGCATTGTTGGCGTACCGACAAACCAATTTTATACTACCCATTAGACTCTTGGTTTGTAAAAGTTGAAGAGAACCGAGAGAAATTAGTTGCCTTGAACAATCAAATCAATTGGAAACCTAAATCAACCGGTGAAGGAAGGTTTGGAAAATGGTTAGAAAATGCAAACGACTGGAACTTAAGTCGATCTCGTTATTGGGGTATTCCAATTCCAATATGGACCAGTGAAGACAAGACAGAACAAATCTGTATCTCATCAGTTGAGCAATTAAAAACGGAAGCTGAAAAATCAGTAAAAGCTGGTTTGATGGATAAAAATCCTTTGGCTAACTTTAAGCCTGGTGACATGTCAAAAGCAAATTATGAGCTAGTTGACTTACATAAAAATTATGTAGATGACATTATTTTAGTTTCGCCTACAGGAAAACCATTGAAACGGGAAGCAGATTTAATTGATGTTTGGTTCGATTCTGGGTCTGTGCCTTTTGCACAACATCATTATCCTTTTGAAAATAAAGAATTGATTGATAATGGCAGTCTTTTTCCTTCAGATTTTATTGCGGAAGGAGTTGATCAAACAAGGGGATGGTTTTATACGCAACATGCCATTGCTGGACTTGTATTCGATAGCATCTCTTATAAAAATGTAATTTCTAACGGGCTAGTACTCGACAAGAATGGCCAAAAAATGTCAAAAAGACTCGGAAACGCCGCCGATCCTTTTAAAACTTTGGATACTTATGGTGCTGATGCCACCCGTTGGTATATGATTACCAACGCACAACCTTGGGATAATTTAAAATTTGATTTGGAAGGGATTACTGAAGTCCAAAGAAAATTCTTTGGAACCCTATACAATACCTATTCATTTTTCGCATTATACGCCAATATTGATGGTTTCACATATGCTGAACCCGAAGTAGCTAACAGACCAGAAATTGACCGTTGGATTTTATCAAAATTAAATACTTTAATTAGCGAAGTGGATGCTGCTTTTGCCGATTACGAGCCAACCAAAGCTGGACGTTTGATTCAATCTTTTGTGATTGATGAATTGTCAAATTGGTATGTGCGTTTGTGTAGAAGACGTTTTTGGAAGGGGGATTATTCAGAAGATAAAATTTCTGCTTATCAAACCTTGTATACTTGCTTAGAAACAGTTTCTATTCTTGGATCCCCTATTGCTCCATTTTATTTAGACAAACTCTTTTTAGACCTCAATAGTACCACTAACAAACACCAAGTTGAATCGGTACATATTGCAGAATACCCTAAACAAAACACTTCCTTAATCGACCTTGATTTGGAAGAGAGAATGGCGATTGCGCAAAAAGTTTCTTCCTTAGTCTTAGGTTTGCGTAAGAAAGAGCAAATTAAAGTACGTCAACCATTGCAACGCATCATGGTGCCAGTTTTAGATGCCGATTTTGCTAGAAGAATTGAAGCTGTGAAAGATATTATTTTATCAGAGGTGAACATCAAGGAAATAGAGTTACTCGAAGACACTACTGGAGTATTGGTGAAAAAAATTAAGCCAAACTTTAAAACCATTGGACCAAAATATGGCAAACACATGAAAGCAATTGCTGGAATTGTGAATGGTTGGAACGCAGCTGACATCACTGCTGTTGAGAAAAACAATGGCTGGTCTGGTGAAATAAACGGAGAACAAATTAACTTAGACTTGCTTGACTTTGACATTGTAACAGATGACATCCCTGGTTGGTTGATGGCTTCAGAAGGTGGTTTAACCGTTGCCTTAGATGTTACTTTGTCCCCAGCTTTAAAAAGTGAAGGTATTGCAAGGGAGTTGGTGAATAGAATTCAGAATTTCCGTAAAGAAAGTGGCTTAGATGTGATGGATAAAATTTCCTTAACAGTTGAAGCAAATGATGAAATAATGGCTGCTATTAAAGCCAATGAATTATACATCTGTAATGAAGTGCTTGCTAACAACATCATCTTTGAAGAACTGGATAAAAACACAGCATTAATAGCTGATTTAGAAGAAGGTAACACACTAATTAATTTAACCAAAATTTAAATTTTTGATTTAAAAATATATTAAGTCAGATTTACCAGAAGGATTTGCGCTAATTTTTTGTCAAATGATTAAATGAGTCTGAGTGATTAAATTCCTCCGATTTCATATACGTTGATTATTAAACCATTTCTTATGCTTAAATCCTTTTTTAATAAAATCCTTTTTGTATTAACATTGTTCATCCAATCACAATATTCAGCTTGGTCTCAAACGGATTACACTATCATTACGCAGGACCTCGAGGCTTGGTCCAGTGTTGGTTTAAAATACAAAACGAATAATAATTTTACATTCAGTTTTTTCCAAGGTTTGCGTTTGAATACCAATGCATCAATAACTGATCAAATACTCTCAGAAGTTGGTATCAAATACGCAGTAAATAAATTTCTTTATTTTGGAACTGATTTTAGGTACATAGCCGACAAAAATGGAAGTGAGGGATATGATAACGATTTTCGTTTTAATATTGATGGCGGTTTCAAACACCAATACAATAGATTTGATTTTAAATACAGATTGCGTTATCAAAATAAAAACGAAATAGGATTTAGTAAAGGTGAAGGTGATGAAATTGATCATGTATTACGTTTCAAATTCTCTTCGGAATACAACATTAAAAACTGGAAATTGGATCCTCAGTTTTCAACCGAAATTTTCAGAACTTTGGGTGGACTTGATGCGGGCTTCGATAAGCTTAGGGTTTCTTTTAAAACGGATTACTCCTTAAAAAAAATTGGTGAATTAAGTCCATTTTATTCAATAGAATGGGAACTGAATAAAACATACCCAAAAACCACCTACATCATAGGACTTAATTATACCTACACCATAAAAAACAAGCAATAAAATGAAAAATATACCTGCCTTAATTATTATTTCCGTATTGCTCACTTCTTGCTACAAGGAAACTGTTATCATTGCTGGTGAAGGACTCGAAGATTGGACATCTGCCACTCATTCATCTTCAGCAACAACGAATTATGATATGGTATTTCCACAAACAAAAGTCAATCGATTTGACATCACGATCACAAAAGCTGATTGGGAAATAATGCAAGACAATCTGAACGACATGTATGGTAGTTCTTCCTCAGGACCAGGTGGTGGCCCTGGTGGCGGCGGTGGTGCCGTTACTTTTTCAGATGAGACACCTATATATGTCCCATGTAATTTAGCTTTTAACGGTATCAATTGGTATCATGTGGGAATTCGTTATAAAGGCAATTCAAGCTTGAGCGCATATAGCACTGGTGTTAACAAATTACCATTTCGTCTTGAATTTGACCAATTTGAAGATGATTACCCTGCGATTCAAAATCAAACATTTTACGGCTTTCCTGCCTTATCTTTAAGTAGTAATTACAACGATAAATCTTTTTTAAGAGAAAAAGTAGCGAATGATTTATTCAGCGAATTTAATGTTCCTTCCCCCTATTCAGCTTTTTACGAAATCTATATAGATTATGGTGATGGCCCAGTATATTTTGGTCTGTATACCGTTTTAGAAGTGGTTTTTGAAACAGTTTTAAATAAACAATTCGGCAGTAACTCAGGGAATTGTTATAAACCAGAAGATGATGGAGCTACTTTTTCAAACAGCGGTTTCAATTTATCAGATTTTGAAAATAAAACCACTGGTGGATTAGGTGAAGATGACATACAATCACTTTTTGATGCGCTTCAATCTACAACCCGATTGGAAGATACAACAGCATGGAAAACCACCTTAGAAAATAATTTAGATGTCAATGGTTTTTTAAAATGGTTAGCTGTAAATACAACCATTCAAAATTGGGACACCTATGGTAAAATGCCACACAATTATTACTTATATAATGATCCAAGCGACCATTTGCTAAAGTGGATCCCTTGGGACAATAACGAAGCATTTCAAAATGGAAATCAAGGAGGTGCACTATCTTTTGAATTCACAGAAATAAATGATGAAGATTGGCCCTTGATCACTTACATTTTAGGCGTAAAAAGTTATGAAAATACTTTTAAAAAGCATATCATTGACTTTGTAACAAATGTCTTCGAACCAAATAAAATGGAAACAACATACGATTATTGGCAAACCCTTATTCAAAATTCGGTTGAAGCTGAATCAGCTAACTATTCATTCATAACCAATGCTACCGATTTCAGTTCCGCAATTGGCACTTTAAAATCTCATGTTAATACTAGAAACACGGTGGCATTAAATTACGCACAATAAAGAAAATATGTTAAAAGCTATTGTAATTGGAGCAACAGGACTCATTGGTAAACAATTGGTAAAGCAATTATTAGAAAATGAAATGTATGTGTCTGTAAAGGTGTTTGTTAGAAGAACTACTGGTATTGAACACTCAAAACTTAAAGAAATCATTTTAAATTTTGATGATATGCTCGATTATAAAGAAGATATCAAAGGTGATGTGTTATTTTCTACTTTAGGTACTACCTTAAAAACTGCGGGGAGTAAGGAAGCCCAATATAAAATTGACTTCGGCTACCAATTTAATTTTGCAAAACTAGCTTCCGAAAATAACGTTGGCAATTTGATACTATTATCTTCAATAGGTGCGAATGCAAAGTCGCATGTTTTCTATTCAAAAATGAAGGGAGAGCTTGATGAAGCAGTTCAAAATTTAAACTTTGAACACATTAGTATTTTACGACCCTCAATGCTCACTGGAAATAGAGAAGAATTTAGGTGGATGGAAAAGGTATTTACACCAGTAATGAAAATGGCTACCATAGTGCCATGCTGGAAAAAATATAGACCAATAGCAGACCATAAATTAGCAAAAGCAATGATCAATGCTGTTCAAGAAAACACTAACAATTATACCATTTACGAATCCAACATGGTGTTCATATTATCAGGCATATAGAAAAAATAACAGTTCAAAAAAAATGATTGAATTACCACAATGAATTAGTCATATTAACCTGATTAGCTACTGCTTAAACACTTCTATCTATGCTTATTTTAAAAATATCATTCCATTAGGTTTACAATAATGTATAAAATAGCATTATGTATTATCTAATTTTATTCTTAATTTTAGGGAAACTTAATTTATACTATTATGAAGAAAAATTTACTAACTATTTTTGGAATTACGGCTAGTTTTGGGTTATTTGCTCAATTACCAGTAAGTACAGCTCCAGAGAATAAAAATGTAGTACTTGAAGAATTTACAGGTATTACTTGTACTTTTTGTCCACAAGGACATGCAATTGCAAATACTATTGCAGCTAACAATCCAGGTGATGTGGTTTTGATAAATGTTCATGTTGGTGGATATGCAACACCAACAGGACCTGGAACTGATTTTAGAACAGCATTTGGAACAGCAATCGCTGGTCAAACAAACTTAGCTGGATATCCTGCTGGAACTGTAAACAGACATGAATTTGCAGGATTACAACAAAACACTACTGGAACTGCAATGAGTAGAGGACAATGGGATCAAGCCGCAAATATGGTTTTAGCTGAAGCTTCATATGCAAATGTAGCATTAGAAGGTAGTATTGATTATGCAACAAGAGTTTTAACTGTTGATGTTGAAGTTCATTTTACAGGTGTTGCTCCAGGTTCAGTGAACTTAAACGTTGCTTTATTACAAGATAATGTTGAAGGACCTCAAACTGGTTCTGCTGGAAATCCATCAGCTGTTTTAGCGAACGGAAACTATAACCACACACATATGTTACGTCACTTATTGACAGGACAATGGGGTGATGTTATCGCAACAACTACACAAGGAACAACTTATTCTGCACAATATACTTATACAATTCCAGCTGATTTAAATGGTGTGGATTTAGTAATGGGTAATTTTGATATTGCTGCTTTTATAGTAGAAGGTCAACAAGAAGTAATTACAGGTGCTAAAGGACCTATTGCTTATGTGAATGTACCAAACGACAACGCTACTGTAAAAACGTTAAATATTCCAGCAATGATTTGTAATCCAGAAATTGAGCCTGAAGTTAAATTTAGAAACAACGGTGGAAATGATATTACATCTGCAACTTTCACTTATGATGTAGCTGGACAAAATTCTACAACTTATAACTGGACAGGTTCAATTGCAAGTTTTAGTGAGGCAACTATTACATTACCAAGTATTACAGTACCTGCTTCAGGTGGTGCAGTAAATGTTGAAATTACAAATGTAAATGGAAACACTGATTCCGATCCTACTGATAATTTAATTTCTACTAATGTTACTTTCACTACTTTCGAAGGAACAGGTGAAGTTTATACATTCGATTTTAATCAAGATAGATATGGATCAGAATCAACTTGGGAAATTGTGTTGGAAGCAACAGGAGCTGTATTGGCTTCAGGTGGCCCATATGCTGATTTAGCTGCAAACGGTGTCTTATTACATTCTAGCCAAGTTACATTGCCTTCAGTTGATTGTTATGCTGTAAAAGTATACGATTCTTATGGTGATGGAATCAATTCAGGATATGGTGCTGGAAATTACAAACTTTACAATTCTTTAAATCAAAATGTATTGTTAAGTAATGGTGTATTTGAAGCTGAAGATGTTAAACCTTTCAAAGTAACTTCATTAACTGAAAATGGTTTAGGATTCGAAGATGTTACTGAAGCTTTAAGCATTTCAGTATATCCAAATCCTGTAAATGATGTAGCAAACATTGAGTTTAATTTAAACAATAGCAATGGTGCTACAATTAGTTTACATAACTCAATTGGTGAATTAGTTTATACAAATGCTACTTTAAGCAACGGACTGAACAAAGTTACTATTGGGACAGAAACATTAGCGAATGGATTTTACATTGTTTCACTTACAACAGAAAATGGAACTTTGACAAAAAAGATTTCTATTAATAAGTAATTAATAAATAACTTATAAAAAAGGTCGGCAATTAATTGCCGACCTTTTTTTGTGTTTTTATGTTTTAAAATAAATGATCTAAATTTTCATTTACAATATTCGGTAAGGTCACTTTTAAATTGGGTGTTCTTGCCATTTCACGCTTAATCGCAAATATTGCCCCTTCATTTCTTGCCCAACTACGTCTTGATATGCCATTGTTTACATCCCAATGTAACATCATCTTTAGTCTTCTATCAGCATCTTCAGATCCATCTAACAACATACCAAATCCGCCGTTAATGACTTCACCCCAGCCAACGCCTCCACCATTGTGAATCGAAATCCAAGTAGCACCTCTAAAACCGTCACCAATTACATTTTGGATGGCCATGTCTGCTGTGAATTTAGAACCATCATAAATATTTGATGTTTCTCGATATGGGGAGTCAGTTCCAGAAACATCATGATGATCTCTCCCTAAAACCACTGGACCAATA
>CBDUKB010000145.1:0-7894 GCA_965367695.1 uncultured Putridiphycobacter sp.
GTAAACATGTTTCTAGTGTACCTTTCATGCCCAGGGCAATCAGCAATTACGAAACGCCTTGAAGGAGATGAAAAATACTGGTAACTTACATCAATTGTAATACCTTGTTCTCTTTCTGAATGCAAACCATCTGAAAATAAAGCATAGTCAATTTTTGATTCATTGTTAATTTGGCTGATTTTAGAAACAGCTTCAACCCTGTCTTTTTTAAGAGATTGTGTATGGTAAAGTAAACAACCGATTAAAGTACTTTTACCATCATCTACACTGCCGGCAGTTAAGAATTTTAAAATATCCATATCAAAAATAACCTGTTTTTTTTCTATCCTCCATTGCGGTCTCCGATCTTTTATCATCCATTCTAGCACCTCTTTCTGAAAATTCAGAGCTTTTTATTTCGTCAATTATTTCAGAAACGCTACTTGCATTTGATAAAATTGCAGATGTACATGTCATGTCCCCTACCGTTCTAAATCTTACTTTCATTTCACTTACTTTTGCAGTTGGCTCCATGGAAATATGCGGTGAAAATGGCATCAAAACATCTTCTTTATAAAAAACTTTTCTGATGTGAGAAAAGTAAATGGAAGGAATCGGGAGTTGTTCTCTTTCAATATAATTCCAAACATCAAGTTCAGTCCAATTACTGATGGGGAATACACGAATATTTTCACCATTATTTATTTTTCCATTATACAAGTTCCATAATTCGGGTCTTTGCATTTTTACATCCCATTCTCCAAATTCATTTCTAACAGAAAAAATACGTTCTTTAGCCCTGGCTTTTTCTTCATCTCTTCTTGCACCACCAATACAAGCATCTGCTTTTAGCTCCTCAATATACTTTAACAAAGTTGAAGTTTGAAGGGCATTCCTACTGGCATCTTTTCCTTTTTCTTCAGTCACATCTCCATCATCAATACTTTTTTGTACATAACCAACTACCAAGTCTAAGTCATAAGTTTCCACGACCTGGTCTCGAAATGTGATTGTTTCTTGAAAATTATGGCCGGTATCGATATGCAGTATTTTAAAAGGAATTGGTTTCGGCCAAAAGGCCTTATGTGCCAAATGGATTAGTGTTAAAGAGTCTTTTCCACCTGAAAACAGTAAAATAGGTTTTTTAAATTGAGCCACTACTTCCCTGAGAATATAGATGGCTTCGTTTTCAAGTGCTTGTGGAAACATAAAGAAATTTAAGGTTTAAACAAATCTATTAAAAAGGAAATGAATAAGTCTATTTTTCTTGGATTAAAGTATTGGTTTTTTTCTCAAGGCTTTTTTATCACTGATTCTTTTCTTTTTAGCTTTTCCTCTCAAAATTGAGGACCTACTGGGCTTAGATTTTTTTCTTGGTTTATCAACTTTTAATCCTGTTTCAATTAAATCTAATAATTTCTGAGTGACAATTTTTTTATTTTTAAATTGACTCCTACTCTCTGATGATGATAACTGCAAAAATCCCGCTTGGCTTATGTCTTTTTCAAAAAATGTTGTCAATCTTTCTTTTTCAGTTTCATTAAAGGCTTGACTATTCGTGAAATCAAATAATAATATCACTTTTGTGGCAACTTTATTTACATGCTGACCACCTGCACCAGCACTTCGTACTGCTTTGTAATTAATTTCTGAAAGTAGTGTTTTTAAATGCATGTATTAAGGATCCTTTATATTCAATAAGTTACGAAATGACTCAGAAAATTGAATGGTGAATTTAGCACCATTGTCATTTTCAAAGTGAATGTTTGCATCAATTTGTTCAATCAATGCAGCAATTATTTCAGTCCCCAGTGAACCTGTTTGATTCAATGAAAAATTACTAGGTAGACCAATGCCATTATCATGTACAATTAATTCATAGGACGTTTTTCTTTTACTTAATGAAATAAGTAGTTTTGGATCAGGTTGATTGGGAAAAGCATGCTTGATGGAATTGGTCAACATTTCAGATACGATTAAACCCAAGGGGACTGCAATGTCTAAGTTAAGTGTGAGTGCTACAGAATTTAAAATACATTTTATTTTCGATTGCATTATTTCTTGTGAATTGATTAACTCACTTAAATAGGATTTGAAATCAACCTGGTTACCAGTTTCATCTATGTATAGTTTTTGATGAATGAGCGCAATGGCTTCAACTCTTCTTTTACTTTCGTCTAATACACTAATAATCTCTTCGTCTTCAATGGAGCTTTTTTGTAAAGCAAGTAAGGAGGAAATGATTTGTAGGTTATTCTTTACTCTGTGATGTACTTCTTTTAATAAAACTTGTAAGTGATTTTTTTGAATGGAAATTTCATTGTTTTGTTTTTCCAAATCTTGGTTTGCCTTCACCAATGCTTGGTCTTTTTCATTATTTTTAAAACTAAAAAAAATCATGATTACGATCACGCATGAGGCAAGCATGAATTGATTTAAAAAATTAATGTTGTCAAGCTTGTCTACAGTAATATAATAAACGCCACTTTGGTCATAGTAAAAATAGACCAGTAAAAGTGTAATAATTATGAGGGAGGCATTAAAAACGAATACTATCCAAACCTTCCATGTTGAGTTTAGTAAAAAAATTAAAGGTAAAACACAAATAAAATAAAAAAATCCACTTCCCCATCCCAAATAGTGAGTATGCATAACTACCTCTAAGGTAACTGTGTATGCCGATATTATAAATGCAAAATATGAAGAAATAAGATTTTTACTCATTAACTGGGCGCAGATGATAAAAACCAAAGAGCCAAGTATTGGGCTTAATATTAATTGCAAGGCATCTACATAATACAATACAAAAACAATGTAAATATTGGTGATAAGTCCCAGTATTGCAGTAAGATACATAATGAACTTAAAGTTGTTGTTTACTTGATTAACTGTTAACATCTTAGAATAAATTTAACAATTAAATTAGAACTCAATTGCATAATTCGCAAAAAGTAATAGCTAAAAAAAAGCCATACAATTATCTTGCATGGCTTTTTATAATTGTAGCACTGTTATTTTATAGGTATTGACTTTTTATAATTGATGCCATAAGCCAATAACAACAGCATCAGTATTCCGAAAAGGACCAAAAATTTAAGACCAAGATTAGGTTCAGCTGGACTGATTCCCAACCAGGGTAATTTATTTTTCTGAGTACTTTTCACTTCATTTAAAATATTTTTATCTGATAATAAATCGTAATAGGTTTGAACATATTCACTGTATTCTGTGGTTGACCATGCTGTGAGTTGATTGAGGTTTTCTAATTCATTGATTCGGTTTTTGACCACTTTTGCGCAGTATGTTTGACCAGCAGCACAAGACAAGTCTCCTTTTGCGGTATTCGTTAATATATACCTTGCCTGAAAATGTTCTTTGTTTGGTGTAACTTGAAATTCTAAATCTCGGGGATGGGTTTTTCTACTGTAACGGATATGAAGTCTGGTAAAAAACACATTCCCATTTGCTTGATTATTGTTGTTCATTGCCCATGAAACTCCAGCCTTTGCTAGGTCTGTAAAAATAGGTGGTGGTCCAACACAAGGGTCACATTTTACACCAGTAAACTGCGGACTGATATTCCAAGCGTATTCCAAAAATATAGCCTCTTTGTTTTCTTTATGATGCGCCCTATCAAATAAATCAACATAGAACGGTCCAAAATTTTCTCTCACAAACAATGGAATATTTTCATTACTCGGAATTTTAACAGTTCTATAATTCGTACATTCTACTCTACCTTCTTTAGAAAAGGCATAAACAATCATATCTTGTTCACCTGTTGAATTTGCCATCCCTAATCTTATTGGCAACATGAATTTTGGCGATTCATAAGTGATTTGAATTGGTCTTAAATTTTGTACCTGTTCATTATTATGTTCTTTGATGTATTTATTAATATTAGTCGTTCCATTTATTTCATTCAACTTATCCAAATCGACTTTTACGACAAAGAATTTTAAATTATTTTTGATGTAAGGATCAAGCACTGCTGTTGCCGTTGAAGGTATTTTATATCCATTTTCGGTAAGCCAAGTTTTTAACCCATCAGATTCTTTTGCTGAAAGTATTAATATTTCGTACTCCTCTACCGTGTATTGCGCTTCTATTGTCACCCCTAAGTCTTTATTTCTTTTCGCTTTATCCATAGAAATCTCCACTGCATTGGTACTTCTGCTTTGGACAGATTCAAGCATGTCGTAGTAAATTTTTGGTGAACATGGATTTTCGTCGTAATATTCAACTAAGCGTGGTCCTGAGTATGAATCTAACTTTTCGAAAAGACTATTTTCTACAATTCGAATATCATTTCTGTGCAATACAGTTGGTACCGGTATCACCATTGCAAAATCATTGACATTTCCTTTAAAGTCATTCGCCATGGTAACGGTGGTTTTATTGCCATCTCTTACCATAATTACTTGGGAGGTTTTATTAAATAGTTTGGTGTCAGCTTTAGCGACATAAAAGCCACAAAAAGAAAGGCTTTCAAGTGCAAAACTGCCCAAGCAAATTGCGGTTAAAATAAGTTGTTTTTTCATAATATTTAAGTTTAATTATTAAGCCATTTAAATTTTAAATCAGGATATATTTTATCGAAGAATACAGTAAGAGGTGTCATAAAAAAAAGTACCCAAATGGGAGCTGTATATAACTGTAACCAGGTACTTAAAATGAAAGTGGAAAGTGCGAGGATCGTTGCCCATATAATTCTAGCCTTTTTTGAATTGGGAATAGTCATAGGGTCAGTAATCATGAAAAAACTAAATAGCAACAAGGTACCACTTGAAAATTTATGCATAAGTACATCCATTTCCCATCCTTGATAAAGGACTGTTCTAGAAAATTCAAGTAAAAAAAGCACACCTAAAAAGATTATGCTTGTTTCTAATCGACCAATTTTATGCAGAATAATCCCGCCCAATATAGTGAGTACAAATAAAAATAAGGCATCACTCCCCCATTGACCTGGTGATATCCAAGCATCATTAAAAATTAAAATAGTGACGATAATTCCAAAATTAGCAGGATTGAATAAATGTTTGTTTTTATACCTGATTAGGTATTTAGCTGAAATTGCAAGCATGCCCGCTAAACAAAGGGTGTAAATAGATGTTGAATTCAAAATCAAACAGATACCAAGACTGGTAATTAATCCGCTTTTAAGGCTATTCAGTTGTCCCCTATTTATTTTTATCCATGCAAATTGTGTAATACTGGTTGTAGTAATTATTGCGAACACTTTGAATGCAGATAATTCCCAATGCAATTTAAAAATGCCAAAGATTAAAAAGGCAGATAAATATAAAATTTGAAAATTTCTCGCGTCTTGGAAGAAAGTAGATTTTATGTTTAAACTGAATGCCTTCATATGTAGTTAGATTATAAAAAATTGAAATTCCATAAAAACAGAATTTCAACTTACTACAATGAAGTATTTGAAAAGTTCAAAAAAAGTTATTTTTAAACGAAGCTAGCGGTATTTAATATCCACCTGCTGTATGAAAACTAGAGTAAGTAGCTAATTGTTTATTTTGAATCGCAATGACGGGCATTGCAAAATCATTATGTATTAACGATTCGGTAAATCCTTTAGCGGCAAAGTTAAATAAATTACTTTCTGTTAAATTGACGATTGACAAGGTGTCGACCCCAATTTTAAAAGCAAAAGGAACCAATTTATCCATGAATTGTTTTTCTGTTTCTCCCAAATATTTAATTGAAAAAGGAATGCCTGCTTTCGCTAATATTTTGGTCGCAACATACAATGTTTTTCCTTTTTCAGGGTCTGTTGATTTATAGGTACACAAAGTCACTTCAAATTTTTTAAAGTGTTGCAAAAATATGAGTACTTCAAGGTTTTGAATGGAATGTTTATCAGGGAAAATAGGAACCAGTACATGGTTAATTGGTTTGTATTGATGAAAGGAATTTGGTATAAAAATAAAATTGGCATGAATTTCATTCAACAATTTCAACGCCCTACTTGAGAATAGCCGTTCAATTAATTTCATATCATGTGTCCCTGCAAATACAAATCCAATTTTATCATTGTTAATGTAATCGCTCAAAGCCGGAATTAATTCACCTTTTAATGCATGTACTTGAATATCAAAGCCAGGTTTCGAATACTTTGATTGCAGTAATTTTAATTCGCTCAAGACGTTGGTGGTTTCATTCGAGTTTGAAACATTCACTATAATTAAACTACCTTCAATGGAGTTTACAAAAGAAGCAGCATATTTCAATGTGTTAATAGAGGCTTCCGTAAAATCGACTAATACAATATTTTTCATGTGCTTTATTTTATACTAAAGTTAGTTAATAATTGAATTTAGAAAATTTAATTAACCTTAATTTTTAATGATTTGTTCTTATGAAATAAACGATTGTTATTCGAAGTCAATCAAATGCACCTCAAAAATGAGCACCGCATTTTTAGGAATACTCCCACTTCCTTGTGGTCCGTAACCCAAGGCAGAAGGAATAAATAATGTACCCGCACCATTTTTTTTAAAAAGGGGAATGCCTTCTTGCCAGCCATTAATTACATTTTTAAGCGCAAACGTAATTCCTGTTAAAGCTGATTCATCAAAAACTTGCCCATCCGTAAGATATCCCTTATATGCCACTGTGACAGTTGAATTTATATTCGGGTGAGCACCATTACCCAAAGAATCAATTTGATAATATAAACCAGATCCTGTGGGTGCTGCATTAATACTATTTTTACTCAAGTAATTAACTATGATGGTTTCGTCTTTTTCAGATTGGGGAGTCTTGTCTTTTTTGCAAGCTGTTATTAAAGCTATAAAAGTAAATAAGTAAAATGCCTTGATCATTTATTTTTGGAGTATTAATTTATATTGTTTATTAGCTATTTGAATAAAATAAATTCCATCAGGAGATGAAGAGATGTCTATTTCAATTGTTGAATTATTTAGGTTGTCAATTTCAAATGTAACTTTTGATCCATTCGCATCTAAAATTTCTACTTCTTGGCCATTTATACTTTTACCTGACAACATAAACTTGCCATTGGAAGGGTTTGGATAGATAGTATAATTTTCGTTTCGAATATGGCCATTTGCGACAGTGATGGTTTTTAATTCTTTCCTTGTCCCATCAAAATCTGTTTGCGACAAACGATAATAAGTAATTTCATGGTTAGGATTTTTATCTATAAACTCATATTTTTTTTGTCTCGAAGAGTTTCCTGTACCATTTTCTTGGCCAAGTTGTTGCCAACTTAATGCATCACTGGAGCTTTCAACTGTAAAATAATCATTATTAATCTCTGAATCAGTGATCCAAGATAATTTATTTGTTCCATTTTTAATCGCATTACCTGTAAATTCAAGCAGCGTAATGGGTAAGGTGGTAGATGAAGAGTTGATGGTTGCTAAAGTAAATCTTAAGTTATCGGCTAAGGCTGTTATTGAACTGAATTGGTAAACATCTCCACCAATATGTGTTGCTCCTGCAATGGGTGTTTCATCAATAAAAAAGCCATCATTATCGGTGTCTACTAATAACCTAAGATCACTTGCAGTGACTGGCCATGAAGTAGCTAAGTCCCAATCGATATCAACACTGCCTACATCTACTGAAACATTAGCACTATTCACCTCACTCACCCTCCAAACTCTTTCATATCGTGCTTGAATTCCACCTGGCACATCCGAAGTATTTGAAGCTTGAGATGCAGCTCCATTGTGCCCCCAAATCATATATTCACCAATGTCTAAATTACTAGGATTCGAAATTCTTAAAATTGATGAGCCTTGCGCATCATCATTAAATGCAGTTGAACTATGTCTTCCTATGCCTGCCACTTCAAAATCAAAATCCCCATTGACTGCTTCATCTTCATCATAAAAATCTTCCCTCTCCCGAACCACTGGAATCGAGATAG
>CBDUKB010000146.1:0-7790 GCA_965367695.1 uncultured Putridiphycobacter sp.
GGTGGCGGTTAATACTGCTCAATACAACATTCTAGCAGGAGTACACAATGGTTCTGTTCTACAATTATTTGCTAATGGTAAAGCAGGACCTGTCAATTTTGGAAATACCACTTCAAATACAATAGATATAGGGTCACATTTAATTATTGGTGGTGGAGAAGAGGGGTCGGGGAATTTTTTTAATGGATTTGTCGCAGAAATATTAATTATTGATACTGCACTTAATGCAAGTGAAAGGCAAGTTGTTGAAACATATTACGGTGTTAAATACGGAATTACTTTTGATGTCACTGATGATGAGGCAGGGATTAATGATGGTGACTATGTTTCAAATAATGGCTCTGTTGTGTGGGATTATAGTGTAAATGCTGCCTATCACAACAGTGTTGCTGGAATTGGGTTAGATGAATGTGGCCGATTAAGACAATGGCAAAACAAGGATGCCAATAATACTGATGTCATTGCAATTGGGTTGGGCACAATTTCCAATACCGTGGGTGCGAATCCAAATAGTTTTTCAAGTGATAATACCTATTTTATGTGGGGGAGAAACACCTTGGCTTTTGATTCTTATGGTGTGAGTGATATCGGAAATACATTAAATGGAGAAACTGTTGAATCAAGAGTTGCAAGAATATGGAAAGCACAAGAAACGGGAACAGTTGGAAGTGTGAGAATACAATTTAATTTAGGAATGGGAAATGGAACAGCCATTTTTGATTTAGCTGATACCAGGTTATTGGTTGATACAGATGATGTATTTGCTACAGGTGCTACTTCAATTGCAGCAACTAGCTACAACAATGTGACTGGAATTGTCAACTTTGACCATGATTTTGTACCAGGAACAGGTTATTATTTTACTTTAGCAAGCATCAATAAAACCACAACTCCTTTGCCTATTAGTTTATTAAGTTTCGAAGCTAACTTGTTGAATAATAAAACTGTATTGTGTGAATGGAGTAGTGGAAGTGAAATTGATAACGCTTATTATACCATTGAGAAGTCCCAAGATGGAAAAAACTGGATTTATGTAAGTGATGTGAAAGGAGCAGGGAATGCGAGTAGTGAAAATAATTATTCAACTGTTGACTACAATCCATTTCTTGGATTATCGTATTACAGGCTCTCTCAAACTGACTTCAATGGAGTGCAAAAATATTTGGGAATTGAATCTGTTTTTGTGAATGAGTTACCTAACCTTAGTTTCAATATTTATCCTAACCCAGCTAAAACACACATTACTATTGCGTCTAATCAAATCATCAATGCCAATATAAAAATTAGGTCTGGATTAGGACAATTAGTGCAACAAAACACTATTGCAGATACTTATAAAACTGAAATTGATATTAGCCATTTAGTAGTAGGGGTATATTATGTGGAGGTTCAATTTGGGAATGATAGCAAAGTAATCAAGTTGGTGGTGGAATAAAGATCCAGCATGATATTTAGATTTTCACTATTTTCCTTTTATACACATTGGACACTGATTTGAGCAGCAATATATAAGTGCCTTCGGAAAGGTCGTTCAAGTTGATTTTGTTAGTGTACGGTATTGAGAACAACAATTGCCCAGCTAAATTATACAATTCAATTTCATTAATGGGCTCAACTGACTCAATGTGTAATAAATCACTTGTTGGATTTGGGAAAACCTTTGGTTTATTTATTTCATTAAGTGATGTTGTATTTAAAAACCATTTTGAACCACATCCATATTGTTGATTAGACTTGTATATTAGGCTACTAGAAGGGGGCGTATTTGATCCAAAACCATTATAAATAATAGTGTAATAATAATCTCCTCCATTGGAATAAACAGCTTGATAGTTTACTGAATGATCGTAATATGATTGGTAAAAACAGTCATTGAGCGGATTGTACAAGTAAAACTGATTATAATATTTCCATGATAATTGGTAGTAACCACAATCCTTCGTATACATTGTTAATCCTTGTACTCGAAAAGTAGCATCAAAATATTCTTGGTTAAATTCATCTGGCATAAATTGAGAATAATACTCGTCGCTTGTATTATAACTTATATACAAAGTATCTATTTCAATGTGAATTACTCCTGAGGAATCAGTTAGTTGCTTTTTTCTTTCCATTTTATAAGTGGTTGAATCAAAAAGCATATTGTTTTTATCAAGAATATTTAATTGGGTATAGCCGTTTTCTTCATAAAGTATAACGTCTCCAATTTCATAATTAAAAATATCAGAATAAGTAGGTCTAGTGATACCTAAACGAGGATTGTCTTGGCCAACTAATTTAAGTGGGTCGTAACTTAATAGAACATTTGCCTCCATTGGGTAACTTCTATGTTGGTATGGGAACTTATAAAATGGTAAAATACTTGTGAAGCCTATTTTTTTGCCAAGCTTAATTTCGGAATTTTGAAAAGTAAAACCGCCATTTTGAAATAATTTAAAAGTTTTGATTGAATCTGTAATGCCCAAATGAGTTTCAACATCAATATTCGTCACTGTGGCTTCAATAGAGTCACCGTTTGGATAATGATAAATGGTAAAAGTGTCGCCTAAATTAGCCAGTGTTTTAATAAGAATTTCATGTCCAAAGCGGTTGATAATTATATTGTCACCATTGGGTTTAATAATTATTCTTTCTCCAAACCATGCCCCCAATCTTTTAAATTGACAGGGACCAGAAGATGGTCCAGTATCAGAATAATTTCTTAGTGTTTTATAAGAATAAAAAATGCTATCATTATTATCGAGTTTCACAGAGTCGAATTTCACCCCATAAATTAAGTCATAATTGTTTTGATAATATTTGATGCTATTCGATTGCAAGGTTTGCCAATCTTGAGCAAGAAGTGAAGAAGCACAAAATAATATCGTAAAAAAGTGTAAAGCTTTAAACATATTATATCTAATATAGTTATAAACACGTAATAATGACACGATTGGTTTGGATAATCAAAAAAAAAGCCCAGGCATTTATCGCCTGGGCTTTTTAAAAATTGATAAGTTATAATACTTACTTAAGCATTAACAGTGGCTTTTGGAGCTGCTGATAAAATCTCTTCGTTTGCATTGTCTTCGTATTGTTTGAAGTTTTTAACGAATTGATTGGCTAAAGTATTTGCTTTTGTATCGTAAGCTGATTTGTCTGCCCAAGTATTCTTTGGATTTAAAATTTCAGTTGGTACGTCTGCACATTCATTCGGCATTGCCAAACCGAAAACTTCGTGGTTTGTATACTTTACGTTGTCAAGTTTACCTTCTAATGCAGCAGTAATCATAGCACGTGTGAATTTTAATTTAATTCTTTCACCAACGCCATATTCTCCACCAGACCAGCCAGTGTTGATTAACCATACTTTTACATTGTGTTTTTCCATTCTTTCACCTAACATCTCGGCATATTTTGTTGGATGTAAAGGCATAAATGGTGCACCAAAACATGCAGAAAATGCAGTTTGTGGTTCATTGATTCCAGCTTCAGTACCAGCTACTTTTGCTGTATATCCTGATATGAAGTGGTACATAGCTTGACCAGGTGTTAATTTTGAGATGGGAGGTAACACACCAAAAGCATCAGCTGTTAAGAAGAAAATATTCTTAGGCATTCCTCCTTTTGAAGGAACCATGATATTATCAATGTGGTGAATAGGGTATGAAACACGAGTGTTTTGTGTAATGGTAGTATCTTCGTAATCTGGTGTTCTTGTTTCACCTTCAAATCCGATATTTTCCAAAATAGCGCCAAATTTAATCGCGTTGTATATTTGAGGTTCTTTTTCTTCGCTTAAATCAATTGTTTTTGCGTAACATCCACCTTCAAAGTTAAATACGCCATTGTCTGACCAACCATGCTCATCATCACCAATCAATCTTCTATTTTCATCAGAAGAAAGTGTTGTTTTACCTGTTCCTGAAAGACCAAAGAATACTGCAGTATCGCCATCTTGCCCAACGTTAGCTGAACAGTGCATTGACAATACATTTTTTTCGTGTGGTAATACGAAATTTAAGACAGAGAAAATTCCTTTTTTAATTTCGCCTGTATAACCTGTTCCACCAATGATAATCATCTTGTCAGTAAAGTTGATAATTGCAAAATTATGCTGTCTTGTACCGTCTATTTCAGGATCAGCCATAAACTCAGGTGCACATACAATATGCCACTCTGGTTCAAAGTTTTCAATTTCTGCTTCTGTTGGACGTAAGAACATATTGTGAGCAAACATGCTTGACCATGGGTTTTCACTAACTACTCTCAAGTTCAATCGAAATTCATCATCTGCACAAGCATAAGCATCTCTAACATAAACATCTTTGTTCGTCAAATAAGCTTTCATCCTGTTATACAATGCATCAAACTTTTCAGTTTCAAACTTCTTGTTGATGTTTCCCCACCAAACTGCATCTTCAGTTTTTGCGTCGCAAACAATAAATCTGTCTTGTGGAGAACGGCCTGTGAATTCGCCCGTTTCAATTGCAATAGCCCCTGAATCTGTCAGTATACCTTGACCTAATATTACAATGTCTTCTACTAATTCTGATGGAGTTAAATTCCAAAATGTATTACCTACATTTTCTAGTCCGATTTGTTTTAAGGAAGCGTTATCCGCTTTTTTTCCATAAACACTCATAAATATTTTTTTCAAGCTGTCGCTTATGTTTAGATTAACAAAATTAAAGTAAACAATTAACTAAAGAGAAAAAAACGTATTTTTTTTAGTTAAAACTATTAACATTGCCTGTTCATTACTTTTTTTTTGGGCTTATAAAACTGCTCCGCAATATTTACAATGAATGGCATCTTCATCATGTCCTTCACTCGCACATTCGTTACAAGATTTTGTTGACACTTTTTGTGATTGATTGTTCGACTTGATAAATTCTGAGGTTACAATTCCCGTGGGTACAGCAATGATTGCATAACCCATAATCATGACAACAGAGGCTATTAATTGCCCTATTGGAGTAATGGGAGCTATGTCACCATAACCTACAGTGGTTAAAGTAATAATGGCCCAATAAATACTGCGAGGAATACTGGTGAAGCCCGCTTCAGAACTCTCGACTAAATACATGATGGTGCCCAATATGGTGCTCAAAGTTAAAACAGCCAATAAAAATACCAATATCCTATGTCGCGAAGCCCTGATGGAATCACCTAATGTTCTGGATTCCTTTACAAAGCGTGCCAATTTTAATATCCTAAATATCCTTAAGAGTCTTACCGCTCTTATTACCATTAAAGACTGGGAACCCACGATAAATAATCCTAAAAAAGTTGGAAGAATGGAAAGTAAATCAATTATCCCAAAAAAACTATAAATGTATTTACTTGGTTTACCTATGCTGATAATCCTTGCCACATATTCTAAGGTGAAAATCACTGTGAAAATCCACTCGATTAAATAAAAAATATCGTGATATTCCGCATTTAAACTAGGAACACTCTCCAGCATTACAACAATGATACTAAGAATGATGGCAATTAATAAACCTATATCAAAAGCTTTGCCCATAAAAGTATCTGCTTCAAAGATAATTTCATGAATTTTATTCTGCCAAGGCTTTAAGTTAGATTTTTTAATTGGGCTACTCATTAGGTTAATTCAATTAATTCTAATTTTTTGTTTTTTGATAGTTGTAAGTTAATAATTGATTTGAAATCACGATTACTTTTTTGATGCTTAATGTACTTTTTGTAGTTTTTTACATTCTTCCTTAATATAAAAGTAGGTGCGAAACCATATCCAATGTATTTTCCATTCTCAATACATACAAAACTTGTCTCAGATTTGGTTTTTCCTTTGTCAGTAATTATAAAACTTTTTGATTCAAAGGTTAATACATCTATTAGTTTTTGAACACGTTTGTTATAACTTTCAGCTGATTCCTCATGAATACAGGCGCCCTTACAAGTGCCAATTCCATAATTGAAACAAGCAGCATTGGAAGTAAATAAACCCATTAATTTAGGGCAGAGTTCATAATTACTCATCCATTGTTCAAGTCTTGATTTACCTGAGACTAAAGTGGTGAAAGTGTGCACCGGTTGGGCAGTGTCAGTGTTTTTTTTGATAGTCAGATTAATATAACCTTTTCCATCTGTATAGGTGTACAAACCGTAATTAAATCTATTCGTTTTTTGTGCCCTATTATAAATCGGTTGATGTAATTTAATTAACTCTGATTCCATTAGTAGGGAAATAAGTTCACTTCCAGTTAAGGTATATTCAATTTTTGCAATTTCACTTCTTAATTTTATTGCTTTTTCAGTCTTTGAATTTTTTAAATGCTGTTCAATCCTTTTCTTGATATGGATACTTTTGCCAATGTAAATTAATTCATCCTTTTCGTTATATAGAAAATAGACACCAATCTTATTGGGTATATCATCAAATTCATTGATGTTTAAATTCGCATTTAACAATTTTGGATTAATATCCTCCCGAATGAAGTTGTTTAAATTGCCATTAGAAATATCAAATAAATGCTTAAATATATCAGCTGTGGCCTTGGTGTCTTCCATGGCTCTGTGGTGACCTTCTAATTCAATATTTAAATGTTCTGATAAGTTTTTTAAGCCGTAAGAGGCTATTCCAGGAATGAGGACCCTGGAAGTTTGAATGGTACATAAGTGTGGCAACCTTAAATCAAGTCCTAAAGATTTGAACTCTCGACGGACTATTCCATAATCAAAACTAATATTGTGCGCAACAAACACCCTGTTTTCAATGAGTTGATAAATCTTTTTTGCTACTTCGTAAAACTTGGGTGCATTTTTTACATCTTCATCTTGTATCCCAGTTAGTTTTGAAACAAACCAATCAATTTTTTTTTCAGGATTAATGAAGGTCTCGTAGGAGTCTATTATTTCTTTGCCATTGTGAATCAAGATAGCAATTTCAATTATTTTACTGTCCTTAGGCGTTCCACCTGATGTTTCTATGTCTATGATTGCAAATTCCAAATTGTTCTAATTTAAGTCAAAAGTATGAAATGAAGTGGTGGTTTATTGCTTAAGCTGCTCAATATACAAAATATTCGAAGGATGGTTAAAGTTTTGAGCACCTTCTATTTTTTTATAATTAGTTCTTGTTGGGTTAATAATGAAGGTCGTAGGATACGCTTTAAAATTTAATGCTTCCGGAATCGCTTTAGCTTGGTAAATCAGTCCTGGGTATTTTTCCATTAATCCTGATTTTAATATGGTTGCGCTGTTTTCGGTGCTTATTGCTATTACGGTGGCTTTCCCCTTCATTTGAGTATAAAATTCAAACAAGCTTGGTAATTCAGCTAAACAAGGAGGACACCAAGTTGCCCAAAAATTGATAATCAAAGGCTGACCTTTTAAAGTGCTCATATCAAGCGCTTCTTGGTTTTCATTGTAAATTATCCAATTATTAAAATCCAAGTTGATTGATTCAGTAGGAATTGTCTCTATTTCAATTTTTTTAAGAAAAATACTTTGGATGGTACTTTGGAATTTTATTCTCCAACTTGGAATAATTAAAATTAAAATTATCAAGGCCAATAATATATTGCTGATATATTTCCCTGTTTTTTTTGGCTTTTTTTCTGACATCAATTGCAAAATTAACCATTAATTATCGTGGATTAATAAATTCAAAAGTTATTTTTGTGAAAATTAATTACCATGAGCACGAAGCCTTCTATTCCTAAAGGAACGCGAGATTTTTTACCAAATACACTTGCTAAACGTCAGTATATATTTAAAACTATTAGTACTGTTTTTAAAAAATTCGGATTTGTTGGCATTGAAACACCCACTTTCGAAAA
>CBDUKB010000147.1:0-7765 GCA_965367695.1 uncultured Putridiphycobacter sp.
AAGGATTGAAATACTACCTGAGAAGCTATAAACTTCTCCTGTTTCCATTTCGGCATACACCGTGTACACATAATCACCAGCTGGCATGAGCTTATTTTTCCATGTGCCATCCCATCCTATTTCTTGATCATTTGATTCAAATAATAAATTACCCCAGTTATTGTATACTTTTAAATTTACTGTTTTAAAAGGGCCACCTCTAACCAAAAGCTCGTCATTTTCTTGATCTCCATTTGGTGAAAAACCAGATGGAACAGCTGGTGGAAACACACCGTTTTCATTGACCACAATTGATTTCAATAAGGTATCTGAACAACCTAGAGCATTGGTTACAATTTGAGAAACTTCATAAGTCCCTACTTCGTTATAGCTATAAGTTGGACTTTTCAATGAACTTGTATCGTTAAAGGCACCAAAATTCCATAAGAAACTAACTGCATCAGTAGAAAAATCAGTAAATGAAACTACTTCCCCGATTAATGGATCAACTGGGGTATAATTAAATGCTGCGGTTGGACCATTTTCAACTTCAATTGATTTAGTAAGGTTGTACTCACATCCTAAACTAGAGGTAACATGAAGTTTCACATCATAAATTCCAGCGGTTTGGTAGATATGAATTGGGTTTTGAGAATTTGATGAATCTAAATCTCCAAATACCCACAACCATTCATCTATTTGTCCTGTTGAAACAATTGATGTATCGTTTAATTGCATTGGGTTCCCATTACAGGCAGCCGAATTGGAAAAACCAATTACGAGCGGTGTTACTACATTCACTGTCAACGTATCTGTTTGCTCGGCACAATAAACAGCTCCAGCAGTCATAAAGGACAATTCAAAACTACCATTCGCCAAATCAAATGCACTTGGTAAATAAGTAGCATCCAAAGTTGTTGAATTAGGAACAAATGTTCCTGACCCCGTCGTTGACCATGTACCTGCAGTCGCATTTGTTAAACTTGCAAAAACATTGATACTGTCAGCAGTATTACATATCGCAATATCATCACCAACTGAAACCGCAGGATTTGGAATTAAAGTAATCGTAACGGTATCGCTTCCGGCTAAACAGCCTCCATTATTAGTTGAATTTAACACAAGTGATACCACGCCATTTGCAACATCATTAATGGATGGTTGATATCCCGCATTCAATAAGGTATCATTAGGGGTAAAGCTACCTGTTCCCAATGTACTCCATTGACCAGACATACTTCCACCACTTATTAATCCATTTAAATTTACAACTTCCGTAGATTCACATACCACCTGATCTTGACCAGCAGAAGCAAAAACAGAATTTCCAAAAGTAATGTTTACTGTATCTGATGCAGCTGCGCAAGAACCGTTGAATGTTGATGTTAAAACTAAGCTAACAATACCTGCACTTACATCAGCAGTACTTAAATAATATTGAAAATTCAACAAACTATCATTTGGGGTAAAATACCCTGTACCCAAGGTACTCCAAACTCCTGTACTCGATCCATTTGCTACAATTCCATTTAAAACAGCATAATCAGCAGTACTACAAACAACTTGATCTACTCCAGCATTTGCAGTAATTCCATTTGAAATTTGAATTAAAGTGGTATCCACAGCTGCAATACAATTTCCATTTCCAGTAGAAGTAAGTATTAACATGACACTACCATTTGATATATCGTTTGCACTCGCTGTATACGACATGGTTAAACTTGTATTGGAAGGACTAAAAGTACCGGACCCTGTGGTTGTCCAAACGCCTCCACTTGCAACCGTTATTGAACCAGATACATTGATGGTTGGGTTTGTTCCACAAATTGATAGATTAGGTCCTGCATTCGCTGTTGGTGCAGGGGTATAAGTTATCGCCACAAAATCAGATGCAGCATTACAACTATTTGTTGCGCTCAGTACCAAATTAACTCCTCCATTTGTAATGTCTCCTGCACTTGGCATGTAAGTAGCATTCAAATCAGTATTACTAGGTGTAAAAAATCCAGTGCCTGAAGTTGTCCATTGTCCCTGGGTTGCACCACCTGTTATACTTCCATTTAATATTGTGCTCGCGTTATTACCGCATAAAGTTTGATCATTCCCAGCGTTTGCTATTCCAGTGGCATAAATATATACTTGAATGGTATCAGTTACAGGATTACAATTACCGATATTGGTTGCGCTTAACACTAAGGTAATATTTTGACTGATGGAATCAGCTGCACTTGCAATATAAGTTGCATTTAAATCACTTGCATTAGGACTAAATGTTCCCGTACCAGAACTTGTCCAAGTACCAGTTGTATTTGCACCACTTACGCTACCTGAAAGCGGAATTGATAAATTACTGGCACAGACCGTAATATCAGCTCCAGCATCCACTATTGGCATAGGCGTAATCGTCACTGATAAAATATCATTACCTGCATTACAGCTACTTGCTGTTAGCATTAAATCAACTGATCCATTTGCAATATCGAATGCACTTGGAATATAAGTTGCGTTTAATGTAGAATCGTTTGGAGTAAAAACTCCTGTACCGGTTGAGGACCATACACCATTCACTGCTCCACCAGAAATTATTCCATTTAAGCTGACATTTGCATTGTTTCCACAAACCGTTACATCATTTCCTGCATCTGCATAACCAGCAGGTAAAATTGTCACTGTCATATCATCAGTAACTGCGAGACAATTTGCATTATTTGTTGAAGTCAATGTCAGTACAAAAGCGCCATTAATGGAATCCGCTGTACTTGGAATATAGGTTGCATTTAAACTCGTGTTGTTAGGAGAGAAAGTTCCTGTACCACTTGTTGACCATGCCCCAGTATTCGTTATTCCTGAAATTGACCCAGACAAACTCACTTGTAAATTACTGACACAAATAGTTTGATCGTTTCCAGCGTTTACTGTTGGATTTGGATTGATAAAAATGATTACACTATCTTTTTCCACATTACAATTTCCAACACCTGTGGTGGTTAGCATTAATTGAACCTGTCCATTCAGTATTTCAGCACTCGAAGGGGTATAAACAGCATTCAAATCAGTATTATTTGGTGCATAAGTACCACCACCTCCACTCCAAATACCACCAGAAGCATTGGCGACAACTCCTGATAAATTGGCTGCTGTATTGTTTTCGCATACATTGATATCTAATCCTGCATCCGCCGTTGGAGATACAGTAAAGTTAATTGTCATTTGATCATTTTCTGGATTACAAGTACCATTTCCTGTTGAAGTCAATGTTAAAGTTAAAGTACCTGAAGCTATTTCGCTCGTTGTTGGCGAATAAACTGCATTTAAAACATTGTTACTTGGTGTAAATACACCCAAGCCACCAGACCATACACCACCACTAGCCATTAAAACAGATCCATTCAAACTTACATCCGCATTATTGCCACAAACCGTTTGATCAACACCTGCATTTACAGTTGGTGCGTCCGTAATCGTAATAATTAAATCATCAGTACTTGCTGTACAAGCACCATTTCCAGTAGAGCTTAAGGTTAATGTAACCGTTCCTGCCGTAATTTCAGCATTCGTTGGAGTGTAAACTGCGTTTAAGTCAGCAGCACTAGAAAAATAGGAACCAGCACCACCCGACCATGTACCGCCAGTTGCAATTGTTACCGTTCCACCTAGGTTTACAGCTGGATTATTCGCACATGCTGTTAAATTTGGACCAGCATTTACAATTGGATTGGGATTAATCGTAATCACAACATCATCTGATTCTGCAAGACAGTTACCATTACCAGTTGACTCTAAAGTCAATGTTACAGACCCTGCAGCAATTTCAGCTGCCGAAGGTGTATAGGTTGCGGTTAAACTATTGTTTCCAGGAGAAAATGTCCCAGCACCGCCAAGCCAAACACCTCCACCAGCTCCACTGACACTTCCATTGAGTGAAACTGCCGAATTATTGGCACATACTGCTACATCAGCCCCAGCATTTACTACAGGAGCAGCAGTATAATTTAAAACTAAATTATCAGTTACAGCACTACAATTACCGTTTCCTGTACTAGTTAAAGTCAAGGTAATACTTCCTGAAGCAATTTCTGATACGGTTGGTGTGTATGTAGTGGCTAAATTAGCATTGCCAGGGGTAAAGTTACCCAGACCGCCACTCCATATACCGCCAGTTGCAATACTTACTGACCCAGCTAGGGTCGCGTCCGAATTATTTTGACATAATGTTTGATCAGTTCCTGCATTAATGGTAGGGGCATTTGTATAAGTAATTGTAACATTATCAGTCACGGCATTACAATCTCCATTTCCTACACTTGTTAAAGTAAGCACCACATTTCCTGTGGATATTTCTCCAGGAGTAGGTGTATAAACTGCGTTTAAAGCATTAACATTTGGTGAAAAAGTTCCAGCTCCTCCTGACCAAATACCGCCAGTTGCAATGGTTACGGCACCCGCTAAAGTTACATCAGGATTATTAGCACATGCGCTTTGAGCAGCACCTGCATCAACTGTTGGTGCGTCGGTAAAACTCACTTGTAATACATCAATTTCTGGATTACAAGTTCCATTTCCTGTTGAAGTTACTGTCAAATTAAGCAAACCAGCAGCAATTTCGGTAGGTGTTGGATTATAGGTAGTAATTAAAGAAGTATTATTTGGTGTGTATGAACCCGCACCCCCTGACCAAATACCACCAGCAGCAATGGTTACATTTGCCGATAAATTTACCGCAGGGTTATTTTCACAAACTGTTAAATCAACACCAGCATCCATAATAGGAGCAGGAGTAATATTTAAAGTTATTTGATCATCTACTGGCGTACAATTCCCAGTAGAAGTTAAAGTTAAAGTGACAGCGCCAGCTGAAATATCACCCGGACTTGGGACATAATCGGCGGTCAAAGTAAATTCATCCGGTAAAAATTGACCGGAACCTGAAGTGGTCCAAACACCTGTATTTGTCCCCCCACTAATACTACCCGCTAAAGTCGCTGTATCGTTGGCACAAACAGAAAATGTTACCCCTGGATCTAATAATATTTCTGCTGCAAATTCAGAAAAGAAACCGTATCTACAACCTGTGCCAGCACCTCCATTTACAATGGCCAAAGTAAATACATCAGTAGAATTGGCGATTAAATGAGATTGATTTACCGGAATTTCGGTCGTATTAAATTGTATTTGTGCAGCTCTCCAAACCCCACCTGTTCCAGGCACAATTTGAAAATCTGATGCATTAATTGCAGCAGTTCCAGGACCAGTAACTGTAAAGTCATCTTCACTACCATCTCTCACCATAATATTTAAGAAAAATGCTTCTGAAGTAGACCTAATGATACTGATTTGTTCAGAACCTGCACAGCCTAATGGCGGCAATACAGCTTGACCTTCTTCACATCCAAATCCAGTGACATGCGATACATATGAAGGTTTAGAAGTTTCAATATAAACACTATTATCAGTTGAAGTACTCAAATAATCCATATCTAAGCGATAAGTTTGACCTGCAAACAAAGTGGTGGTTGGTGTGGTACTTCCATCAATATAGACCTTAGTATTATTTTGAGTAGCTAAAATAAAAGCACTTTCATCACCGGTTGCATTTAACTGTCCTTTTACAGCAATATATTCAGTTCCTACAATACCGACTGGCACAATTTGATCGCCCAATAAATCGTAACATCCGCCTGATGGGTTGTGATTCGAATCATCCTTAATTGTGATGGCAATATCTTTATTACTAATCACAACCGCCCCTGAAGGATGGTTTGCTGGAATGGAATATTTAGGTTCATTTGAGCCCCTGTATGGAAAGTATTCCAAAGAAGTATCGGTATTTCCACAGGAGTAAGTTTCTCCCATTTGTAGGGTAATTGAATGAGGTGTTAATGCAGGTATTCCATCAACATCAACAGGAGAATAAATGGTAACCACCGTATTATTTTCAGTTGCAATTATATCAAAGGAAGCATAGGCTAAATTGGGTGAAGTATAGGTGTCTTGATTCCAAAACCCTTCGTGTTTATGAAGAGGGATATAAAACTCTTGACCCAAAGATGCTTTGCCTTTTAATGAAAAAATATCTGCATTGTTCGTATTACTCACTTCATAATAAGCGGTAATCGTGTCTGTCGCTACAATTCTTAAACCAGTTGACAAAATCGAATCTGTTGGTGCAGTCTCTAAGTCAGCAACAAAAGCTGAAAGATCTTCTTGGTGAGAACTGTTTGCCGACATTGATACCGTTATTGGAGTAAAAGAGGGATTAGCTGGCTGATCAATAGTTACCGTCGCTGCCCCATTGAATGTAGAAATATTCAAATAAATGGGTACTCCTCCTGGTGAATTATGAGAATAGGTAACATCAGGTGGTGCAAACCAAAACTCAGTTCCAGATTGCGCAACTGAATAATTAATTAGATTTAAAGCAAATAAAATTATAAGGTAAATTTTTTTCATAGCGTATTTATTATTGCACAATTATTCAACAACATTATAAATCAAAGGTTAACTCAATTTAGAAGTTGCATTCATTTAAAAAGTATTACTTAGTATTTAGGAATAATTGAAATCGTTTTTGTCATCATCATTTCATCAAATAAAGCGAATAAATGTTAAAATTTCTAAAAAAGTCATGGCTAATTCACTGTTTTTTCGACCAACAAAGGATTATTGCACACGAAACCCAAAAAATAAAGAATGAAATTTTAGTAAAAAACAAAAAGCACTAATTATCAATTAAATAAAGTAATTTTTTACACCAAGGCTTGCCATCAACTCTACCCGTTTTTTAGTCAATTTAATACTTAGAAAAACAGTCCTTATGCCTGCGGATTACATGAGAAAAAACACAAAGAAGCTTGTCATTTTGGAAAGATAAAGTGTGACCGATTTAACAAATTATCATTATATTCAATAAATATTAACAATTTAATGCTCACTACTTAATTAAAAAAAATGGTCGACCTTAAGAAAGTTGTTATTAAAATATATTATATTTAACCATTAATTAACGACTATGACTTCACGAAACCTACTTGTTCCCCACGATTTTACAAGTGCTGCTGATGTTGCACTTACCTATGCAGTTTCATTAGCAAAAAAATTGAGTGCCGAAATTAACTTAATACATATTGTAAAGGAAAGCAAGGATGTGAATAAATCCAATGTCAAGTTGGAGGAGATAATAAAGAACTTAGGTATAAAAAATAATGAAGTAAAAGTTAATCCTGTTGTAAGAATTGGAGATATATTTTCCGACATCTCCTCAGCAGGAAAGGAATTACATTCTTCAATAGTTATTATGGGAACACATGGTGCAAAAGGAATGCAACGTGTTTTTGGAAGTTTTGCTATTAAGATAATTACTTCCACACACATTCCGTTTATCATTGTTCAAAAGGATTATAAACCAACAGAATTAGAAAAAATTGTTGTTCCGATTGATGTCTCAAAAGAAAGCTTACAAGTAGAACAAGTTGTGTCAGCTGTTGCAAAAAAATCTGATGCAGAAGTTTTTGTAATTGCGGAAAACCACCAGGATACCGCATTAAAAATCAAAGTTGCGGTTCACTTTAAAGTAATTACTGAGCAATTTGATTCAGTTGGTGTAAAATATCAAACAGAATCAATTAAAAAATTAGCGGCGAAAGAAATCATGGATTACACAACTAAAGTCAATGGTGATTTAATTGGAATTGCTTATCACACTGATAGTATACTACCTCAATTTGACAGAATTTTTCAAGATTTAATTACGAACGACGAAAAAATTCCAGTATTAATTATAAACGCT
>CBDUKB010000148.1:0-7742 GCA_965367695.1 uncultured Putridiphycobacter sp.
CTATACCGAGGAATCGGTGCTCAAGGAGGTCGAGTCGCTCGACAAGTTGCGCTTCCTGTCGAAACCATTCAGCCTCAAACAGCTTGCCAGCGCCGTCAAGGAAGCCATTGAAAAGAACGCTGCCCAGGCGGGAGCCGGAGAAGAATAAAACACGAAAAACGGCTGAAAATAAGGTGTTTTTGAGCCCGCCCCGTAATTATAAACAGCGTGCGGCGACAAGAACAAAAAAAGAACTTGCGCGGTGGAACAAATGCGGTTGACCAGTTGTAGGGCAAGTTGAAATATTTGCAGCCACAGCTTTTACGTGAGTTCTTCTCTTGTCTCTTCTCGTTTTGGAAATCTTTCTTTTAGGATGCGCCATTTTTCTTTATTTTAGTATAATTTAATTCTATTTATTTAATTTTATTCTTCTTCGTCCTTTGCGACTAAAAGATATTGTTCCATTATTTTAAGCATTGACTCATTACAAGCTCCTTTCGGGTGTAATCGTTTAGAAGGTAAACTTGTCATGATGAATTCATAAATTGGGTGTGCAATATCGATTTGATGTTCATGATGAAAAACTGTAATTACATTTTCATCTTCTATTGCTTCTGAACCAAATTTATAAATTAATTCATTTTCTGTTGCAACCGGTTGATCATACTCATCTGTACAACGGTCACATAATAAAGTTACCTTTCCACTAATCTGAAAAAATGCTTCCATTAAAGTTGCTTTTTTTTCAAGGTCAAGGTGGACTTTTAAATCTCCTTCTTGAATTTCAGAATAGTCAAATTGCTCAAAGAACGTGTTGTCAATTATGTAATCAAATGAATGAAGACCATCTTTTAAACTGGTAAAACCAATGATAAAATCTTTTTTCATATTCTCTTACAAAAATGAGAGTGCAAAGATATATATTTATTTTTAATTAAACCCTAATATTTTTTAAATATTCATTTCAGGTACAACATCTGGTATTATTAGTTTACCAGCTGTGGCTGCTTTTATCTCTTCAACACTCACCCCTGGGGCTCTTTCGATAAGGTGGAAAGCGTTATTTTTGATGGACATAACAGCTAAATTAGTCACAACTTTAGTCACACAGTTTACACCAGTTAAAGGCAATGAACATTTTGATAAAAGTTTTGATTCTCCTTTTTTATTTGTGTGCATCATGGCGACAATAATATTTTGCGCTGAAGCGACTAAGTCCATAGCTCCTCCCATTCCTTTTACCATCTTTCCAGGTATTTTCCAATTTGCAATGTCGCCGTTTTGAGCAACTTCCATAGCCCCTAAAACAGTTAATTGTACATGTTGACCTCTAATCATTGAAAAGGAGGTGGCAGAATCAAATATAGAGGCACCTGGATTCAAGGTAACTGTTTGTTTTCCTGCATTGATTAAATCGGCATCTTCTTCTCCTTCAAATGGAAAAGGACCCATGCCTAATAATCCATTTTCAGACTGAAATTCAACTTCAATTCCTTTGGGAACATAATTTGCAACTAATGTTGGTATACCAATCCCTAGGTTCACATACCATCCATTTTCTAATTCTTGAGCAATTCGCTTTGCTATTCCTATCTTATCTAAAGCCATCTTATTTTTGTCTTACCGTTCTCTGTTCAATTCTTTTTTCAAATTTTTCACCCTTAAAAATTCTTTGAACAAAAATTCCGGGTGTGTGAATAAAATTTGGATCTAATTCTCCTGCTGGGACTAATTCTTCCACTTCAGCAACTGTTATTTTTCCAGCCATGGCCATCATGGGATTAAAGTTTCGTGCAGTTGCTTTAAAAATTAAGTTTCCTTCTGTATCTCCTTTCCATGCTTTAACAAAGGCAAAATCTGCAGTTAATGCCGACTCTAAAATATGTGGTTTACCATTAAACACTTTTACTTCTTTTCCTTCTGCTACTTCAGTTCCATAACCAGCAGGCGTGTAAAAGGCAGGGATTCCAGCTCCACCAGCCCGACAACGTTCGGCAAGTGAGCCTTGAGGTATGAGGTCAACTTCCAACTCTCCTGAAAGCATTTGGCGTTCGAACTCATCATTTTCTCCTACATAAGAAGAAACCATTTTTTTAATTTGTTTGGTTTGTAATAATAGCCCCAAACCAAAATCATCTACACCTGCATTGTTTGATATACAAGTAAGATTTTTTACCCCTAATTTTGCTAATTGAGCAATGCTATTTTCAGGGATGCCACAAAGTCCAAAACCTCCTAGCATCAATGTCATATTATCTTCAACTCCTTGAAGCGCTTCCTCAACTGAATTTACAACTTTATTCATAATTTTTTAAAATAATCCGTCAATATTTGTGTCTTCATTTTTGCACCTAAAAATATCATCATTATAATATGGTGGCCGCTCGAAGTCACTTGTTGAAATTTTTAATTTTTTATCCTTATATACTTCTTGCATATAGTAGCCATAAATAGGTAAGGCCATTCTGGCTCCTTGTCCCCAAGGGTATGATCGGAAGTGTATTTGCTTATCATCAGCACCAACCCATACTCCTGTTACCAAGTCTGGTGTTAGCCCCATGAACCAGCCATCAGCAGCACTGTTTGTCGTACCTGTTTTTCCTGCTGTTGGTGCTTTAATTCCTCCCCAAGGTTGACTACTTCTAAGTGTTGAACTAGTTGCGTATACACGACCATTTTGATAAGGGTTTGATGCGCCATTTACTGCGCCTTTCATCATATTTATCATAGAATAGGCTAATTCCTCTGGCATGGCCTCGTGCATTTCATATTCTAGGTCAATAATTACGTTTCCATTTTTATCCTCAACACGCATTACATAAACTGGTTTGATATAAATACCTTTATTGGCAAAAGTACTTTGAGCACCTACCATATCATATAAAGATAAACTCATTGGTCCCAGACACATTGCTGGAACCACGTCTTGTTCTAATAAATCAATTCCAACTTGTTTCAATAATTTATTCATTGTTTGTGGTCCGGCTGTAGCACCCATTTGGCGCATGACACCAACAGTAATGTTATTTAAAGATCCAGCTAATCCACATTTTGCAGGAATCAATTCACCCGTGTTTTTTGTTCCTGTTACCGGACACCAAGCTTTATTTCTCGTAGGAGAAACTGGAACATCTATACAATAGGATATATCAGCGTAGGTTTTGCAAGGATCAATGACTCCAATTCCCATGGCTGCTGCATATACAAAAGGTTTGATGGTGGATCCTACTTGCCTTTTTGTTCTTTTAACATGGTCTAATGCAAAATAATTAAAATTAGGTCCGCCAACCCAAGCTTTAACAAAGCCTGTCTTTGGGTCCATTGACATGAGTCCTGCTTGTAGAAAACCTTTATAATACTTTATAGAATCCAAGGGGGACATGATGGTATCAAAATTTCCTGAATAAGCAAACAAGTTCATTTCAACAGGCTTATTAAATGCCTGTATAATTTCTTTTTCACTTTTCCCACCTTTCTTCATTTGACGATACCTGTCAGAGCGTTTCATGGCGGTATTCATAATATTTTCTATCACTTCTGGCGTATTTTCTCTGTCGTTCGCAAAAGGTGGCATTTTATTGCGCTTATTGCTCTTATCAAATTCATTTTGCAAAGTGGTGGCAAGGTGTTTTTGTACTGCTGCCTCTGCATAGGTCTGCATTTTAGAATTAATAGTGGTATAAATTCTTAATCCGTCTCTATAAATGTTATAAGGTGTTCCATCTTGTTTAGCGTATACATAAGTACCATCTGGATTTTTTTCTTTGAATTTATTTTGTAATTCTGACCTTAAAACTTCTTTGAAATGAGGCGCTAGCCCTTCTTTGTGATCTACTTTTTGATAGCTAATACCCAACGGTAATTCCTTTATTGAGTCGTATTGGGCTTGGTTAATTTTTACTTGTAAAAAATCATTATCGGCATCTTTTCTCCATTGATTTAAAACGACATTTCTTCTGTGTTTAGTAGTGTCAGGATGGCGTAAAGGATTGAATATAGATGGGTTTTTGCACATGCCAACCAACATTGCCGCTTCTTCTATTTTTAAGTTGATTGGTTTTTTATTAAAATATACGTGTGCAGCTGTTTCGATACCTACCGCATTATTTAAAAAATCGAAATTATTTAAATACATGGTCACAATTTCTTCTTTTGTATAAGCCTTTTCTAGTCGAACTGCTAATACATTCTCGCCAAATTTTTGTTTTAATCTCCCAAATTTAGAACTAGCCAATCCACCATTTACAGTATCGTTCATGGTGTATAATAATTTTGCTAATTGCTGAGTAATGGTACTTGCTCCACCTTTATTTTTACCAACTAATGCAGCTCCAAGTGCTCTTCCTAAACCTTCACCATCTACACCAGCATGATTGTAATATCTTTTATCTTCAGTGGCGATTAATGCCGAAATTACATTTGGTGATATGGCTTTATATGAAATACTTTTTCTATTTACACTCCAAAATCTACCCATTTCAACTTTGTCTTCAGAAAGAATAATGGAAGCTTGCTTATCAGGTGGAGTTGAAAGTTCTTCATATGCAGGGATGTTACTTTTTGATCTTTCTAACATAAAGACCGTTGCAAATAAAGGGGTAAATGCTAGCAACCATGTTCCAATGATAATTATACGCTTTGTTTTCTTTTTAATCACACTAATTGTATTACATTAATTAAGTGTAAAGTTACACACTATTCGTAAAAGTATATTTAATCCAAAGATAATTTTATTAACTAAGCATAGAATTCTTAAATTTGACAGCTTTAAATTATTATTTGCTCATGAAATCAAATCATTTTTTCATTTTTATTTTCTTTATGCTTCTTGTTGGATGTAATTCAGAGACGAATCAAATAATTGATGGACCCTTGACAATTACTTCTGATCTTGAAAAAGTAGTAAACGTTTCAGGTGATTTGAAGTTTGAAACAAATAACCCCAATTTCTATATCGGAGGGGGGGGGATGGCAACCAAGGAATTTGCAAAAAGTGGGGCACAAGCTGTCCAATTAGATTCTAATCATACTTATGGTGTAAATTTTAAATTGGAAAATTTAAAAGAAGGTCAATTTGTGCGGGTCTCTATCTGGCAAAAAAAAGGGATGCCAGATGGTACCTTGGTTGCGGACGTGAAAGGAAATGGATACGAACATAAATTTAGAACCTTTTACGATAAAAAAGCTGAAGGTGAGGATGGATGGATTCAACATAATTTAGTATTTGTGGTCACCCCTAATGTGGAATATATTAATTTGTTTGTATTCGCTGGTGGTAAACTTGCTCATTTTGATGACTTTTCAGTAACCATTTTACCTTCAGCACCAAAAAACAAGTTGAAAAATCGACTAAATTTATACATACCTGAAAAGAGTAAGAAAAAGTTAGACGGTTATATATCTAACGCACTTAAATCTGAAATAATTTCCAGTAAAAATAAAAAATACGTCAAAGCTTTTATTATTGATGGACAAGATTCTTTGAAGATTAAAATGAAATTGAAAGGAGATTGGACAGATCATATTAAATCTGGGAAAACTTCATATAGAATTAAAGTAAGTGGAAACGAATCTTTTTTAGGATTGAAAACCTTTTCAATTCAACATCCTAAAACGAGGAATTATGTGAATGAATGGGTTTTTCATCAGTTTTCAGATATTATAGGCTTGCTTTCTACAACTTACGAATTTATTTCTGTCACCATTAATGGTTTTGATTATGGCGTATTTGCCATAGAGGAACATTTTGATAAGCAATTAGTTGAAAGTAGAAACAGGAGAGAAGGTCCAATTTTAAAAATGGATGAAAGCGGTGCCTGGGCTTATCATTACAAATTAGATAAGGTAGATAACAAACCAAGATTCCCAGTTTTTAATGCAAGTATGATTTCTCTATTCAAGGAAAACAGAACTTTAAAAAATCCCAATTTAAAAATGAATTTTGAGGAAGGCCAAGTCTTATTACATCTATTTAAAACAGGCTATTTAGGCATTGAAGATGTGTTTGACATTGATCAATTAGCAAAATTTTACGTGTTGATGGAATTGTCAGCCCATAACCATGCATTGGCTTGGCATAACCGAAGATTTTACTTCAATCCTGTTACACAAAAAATTGAACACATTGTTTATGATGTCATTCCTTTTTCAATAAGAGACAATTATAAAAGTAATGTGATGCATAATCTACTAGAAAACAAGCATGATGAAGAATTAGTCTTTGACAATGCTGTTTTGTTGCACCGTTCATTTAAAGCCAAATACTTGTATTATTTGAAAAAAATGACCCAAGAAAAATACTTAGATTCACTGTTTAACATCATTGATGATGAGCTCAATAAGAATATTGATGCAATCGTAATTGAAGAACCACAGTATCAATTTTCAAAAAAGGATTATTTTAATCATGCAAAATATTTAAGCGCGGAAATTCCAAAAATTGATTCGGTATGGGAAGCAGTTTTAAAAGAAAAAAATGTGGTTAACGACTGGATCAGTAAGGTCGATTATGAATCAATTGTAGACACTTTTTATGTCAAAGAAATTTCAGTAAATTCATATCTTACTGTGATTGATTCTAATAATTATAGGTTAGATTTTGAAAACTATCATCCAAATAAAATTGAAATCATAGGGTATCAAACTGAAAAATCGGGGGATACCGTTTTTAAATTTGAAAAGAACATAACTTTGAATGCTTATGTTAACAAAGCAGTCACCGCTTTTACAAAAATCAAAAAATGTCCTTCAAAAATTGTATTTAAATATGGTAATGTTCCAAATGTGCTAGTTTATAAATCAGTGTTTCCTTTTGAAAAACCCGGGCAGACCACTACAAGAATGAGGTTAAAATCGGGTTTTAAGGCAATTAACAAGGCTTATACAGTAAATGGTTCTAAAATTGTATTCAGTGGAAATGTTGTTATTGATCAACTCATTTATATTCCAAATCAATTTGAAGTGGAAATTAAAGCTGGGACAGTTATTGAACTTAAAAATGGGGGAGGGTTGATTGTAAATAATTCTTTTACAGCAATTGGAACCAAGATAAAACCAATTAATATCTTTTGTAAAGATGGTAATTCAAAAGGAGTCACAATTTTGAACGGAAAACATGCAAATTTTGAGTATGTAAACATCAAAGGGCTTTCGAATTTGTTTTATGAAAAGTGGAATTTGACAGGTGCACTCACGATATATGAAACCAACACAAGCATGCGTAATGTCTTAATAGAAAATAATAACTCTGAGGATGCTTTGAATATTATCAGGAGTCATTTTGAAATCACTAATTTATTGATTCAACATACTACTTCAGATGGTTTTGATGCCGATTTTTGCACGGGGAGTATTGAAAATTCGACTTTCAAAAATACAGGAAACGATTGTATTGATTTTTCAGGTTCTGTCGTTACAATCAGTAATTTAACTGTTTTTGAGTCTGGTGATAAAGGAATTTCAGGTGGTGAAAGATCAACATTAACCATCTCAGATGTTAAAATTAATGGTGCCATAACTGGAATTGCATCAAAAGATGATTCAAAAATTGTTGGGCAAAACGTGAACGTAGCGGGCGCTGAAGTCGCATTTTCTGCTTTTCAGAAAAAAGGAGAGTATGCACCCGCTGACATAGTACTCACCAATTGCACCTGGAGTAATATCCAACAAGTAAATTTAATTGATTTACATTCTGTGATTACACTAAATGGAAAAAAAGAAACTGGAACTGCAAAGTTAGATATTGATAAAATGTATGAGCGTTT
>CBDUKB010000149.1:0-7726 GCA_965367695.1 uncultured Putridiphycobacter sp.
CTGAAACCTGATACCTGAAATTCCAAAAACAAAACAACTAAAAAAATTATTTAACTTCCGCTGTGGTGGTTAACACTTTGGTAAAACCATTCTCGAAGACGATTAGAATTCGGTTGACTGAAAATCCATTGATGTCATTGGAGTTAAACCTGGTATTTAAAGCAACTGACTTACCTGGTAAAAGGGTTTTATTTTCTAAAATAGAGATGGTACAAGCGCATTCATCTATCACTTCTTTAATTTGTAAAGTGTCTGTGCCTTGGTTTTCAATTGTAAAAGTGTGATTCAATAGTTCACTTGTGTTTACCATACCAAAATCATGCACCAACTGGCTGACTTTAATGGGCAACACCGATTCGTCCTGCACGGTGACTGATTGTATTTCAATTCTTCTTTCAATGGCTGCTTTTCTACTATACACCGAATTCTTTTGGTCTTTTACATTGTCACTGGCAAAAGCGTTTGCAGTATACTCTCCATAAGGAATGGCTTCAATTTGCAAAGTCCCATTTTTTAAATAAGGCTCAAAAAAACCGCCTTCAATTTCACTGAGGTAATTTTTATAGGAATCAATTCTACGCTTGGTTAGGTTTACGTTATAGTCGGACTTAGCCAAAGGAGATGCAAAACCTTTAATAGAAATCACCAAGGCTTGTCCCTTTAATAATTCTACCTTCAATAAACGGGTGAATTCCTCCAAATCGGCCACCCCTTGTTCAATATATTCCACAAAAAAGTCTTCAATATCTTCCTTAGCATCTTCTGATTGCTCCCCTATGAGTCCTTTGCTATAAGCCGACTTGTATTGATTTTTTAACTGAAGGTAATTTTTATAGGTTTGTAAGTAGTTGTATTGGGTAACAGTATCAGTTGTTTTTGGGTTTGGTTCGTCGTTGTGAAAATAGAGCTTTACAGGCAATACTTTATTCAAAGTTTCAAGGTCTGGAAAACGAAAAGCTTTTGGTTTTTCAATTGCTTGATTTTGCATTACAAAAATATCATTGCAACAAGTGGGGTTTACGGTAAAACTGGCTCCTTTTCTATTGGAAGAAAAGTAAGCATCTCCATTGCTGGAGTCCAATGTATAGTAAGTGTCGTTTTGAGGAGAGTTGAAAGGTAAACCTATATTTTGGACCGGACCAAATTGCATGACAGAAGGATTATTTTCACTGTAAAAAATATCAAAACCACCAAAACCAATATGCCAAGTCGAAGAAAAGTACAAGCGGTTAGATTGGGCATCATAAAAAGGCGTGATTTCATCTTCAATGGAATTGATGCCTTTACCTAAATTAAATGCTTTGCTGTATTGATTGCCATCTGTTATTTTAGAAGCCCAAATATCATATCCACCGAGTGAACGGTATCGATTGGAAGCAAAAAACAAGTATTCTTCTCCATTGATCACTGCAATGTGCGGCATGGTAGTTTGAGCTGCATAATCGTTAATCACTTCTCCTAAACTATCGATATCAGTCAATTTATTGTCTACCAACTTACCGACAAATATTTTACAATTCATTCCTTGGTCACAACGGGTAAAATAAAACCTTTTACCGTCGGCACTAAAACAACCATTCCCATAATTATAATCCGCTAAACCTTCACCGCTTAATACATTTACATTCGAAAAAGTACGGTTAAACTTATCGGCACTATAAATACTTAATTTATAGTTTTTACTATTTACTTCTTCTGTGGGTTTAACGGTATCTGCCTTTAAAGCAGTGAAATAAAATTTATCTTTGCTTACCCTTGGTGCAAATTCAGTATCATTAGAATTGATGGGGAATCCAAGGGGGGACACTACTTCATCTCCAGCTAATTTCATGGTATTCTCAGCCCAAATACAAGCTTTAAACCCTTGTTCGGCCTTTTGATACTCATAGGATTCTCGGTCTCGTTTAAATACTTTTTTTGCTGATTTAAATGCCTGTTTTGCTTGAGCATATTCACCACTTTGCTGTAACATGGTGGCCAACCAAAAAATTGACATTGGATAAATTCTTGCCTGTTCTTTTGTGTATACAAGTTGATAATATTCAGCAGCTTTTTCGTAATTTTTATATTTCCGCTGCGTTTCTGCCATTTTCCAATTGATTTCCACTGAAGTGGAATCAAAAGTCATGGCTTGTTGGTAATATAATATTGCCCCATAATAATCACCTACTTCCACTTTTTGATCGGCATATTCAACCAATTGCACATAGGTTTGTCCAAAAGCTAATTGTGTAAAAAATAAGAGAATTAAAGTCAGCCTCATAAAAAATCGGGACAAATGCGGTATTGAATGTTTTTTGGTTTAAAAATATCTAAAATATATTGAAAAGAGAGTTCTAATCCTCCCCTAACATTACTTGCAGGTGAAAGTGCTGAAATATTAACATCATAACTAATCCCTGCTATCCAATTATTATAATACAAACCGGCTACAATATTCACGGCATCTTTCGCCCTAAACCAAACACCAGCATAAGGTGCAATGTATTCTCCCTTTTTATCTAATTGTACATAACGTATATTAGCTCCTAAGTTCAACTCTCTATAAACACCTTGGGTTTGAAATAAGAGTCCTGGCATTAAGTCCCACTGAAAATTAATTGGATATACAGCATTAGCATGCACTACAAATCGCCTATCCCTAACAATGGATGGATTGCCTAAAAATCCTTGCTTTTGACCTATTAGATTAAAAGCTGCAACCCCAGTTTCTATTTTTAACTCAGACTTAAAAGCCCTAGCATAAAACACACCCAAACTTGAATTCACATTGGTATACCTTTGATTTGAAAAGATTTCATTGGAAGGCAAATTGGGATCATATTTATATCCATTAAATTGCAAATCGTATTGGAATGCATTAAAGTCAATTGCCTTATGATTGATACCAAACTGTGCGCCAACCGTTATTTTTTGTGCTGTTACGGATTTAAATAAAAATTGTTGGGCAACTGAAACATTCAATTCATGTGTTCTATAATTTCCATCTCCAGCCACATCATTCATATAATTAAGACCATAAAATAAGTTAGGTTTAATTTTTCCTTCATTGTTTTCGACTGAGAAACCAAATGTATTATAAGCCCTTGAAACGGCTCTCCACTGGCTCCTTTGATTCCCCGTAAAACGCCAGTCTCCTTTGTAATCCCCTGTCAAAGCAGGATTTAACATTAAAGGAGAACGATAAAATTGTGAAAAGTGAATATCTTGTCCCATACCAGTGTATAGGCTACCAATAAAAAGTATGGTACTCAATAATTTTTTCACTTATTTGATTAAGGTAATGTTCCCTTTAATTAAATTTTCTTGACCTTCTACACACTTTACTTTTAAGTGATATACATACACATCAGGATCTAATGGCTTCCCTCTAAAAACGCCATCCCATCCTTCATTTTGATTTTGAGTTTCAAAGACAACTTCTCCCCAACGATCGAAAATCATAAAGTTCATTTCAACAATATTATGTCCTCTCACAAATACTTGGTCGTTAATATTATCGCTGTCTGGTGTAAAAGCTGTGGGAACAAAAACATACACATCTCCACAAATAAACTCCAGGACTTGAATAATTACTTTTGCTGTTTTTGTACAAGCATCATTGGTCACTTGCACTGCAAATTCAGTGGTTTCTGTAATGGAATAAGTATTGGTTGTTTGATTTGTTGGTTGTTCGACTTTACTAGCAGGGGACCATAAATAATTAAAATACGGAACATTTGGCATGGCTTGTAAAAGCGTAATGCCACCATCAACTACCTCAGGTGGTGTTGCAATAATATATACAGAATCGCTTGGTAAAACATCTACTTTCACCCAAACAGAGTCATAAAATTCACAACCGTTGATGGTTGCACTTACATAATAATATTGTGATGATGGTGGTTTTGCTTGTGCCAAGCCAGTACTTGGATTTTCAAAAGTAATGTAATCATTTGGTGACCAATCGACGTTTAGGTTGGCACCCGAAGGAAAAGTTGCCTTTAAATTTACAGTATTCCCTGCACAAATACTAATATCTTCCATCACATCAATTATCCCAGAACTTAATTGAATAGTAACAGAACCCGTTTTATCACAAATTGAATGCCCATTAGAAACTTTACAATAATAAGTGGTAGTGGATAATGGGGTAATAGTAATTACCGAATCCAAGCCTCCCGCGTTTAAAGGACTAGAAAAATCATCATCATCATCCCAAATAAATGAAGTAGCCGTTCCATAACTGTTAGCAGTTAAAGCAAAACTACTGATATCACTATCACAGATAATTGTATCGTTCGGTAGATTCAATAGTACTTCGGGATAAACTGTAATCAATTTTTTTGCCGTATCCGTTAAATTACAAATCGAATCGGTGATATACAATACAGCTTCGTATTGCCCAGGTTGATCATATAAAACTATTGGATTAGCTCCCCCTTGTATGATGGTTCCACCAGCACTCAAATTCCAAATTGATGCATTGGGGTCTGTACTTTGGTTAGTATAATTGATTGTCAATGGTGAACAACCGACTAAGTTACTTACTGTAAAATCTGCATCTGGTACAATTTGGAAATCAAACTTAAAAACCAAGTTATTACAATTTGAACTCAAATTATTAGCCGACCATGCATTCGCCGTAGTAGGAAAATCTGAGTAACCTTGACAACCACCACAAACTGATTGGTAAACTACACCGTTTTTATCAAATCGAGAAGTGCCACCGTCGACATGCTCCTGTGCCAAAGGTCCACCCAAATAAGAACCATATAAAATATTACTGGCATCACGTTCTAAAACGAATAAGTAAAAATTAAATCCATCTCCATTGGTTCCTTGGGCTGCATTCGCGGTTACAGGCATTCCATTAAGACCGGTACCTTGCAAAATATTAGCTCCCCATCCAGATACATATACGTTGCCACAAACATCTACTAAAAATGCTGCGGGTGAAATATTGGGTAAACCATTTCCATTTCCAAAAACTGTTGCATAATCTATGGAAGTAAGACTCGGATTTAATTTCATAATAAACTGACCACTATTGGCATTCGAATAGGCAGCATTAATAACTGGCATGTCACCATCTGACACTCCAACTAAAAACACATTGTCATCTCGGTCTATTTCAACAAAAATATTCTGATCATAAGCTGTTGTACCAATATAAGTTGATTGGATAATCGCAGATCCGTCACCTGCAATTTTAGCCACAAAACCATCTGTTTTTCCGCCCAAATAACTAGGATTTAATCCTCCAACGGTATTTGGTAAGTCGTTTGAGGAAGTCCCTCCTGCAATTAATATATTATAGGAAGAATCAATTTTTACGGAATAACAAGCATCATTTTGAGATCCTCCGTAGTAACTCGACCACAATAGAGATGAAAAGTCGGCAGACAATTTAAACACTACACCATCTTGTTGACCAGCGTTGTTACTTTGGAAGGCATTTTGAACCGGAAAATTTGTAGAACGCGTACTGGAAGTCACCAACACATTATTGGAAGCATCCAACATAATTTCCCCCCTAAATTGATCTCCATAATTCGAAGTCAAAGAATCATATGCGGCAACCGAACTATAATTACCTGAGGTTACTTTATAATTCACCCCATCATTTGCACTTCCACCCATATAAGTAGAACCTAAAAGGTTTAATCCGTCAGAACTCAGTTTTGAAACGTAAATATCGGTACCTACCGTTCCGAAATTACTCCCATTAAATTGAACTGAAAAAGTTGAACCTCCTCCGTGTGTGCTTTGATAAGCATTCATCATTGGGAAGTCAGTACTAGATGTTGCGCCATATAAATAAATATTATTAGCAGCATCACAAATTAAACTGTGCACAGTTTCTGTTCCTTGTGTATTGTCTCCTCCTCCTATAAAGTTAGTCCAAATCATATTGGTACCATCTGCACTATATTTACTAATAAAAACATCAGTAGTAATTGAATTACTCACATTAGGCACCGTAATATTTGTGGTAGCATTCCATACTAATGCAGGAGTAGGATAAGCGTTTCCATAAACAGTACCACCACTATAAGCTTTCCCATCATAAGCATAAGTTGCTGTCATACCAAAATTATCAGAGGTTGACCCACAATAAGTTGCAAAAACCAACACTGGATCAATAACCAATGCAATGTTATTATCATATTCACCCAACTCAAAACTTAAAATGCCATTTGTTAATTTAAATGCACAAGCAATAGTTATGATTTTTCCATTTTTAATTTGATAGGCAACTGGTTTTTCTTCAATGATTTCTCCAACTCCTGTTTTAATTTTTAAACTTCCATCCTTTAATATTTTAATGGATTCTTGCCCATTATATTTAAGTTGAATAAGGCTTGGGTCACCTTGAGGAGATACTTTAAATTCATATTTTAATTGTCGGTTCTTTTCGAAAATTCTAGCGTCAATATTTGGATATAATTTATGGTAAGTAATATCGTAAAAACCGTAACATTCCCTGGCCCATTTACTTTGGTCGTTTCCAATAAAATAATTGTAGTATTCACTTGTTTTATTGCGACTGGTAGTTTGCGCATTGGGTTGACAACCTAAAAATTGTAAGTAGAGATAATGTTCACGAATTTGAGGATTTTCAATTGACTTCGCAGAAAAATCTGCATGGTGAATATCATCCGCATCAATGAACTGATACAATATTCCCGTTTGCTCTAACCATACATTTCCAAAGGAAACATCTGCCTTGTACAAAGCTTTAGCAGGCCATTGACCTTTATTTTCTACAAACTTATAATTACCTACATACTGCTCTACCTCCTGTGCATAAACAGTGTTAAAGCCAAAGGCGATTAAAAAAGTAAGCAGCATTTTTTTCATAACACTAAATTAAACAATTAAAAAGAGGTATTAAAATTAAGACTGTTTAATTTATAGTATAGTTGCGTTAAAGGGGGTGAATAACTGCTAAAAAAAGAAACATTTCTATTATTATCTTTTATCTAGTTTCTTGATGCTATCCACTGAGGGCTGAGGATAGAAAAAATGGCAATTTTTTCTTTGGTCTCGAAATCCGGTCTAAAGCTCAATACCAAAAAGCAAATTTTCCATCTGTAATTTGCATTAAACTGTCTGCGCAATCTCTGTTAATTAATGTCATACTAAAGGTACCAGATATCTCACGTTTCTCTTTGTTAAATACACAGATTTTAAGATTCCCAGGGTTTAGAGAATCATGACTATATGCGTTACAAATATCTGTACTATTTATTGCAAAATAGCCATTTTGCTCATTACCATCTGCATCTAATACAGTTAGTTGAGCTTCTGAAAGATTGATGGTATTTATTATTCCAAAGATATTTATGATGTCATAAATATCTTCTTCATTATCCTTAATTGTTGCTTTAAGGTGCACAGAGCCACTAGACTCATTAAAAAATGGATCTAAAGCTACGGGGCCTCCAATACTAGCTGGTGTTTTAGCTACCCATTCAACCCCATTAATTTTACAGGAAAAATACTGAGTAAATTCTGGTTCGGGGTCTTGTTTTTCGCAGGAGGCGCTGAGAAAGAAAAGCGCTGTTAAAGCAAACAGTATTATTTTGAGCTTTTTCATTGATTTAGCTTTAAATATTCATTAATAGCAATTTAAAAATTATTTTTGATTATCAAAAATTATTACTTTTTTTGTCATTTATCTAAAAGCTTGATGCTATCCACTGAGGGCTGAGGATAGAAAAAATGGCAATTTTTTCTTTGG
>CBDUKB010000150.1:0-7700 GCA_965367695.1 uncultured Putridiphycobacter sp.
CAGGAAATTATACTTTAACGATTGTTGATGCGGCAGGTTGTACAAATTCTTTCGATTATACGATAACCGAAAACGACAGTATTGGAACTACCATAGGAAAGAATTCTGCTTACTGTAGAACAACTTTTTTCCAAAGTGGTAACGGTTCTGTATTCGCAACAGCGAGTGGCGGTGGAAGTGGTTCATTTTCTTTTGAATGGACAAATGATAAAAATTCAAATACACACAATGGTTCACAATGGAATGGATTGGCGCCAGCTAACTATTTTGTAGAAATTACAGATGGTTTAGGTTGTGTAGTAAACAATTCAATATTGTTGGATTCTATCAATCCAGTGGCAAGCTTTACAGCAGCTTCTGATGCATTTATATCACCTACAGAATACGAAGGAACAGATCCTGTAAAAGTGAAGTTTACAAACACTTCAACTGGTTACGCTCAAGAAGGAAACCCTTTATCTGATACCATCTTCCAATGGAATTTATATACCAATAACGAATTGGGTAATAATTGGTTTTTTACATATGATATTAAAGATAAACCGGATACTACTTATAGTGAAGAAGAAATTTACCAAGTATGTTTAGTGGCTAAAAACTTTAATGATTGTGTAGATACAACATGTCTAGACATTACGGTTCATGCAGCACCTGTTTTAGATGTGCCAAATGTATTTACACCAGGCGCATTTCCAAACAATGAATTCTTTTTCCCGAATGTAGGTATTGAAACCTTTGATTGTGTGGTCATGAATAGATACGGTGTTGAAGTATATAGATTTACTGATATTGCTGATAAATGGAATGGTAACCTAGCAAATGGAGATAAACCATGTGCTGATGGTGTCTATTTTTATACGTACAGCGCGGTTGCAACGAACAAATTAACATTCGAAGGTCAAGGAACTGTTACATTGATTCGAAGTAAAAAATAAAAATAATGCTTAGACTCATATTAATATTTTATTTGGGTCTAAGCCTATTTAACTTACATGCCCAAAATAATGTCAATTGTGTCGACATGAACCCAATTTGTACGAGTGTGGGTGTTTCTTTCACTGCAAATGCAAATGCTGGATCAGCCGCTGTGGGTAACGATTATGGCTGCTTATTTTCCCAGCCTAATCCAAGTTGGTTTTATTTTGAAGTATCGAGCAATGGGGCAATCAACATGTCATTATCAGCCAATTTAGATATTGATTTCATTATTTATGGCCCTTTCACCAACTTAGCCAATGCAATTTCAAATTGTGGCACTTTAGGTGATCCAATAAACAGTCCGATAGTAGATTGTAGTTATTCTGGGACAAACATGGAGGTGCCCTCTATTCCTAATGCTGTGATTGGTGAAGTATATATCATGCTAATTACTAATTATGCAGGGCAAGTTCAAAATATTTCTTTGACACAAACGAGTGGTACTGGAGCGACAGATTGTTCTATTGTACCAGTTTGTAATACAGAAACAGGAACCTTTACTTTATTAAAAAATAATCAATTGACAAACCAGCCCATAGCTTTGTGCGAAGGCGATAATTTTAGTATTTTATCTAATGATAATTATATTTTACCAGGTGATACCATCCCTGGTCCAGTAGGTGATGATGTGTATACAGCTCAATTAATGTTTTTAATTTATGATGCTTTGCCAACAGGAACCAATCCAACAAATGATCCCGGATTTACACAGCTGATAATACCTTCTGATTCAATTTTTGATGGACATAATGTTCAAAGTTTAATCATGAGTCAATTGGGTTGTGGTACTTATTATTTTGTTCCCGTAACTGCTGATGATGGAATAGGAATGAATGGAAATGTAGTGGGTACAAACGATAATGGAATTATTCATTGGGATACAGATAACAATGGTTGCTTTTCACTAGGAACTCCAATTGAAATAAAATATACCTGTCCAATTGCACCTCCAGCGACAGTAAATTGTATCGGCCTCAATAATGGCATAGACTTTAATTTTACTGATGATGGCACCTACTATGTTGTAAGTACTGGCGTTGGGAGTTTGCTCAACGATACGATTACAACTCCTAATCCAATACAAATTCAAAACCTCTACAATGGTGCTAATTACAATTTACTCATTACCAATCAAGATGGTTGTACAGGAAGTGTAAATGGCTTTTTTTCGACGCCACAATTTGCAAATGTAACCGTAATTCCTGGGCCAGATTGTCCTGGAACAGGGAATGGAGCTGTGTACGTTGAAGGTACTGCAGGAGCAAGTAATGGTGGATTAGGAACAATTATCATGAATGGCATAGCTGAAACGAATACTTTGCCATACGATACTGCATATGCGGGTGTAGGTAATACAGTTTCGATTGTTTTGTTAGACCAAATGGGCTGTCATGCAGATTCTACCGTTACCATTAATTCAATTGGTCATGGTATTATCATAAATGTTACAAATAAAACAAGTGCCTTGTGTAACGGAGAAGCAAATGGTTCTGCTACTATTAATGCATTCACAGTAGATGGGAATAATAACCCCGATAATGTGCCCATTCAATCAGTGGTATGGACTTCACCTATCGGTCAAATATTGAATGGCAGTGTGAATGTACCACTGACAGGAATGATGGCAGGTGTATGGATTGTTACAGTAACTGATGTAAGTGGTTGTACTTCTGCAATTGCAGTAACAATTAATCAACCAGATGTGTTGTCATTGTTTGTACAAAGTGCAGGTTCGCCGCATTGTTTTGGGTTTATTGATGGCTCAATTAATGTAGGTGTTACTGGAGGAACAGTTGGCAACAATACTGTTTTTGATTGGACTGGGCCAACAGCGATTACTTCTACTACTTCAACAGCTAATAATTTATCTGCAGGTACTTATGCTGTTACCGTTACAGATAACAATGGATGTACAGCAACTTTAATACACTTATTACCTAATCCCCCAGCAATTACAGCTAATTTTATTGTGAAAAATGTAAATTGTTTTGGAGAGGAAACAGGATTGATTTCTGTAAATAATGTGAACAATAATCAAGGGCCTTATACATTTGATTGGGAATCAACAGTGGTAAATAATTTGCCTCCAAATTCAAATATCGATAACTTACCGGCAGGAAGCTATAATTTAATTATTTTAGATTCAGCTGGCTGTTCAAATACCTTCGATTTTGTGATCACTCAAAACGATAGCATTGCCAGCACCATAGATAAAAAATCTGCCTATTGTAGAACCGCGAGTTTCCAAAGTGGTAATGGTTCTGTTTTTGCGACTGCAAGTGGTGGAGGAAGTGGATCATTTGCTTTTGATTGGACAAATGATAAAAATTCAAACACCCATAGCGGATCTCAATGGAATGGATTGGCGCCAGCTAACTATTTTGTGAAAATTACCGACGGTTTGGGCTGTGTAGTCAACAACTCAATTCAATTAGACTCTATTAACCCTGTTGCAAGCTTTGTAGCAGCATCTGATGATTTTATTTCTCCTACCGAATACGAAGGAACTGAGCCAGTGAAGGTAAAATTCACCAATACTTCAGCTGGGTTTGCACAAGATGGGAACCCTTTGTCAGATACAATTTTTCAATGGAATTTATACCATAATAATCCAGTAGGTAACAAGTGGTTCTTTACTTATGATTTGAAGGATAAACCAGATACTACCTATACAGAAGAAGAAATATATGAAGTGTGTTTGGTAGCAAAAAACTTTAACGATTGTGTGGATACTACTTGCTTAAATATTAAAGTACATGCAATTCCTGTACTAGCTATTCCAAATGTATTTACGCCTGGGGCTTTTCCTAACAATGAGTTTTACTTTCCCAATGCTGGTATTGAAACTTTTGAATGTGTAGTGATGAATCGCTATGGGGTAGAGGTTTTCAGGTTTACAGACATTGATGATAAATGGAATGGTAATTTAAAAAATGGAGACAAACCCTGTACGGATGGGGTGTATTTCTATACCTATAAAGCCGTTTCAACTAATGGTACCGATTTCGAAGGGCAAGGCAACGTTACTTTAATTAGAAGTAAAAAGTAAGACTAAAATTTCATCCTTTTTTCACATTTTATTGCTTAGCACAGCAAAATGAATATCTTTGCTAAAATTTTTGAATATGGCTTTGAAATGTGGAATTGTAGGATTACCAAATGTAGGTAAATCAACCTTGTTTAATTGTTTGTCAAATGCGAGAGCGCAATCGGCTAATTTTCCATTTTGCACAATTGAGCCAAATGTAGGAACTATCACGGTTCCAGACTCAAGATTAACTGCGTTAGAAAGCATTGTTAATCCTGAAAGAGTAGTGCCAACAACAATCGAAATAGTTGATATAGCAGGATTGGTTAAAGGCGCACACAAAGGGGAAGGACTTGGGAATCAATTTTTAGGTAATATCCGTGAAACAGATGCCATTATTCATGTCTTAAGATGTTTTGACGACGATAATATTGTTCATGTAGACGGTTCCGTTGATCCGATTAGAGACAAGGAAGTGATTGATTTTGAATTACAATTAAAGGATTTAGATACTGTAGAAAAAAGATTATCTTCTACTGCTAGAGCTGTAAAAACAGGAGACAAAGATCTTTTAAAAGAACATAAGTTACTCGAAAAATTAAAAACTGTTTTAGAATCAGGAAAATCTGTCAGAACATACGAAGTAGAGTCAGAAGATGAAAGAAAAATGTTAGATCACTTACACCTAATTACTGCAAAACCAGTTTTATATTTATGTAATGTTGATGAGGCTGCTGCAAGTAAAGGAAATGCTTATTCTGAAAAAGTAAAAGCTGCGGTGGCTGACGAAAATGCTGAAGTATTAATTATTGGGACTCAAATTGAATCTGAAATTGCAGAATTAGAAGATTACGAAGAAAGAAAAATGTTTTTAGAAGAGATTGGCTTAGAGGAGCCGGGCGTGAATAAATTAATTCGTTCTGCTTATAGTTTATTGAACTTACAAACTTACTTTACTTGTGGTGTAAAAGAAGTTAGAGCATGGACTGTTGAAGTTGGTGCTACTGCACCACAAGCAGCTGGTGTTATTCATACCGATTTTGAAAAAGGGTTCATTCGTGCCGAAGTAATTAAATACGAGGATTACATTAAATACAAATCGGAAGCAGCAATTAAAGAAGCTGGTAAGATGGGTGTTGAAGGTAAAACTTATATTGTGCAAGATGGAGACATCATGCATTTTAGATTCAACGTGTAATTTTCACCATTTATCAATTAATTTTCACCTTGTAAATTTACAAAAGTACCTTTATCATTTAAGGGCATTGTTTTCGTGAATATTCAATTATATTTGATTAATGAGCGACTCCTTTAAAAATAATAGACTTTATTGGATTGTGCAATTTGTAGGTTGGGGAGCATACATCCTTATCACCTTTGCGCTTTCTTATTTAAGTGGTGGAATAATTATTACTGAAAAATTAATTTTATACTATTTTGTTTCGGTATTACTTTCGGTATTGAGTGCTCACGTATTGCGAAATTTTATCTTGCGATTCAATTGGATAGAAAAAACTATTTGGCAAATTATCGTTTTTAGTATGATTGGTTCCATTTTAGTTTCCATAGCCTTTGAATTTGCTCAAATAGGTTATAGTGAGTATTTAGTGAAGCCGGATTATTACACATTTGACGTACAGAATTTAGGGGCACAATTGACCATTAATATATTTATAACTTTTATTGTCACGGCTTTGTGGTGTGGTATTTACTATACTTATTTGTTTATAGAAAAATCCCGTCAGCAAGAAATAAAAAACTTGCAATACGAAGCTTCAAAAAATGAAATTGAATTGAAAAATCTGAGAGCTCAAATCAATCCTCATTTTTTGTTTAATTCACTTAACTCCATTAAAGCTTTAGTAGAGATTAATAAAGACGAATCTAAACGTGCAATCACGAAGTTGTCTAACTTATTGCGTAATTCTATTACCCTTTCAAAAAACAGGCTTATTTCATTAGAAAAAGAATTGGAATTGGTAGCTACCTATTTAGATATAGAAAAAATCAGGTTTGAAGACCATGTAAAGGTAAAATTTGATATTGATCCAGCTAGTTTGGCTTGTAAAATTCCCCCACTTTCAATTCAAACCATTGCTGAAAATGCTATTAAACACGGTTTATCTAAATTAATGGACGGTGGAGAATTAATAATTAAAACAGAAGTGAACGGTAATATATTGATGATTAATATTAGTAATACTGGTCGAATGAATCCAAACAATAGCAATCATGGAATTGGAATTGAAAATACAAGGAAACGGTTGGCAATTATATTTGGTGAGGAGGCCCATTTTGACTTATTTGAAAAAGAAGGAATGGTACATGCATGTATTGCTGTTAAAAAAATAACTGAGGAAGATGAAAATTAAGACAATAATAGTTGATGATGAGCGCTTGGCGAGAGAGGCATTTAAACAAATGCTCGAAAAGTATGAGGATATTGAAATTGTTGGAGAATTCAAAAATGCCCAAGAGGCGGAAGCAGGTATATTGGAATTGCATCCCGATTTATTATTTATTGATATTCAAATGCCTGGAGAAACTGGTTTAGCTTTAATTGAAAGGTTAGAAAATCCACCGAGAACTGTTTTTGTGACGGCTTATGATGAATTTGCCATTAAAGCATTTGAATTAAACGCCTATGATTATTTGTTAAAACCGTTGGATGATGAACGTTTATCTGATGTGATTACAAGGATTTATGAAGAACATAAAACCCCAGAAGCAGTTGAAGAAGCAAGGCTATTAAAGTCGGGAGATAAAATATTAATAAAAGACGGAGACAAAGTTTGGTTTGTTTCCATTGATGATATTCGTTATTTTGAATCGGATGGAAATTATGTCAAGGTATTCTTTAAAAATTTTCATCCATTAATATTGCGCTCCCTCAACAGTCTTTCAGACAGAATTGATGATCACTTATTTTTTAGGGCAAACAGAAAGTATTTAGTGAATTTAAACCGAGTTGTCAATGTTGAATCGTGGTTTAATGGAAGCTTGCAGGTAGAAATGGATTGTGGAACAAAAATTGACATCTCTCGCAGACAAGCCATTAAGTTTAAAGATCAATTTAGTTTATAAAATAAGTATTTTTCATTTAGAAGAATTAAATTTGTGGGAAACAATCCACTGATGAAAAGATTTTTATTCTTCATAATACTTATTCCACTCATAGCTTGTAAACCTAAAGCGCAATCAGTTGAAACTAATAATTTGAAAGCTGATGATTGGATTGATTCCGTTGCGGTAATTGATACCATTCCTTTATTTAAAAGTATCGCTTCAAACTTTAATTCTCAAGATTTACTATTACCAGAAGGCTTTACTTATCAAGTCTTGTTTTCAGAAAAAGATTTGGTAAAAAGAGCAGATGGTAAAAAGTTCCCAGCCAAAGGCAATCACGATTTAACGGTATTTATTCCAGATGAAAGCAATCCAAATACCAAAGGATGGGTATTCATTTCTCACGAAACTAAGTACATGGATGATGGGTTAGGAGATGGTGGTGGTGCAACCATGTTTGAAATTGAGTACAAAGACAGTGTTTGGGAAGTGATTTCGGATTATGAACACATTGATTTTTCTGGAGTAGGGTATACGAATCGTAATTGTGGTGGTAGTTTAACACCCAATGGCACTATTTTTACATGTGAAGAATCTTGGAGTCATAACACCAACTATTTATACATGG
>CBDUKB010000151.1:0-7650 GCA_965367695.1 uncultured Putridiphycobacter sp.
GAAAAAAAAGTACCTTTAACCCAAATTTTAATCGACCAAATTAATATGAAAAAGAAAAGCATTATCACGAAAAAATCCTTCACATTTTTAAATAAATACCTTAACAATGCTTCACCAACTGGCTTCGAAAAAGAAGGGCAGAAAATATGGTTAGATTACATCAAACCGTATATTGATGACTATTGGATTGATAATTATGGAAGTGTAGTTGGCATTGTGAATCCAAAAGCAAAGTATCGTGTAGTAATTGAAGCACATGCTGATGAAATATCTTGGTTTGTACATTATATTACAAATGAAGGTTTTATATACTTAAGAAGAAATGGTGGATCTGATCATCAAATTGCACCTTCTAAAAAAGTGTTAATCCACACTAAAAAAGGGACAGTTGATGCAGTATTTGGATGGCCAGCTATTCATACCCGTTCAAACAAAACTGAAAAGGCACCCAAACCTGACAATATATTTTTAGATTGTGGCGCCAACACGAAAGAGGAAGTGGAAGCCATGGGGATTCATGTTGGATGTGTAGTCACCTATCCAGACGAATTTATGGTACTCAATAAAAATAAATATGTTGGACGTGCTTTGGATAATAGAATGGGTGGCTTTATGATTGCAGAAGTAGCTAGATTATTAAAAGAAAATAAAATAGAACTTCCATTTGGACTTTACATTACCAACTCTGTTCAAGAAGAAATTGGCTTGAGAGGAGCACAAATGATTGCGGAAAGAATTCAACCGGATGTTGCTATCATCACTGATGTTTGTCACGATACACAAACACCTATGCTCGACAAGATTGTACAAGGGGATATTATTGGCGGAAATGGTCCTGTTTTAACCTACGGACCCGCAGTACAGAATAACTTATTAGACTTGGTACTAGAAACGGCAGAAAAAGCAAAGATTCCATTTCAAAGGGCAGCGGCATCAAGATCGACTGGAACTGATACAGATGCTTTCGCTTATTCCAATAAAGGCGTACCTTCTTGTTTAATATCATTGCCTTTAAGGTATATGCATACCACAGTGGAAATGACGCATAAAGATGATGTGGAAAATTGTATTCGTTTAATTTACGAAACTTTACAACAAATAAAAGACCAACAAGATTTCAGGTATTTTTCTTAATCTGCCAATTGGTATTTTTGGTGATATTTTTTTGACAGTGCCATTTGGTGATTGTCGAGGGCAACGAATCGTCCGTCTATTAAGGCTAGACTAAGGTTATTGCTGCGCATGTCCAAAGCGTTTCCTTTTGAAACAAACAAGGTGGCAATTTTACCTTCCGCTACGGAACCTATTAAATGGTCGACCCCTAATATTTTGGCCGCGTTAAATGAAACACAAGCCACCGCCTGCTCTTCTGTCAACCCATAAGCCATGGCTGTACCTGCTAAAAAAGGTAGGTTTCTAGCATTCATCACTTCCATACTCCCTGCGTTTTGAATACAAAATAGCAAGCCTGCATCTTGTAAAGCTTTAGCCGTTTGATAATTATCATAAGGCTGGTCGCCTTCAAAATAAGGTAAGTGATGTGGCTTTGACAACATGATGCTGAATCTATTTTCCTTTAAGCGATCGGCTAAAAAACTGGCATCATGTCCTCCGACAATCACTGGGAATTTTATTTTAAATTCCTTAGCAAAATCAATCACGTCATTGATTTCTGGCGCAAAATCTGCATGAAAATAAATCCGCCCCTTACCTTCCAATACATTGCGCATAGCTGCATGTTTGATTGAAACCTGCGCATGTTCCTTTTCACTCAAATATGCTTGACTTTCGTTGAAGAAAGCAACCAAATTATCGATAATGGTCGCATATTTTACATTTTCTTTTAATAAACCAGGGGCCGCCCACCAACCGGTTTGGTAAAATCGTGATGGCCAATTTACGTGTCTGCCATCATCTTTTAAAACCACTGCATCTTCCCATTGCCAACCATCTAATCCAAAGACAGATGAAGTACCTGAAATCAAACCTCCTCTTGGTGTGGACTGACAAACCAAAACACCATTAGTTCGAATGGTATAAATAATTTTTGAATCTAAATTAAAAGCGATTAAAGCGCGTACATGGGGAGAAATATACCCCACTTCTCGGAAATCATTGGTTGCCCTTACAGCATCAATTTCTGTCAAACCAACAGTTGTATTCGTTGCTATAAAGCCTGGATATAATTCCTGACCAGCAACATCAATGATGGTGTCCCAATCATCAATATTCATTTTATAAGTCAAAGCATTACCTACTAGGGTTATTTTTTTACTTTGAATACCCACCACCCCTTTTGGAATGATTTTTCCAGTACCCGTATGCACCCGCGCATTTTTGATTAAAATACGTTCATAAGTCTGTTCAATCGGTGCTGGTACTTGTCCAAAAACGTGTTGACTGATTAATCCTAAAAATACAAATACAATTGCTTTCATGCTATATCCTTTTATTCCCCTTCCGTATCACAATGATAATGACGTTCAACTTTTATTACTGGTTTTTGGGTAGACTTTCCTGCTAACTTTTCAGCCAACATTTTTTCTAATAATCTTTTTCTTTCTTTTTGATCTCTTTGTTGTAATTCAATTGTTTTTTGCGCATCATATAAAAGCATACCATCAACAAAAGTCTTTTCTACCTTCGCTTGAATACTCAATGGATTGGTAGACCATAAAACTACATCTGCATCCTTCCCTACTTTTATACTACCCATTCTATCGTCTACTCTCAACAATATAGCCGGATTCAAAGTCACCATTTTCCAGGCATCTTCTTCAGAAACCCCTCCATATTTCACAATTTTAGCAGCTTCTTGATTCAATCTTCGACCCATTTCTGCGTCATCAGAATTAATGGCTGTCACAATGCCCATTTTATTTAAAATTGCCGCATTATAAGGAATGGCTTCATTTACTTCAAACTTATAAGCCCACCAATCAGAAAAAGTAGAAGCCCCTGCTCCATGTTCTTTCATGATGTCAGCCACCTTGTATCCTTCCAAAATATGTGTAAAAGTATTAATGGTAAATTTCATAGAATCGGCCACCCGCATCAACATCAATATTTCACTTTGAATGTAAGAATGGCAAGTAATAAAGCGTTCGGACTTTAATATTTCCAACACCACTTCCATTTCCAAATCTTTTCGAGGTGCTTCATGTCCTTCTTTATCTTTGGGTTTTAAATTGACATGGTGTTTCCAAGCTTTTTCATATGCTAATGCCCTTGTAAAAGCATCATAATACACTTGCTCCACACCCATTCTAGTCTGCGGAAAACGCACCCGATTGTGGTCGCCCCAATTGGATTGTTTTACATTTTCACCCAAGGCAAATTTGATAAAGCCCGGCGCATTCTTCACCAACATTTGGGCAGGCAAAAAACCCCACTTCAATTTAATTAAGGCCGACTGACCACCGATTGGATTGGCTGAACCATGCAATAACTGAGAACAGGTTACACCACCCGCCAATTGTCGATATATATTAATATCATTTGATCGAACCACATCCCTGATAGACACCTCAGCAGAATTGGCTTGACCACCTTCATTCACCCCTTTTGAAATCGCAATATGAGAATGCTCGTCTATTATTCCTGAAGTTAAGTGCTTACCTTCGCCATCAATAATGATGGTATTGTTTGGAAAAGTGTTGATTTTTCGATTAATGCCTTCAATTTTCCCATTCTTGATAAAAACATTCCCATTTTTGATGATGCCTTGCTTCTCATTGGTCCAAATGGTCACATTTTTAATGAAGTAAGTTTGACTTTCAGGTAAAGAATCAAAACCAAAAGCCATCATTGGAAAAGTAATATTTTTTAAAGCGGAAGTATCGATTTTTGATTCGAAAGGCTTGTCTTTATCCGCTGCTTTATTTTGTTTGATGGCGTTCCATTTTACCCATTCACCATTTGGCAATAAGGCATTTCCATCAATGACTCCAAGCTGTTCGTGTATACTTCCATTCAATTGTATTAAGCCGAATTGTTTTGAATTGTACACTTTAAAAACGGCACTGAATTGCTGACCACTTTGGGTAATCACCATTTTTGACTCCATGGTATCTTTTGATGTTACTTGAGTTACACTATCGACTTTAGACTTAAAACTGATAATTGTCCCACTAGATTTTGCACCCGCTAATTTTAATTTACCTTCATAAATCTCCCCTCCTACATTAAAGGTATAATCACCATCCATTTTTAATTCTTTGAATGGTTTAATTTCGTGTTTTTCTCCACGAATCCAGTTCTCAACAAGCTCACCGTCTTCAAAAATATTGCCTTTTGTAACGATAAAATTGGCAAGTTTTCCTTTGTCCAAAGTACCTACTTCATTTTCTATTCCTAAAATCCTGGCTGGGTGAATGGTCAACGCTTTCAATGCTTCAGTTTGTGATAAACCATGCTTCACTGCAGCTCTTATTTGTGACAAAAATTCCTTTTTTACCTTTGTTTTATACAATGAAAAGGCAAATTTCACCTTGTTTTTCTGTAATATATATGGATTGTATGGTGCCAATTCCCAATGCTTTAAATCAGCTAAATGAATATACCTTCCGATAAAAGGGTCGGTAATATCATAAGCTTTTGGAAAATTTAAAGGGATAATTAATGTGTCCACCAAATCGCTAATTTCAGTGACACGTTGATATTCATCTCCTCCTCCAAAAATGGTAAAGTCTAAATTAAATTCTGAAGCGATTTTCTTTACTCGCATCAACTCTAGCTTATCTGCTACTTCAAATATTTGAGGCAAAGACTCATTGGATTGCATGGCCAAAAAAGAAAGATTGGTCAACACCACTTTTTGATTAGTAAAATACCACTCATAATCGTATAAAAACTGACGGATTAAAGCAATGGTTCCCATTTGGGATGAAGGGTAGGTTTGCTTAGAAACCCCTTTGCTAAAGGAATAATGCTGCGCACCTTTATTTAATAATATTTCTTTTTTTTGTCCCAAATCACCTAAGGTATAAACCACAGAAGTTCCTCTAATAATTCCATCTGTTTGATGAGCAGCGATAGCACCAAATCCATTTTGGATAAATTCTTTTTTTGACTTGGTCAAATTCTTATCAAACAATTCAAAAGCATTTCTTTCAGGGTGAATGGCTTCATTCCAATAAAAAGGACCATCAATCAAACTACTAATTTGTGGTGTATTTCCTTTTTTTGTACTCACTGCTTTTTTAATGCCCAAATCGGAATAAGGCTCTATAAAAGATGGATACACAGTAGCGCCTGGTCTAGGTATTTCCACCGCATTTTTGGGCAAGGAAAATACTTTGCCTACTTTTACAATGCGTCCTTTTTGGAATAAAATGGTCCCATTTTCTATCACCTCATCAGCCGACAAAACAATTTTCACTTTTGTAATGGCGTATAAAGTATTGTCGAAGGATTGCACCCCGTTTTCTGGTTCAATTTCCTGTGCATTTGTAGCAAGGGAACTCATTAAAATAAATTGAAAAAATAAAATATACTTGAACATCTAAATTACTTATTGATAATCGCTAATTTTGTGTAAAAATAATAAAATATGTATAACGGATTACTTCACGCACATTCAGGTTTAAGATGGATCGCATTGTTTTTCATTTTAGCAGCCATTATCATTAGTTTTACGGCAAAAGGAAAACCTTATTCTGCAGGTGAAAAAAAATTAGCCTTGTTTACTTTAATTTCTTTTCACATTCAATTACTAATAGGACTTTACCTTTATTTTACCAGTCCAAAAGTCAGCTTTGCTGAAGGATTTATGAAAGATACTTTGACTCGTTTTTACAGTGTTGAACACATTTTTGGTATGCTATTGGCTATTATTTTAATAACTATGGGCTATTCTAGGGCAAAAAGAAAAGAAGAAGCCAACGCTAAACGTAAAACAATTCGGGTTTTTTACATTATTGGACTATTGATTGTAATCGCTACCATTCCTTGGCCATTTAGAGCATTAGGAGCTGGTTGGTTTTAAATAATACTGCATGGAGAAAGGACATATTTCAACAGATATACAACCAGAAACTGCCATATTGGTGGGCGTTATCACTGCTGATCAAACAGAGGAAATGACTAAAGAGTTTATTGATGAACTCGAGTTCTTAGCTGAAACTTCTGGTGCTGTTACCAAACATAAGTTTTTACAAAGGGTTGATAAACCGCATCCTAAAACATATATCCGAAAGGGTAAAATGGAGGAGATTCGCCAATATGTAAAAAACAATGAAATTGATGTGGCCATATTTGATGATGAATTGTCTCCATCTCAATTGAGAAATATTGAAGCTGCCTTAGAGATTAAAATATTGGATAGAAATAATTTAATCCTAGATATTTTTGCCAGCAGGGCAAGAACTGCACACTCCAAAACCCAAGTTGAATTGGCACAATACCAATATTTACTGCCTCGTTTGACCAACATGTGGACGCACTTGGACAGGATGAAAGGTGGTATTGGAATGCGTGGACCGGGTGAGTCTCAAATTGAAACCGATAGAAGAATTGTTACCCAAAAAATCACTTTACTTAAGAAGAAATTGATTGACATTGACAAACAACAAGCGGTGCAAAGGGGTAACAGAGGACAATTGGTAAGGGTTGCCCTGGTGGGATATACCAACGTGGGTAAATCTACCATTATGAACTTGATTTCAAAGTCGGATGTATTCGCCGAAAATAAATTATTTGCAACCCTTGATACCACTGTTAGAAAAGTGGTAATTGAAAACTTGCCTTTTTTACTTTCCGATACCGTAGGTTTTATCCGTAAACTGCCGCATCAATTGGTCGAATCTTTTAAGTCGACTTTAGACGAAGTGAGAGAAGCAGATATTTTAGTACATGTGTTAGACATTTCCCATCCTAATTTCGAAGATCATTACAAAGTGGTAAACGAAACATTAGCAGAAATTGACAAGACAGAAAAAACTACAATCGTAGTCTTTAACAAATTAGATGCCTACAACCCTAGTCAAGCAGAATTGAGCTATCACCCCGAAGGGAGAAAGTACGCATTGGCTGCCTTAAAAGATACTTGGATGGCAAAACTAAGTCAACACCAATGCCTTTTCATTTCGGCCCAAGAAAAAGAAAATATTGACGAATTTAAAAAAGTGTTATACGAGGAAGTAAAAGCTATTTTTGAAGTACGCTATCCTTATCATAATTTTTTATACTAGACACTAGAAGCTAGATGCAAGACACTAGATGCTAGACGCTAGACTAAAGTATTCAAACATAAGTAGCAAGTAACTTTGCACTTTCCTATTTCATTTCCCTTCATGAGGCATGAGCTGAGCGCAGTCAAAGTGATGGACAAAGGGAGGTGACATTCTAATGCTTAGTCAACTTAATTATTTAGCCCTATGAATAATGTCCTGTTTTAAGCAGAATTGGGTAGCAAGAAACAAATCTAAAATCCGATATCTGAGCTTCTAACTACTGATACGTGAAACCCCAAATTCCAAATTTCAATTATCAAATTTCAAAACACAACTACGAAGAACACAAAGGAGGTACAAAAGGCACTAAGAATTCTAATGAAAGCACAAACACTTTGTGCACCTTGTGGTTAAAAAAAGCTAGTTATTATACACTAAAGGCTAATACTCGTGTATCGTCCTGAGACCTGAAACCTGA
>CBDUKB010000152.1:0-7465 GCA_965367695.1 uncultured Putridiphycobacter sp.
TATCGTAATTTTCATGCATAAAAGTGTGAATTACTTCACCTGTTAACACATTGCTTAATTTAACTGTATTATCATTTGAAGCCGATAGGATTTTCTTACTGTCTTTGGTAAAATGCAAAGCCGTTACACTTTTAACATGATGGTGCAACACCCTGATTTCTTTCCCTGTTTTTCTTTCCCAAATAATAATAGAACGATCTATTGATCCTGTGGCAAGGTATTTTCCATCTTTTGAAAGATCACTTGCGGTCATTTTTTTTGAATGCCCCATTTGAACAATGGCCTCTAATTGATTAGCATCTTCCTTTTGTGCATGCAGCAAGGATAGCAAACCAATAAAAAAGCTGAATAAAATAATCCGCATGGTCTTTTTTTAAAATAAAGGTAATAAAAAAACCACCTACTTGTTTGCAGGTGGTTTTTCAAATATTTAAGTACTTATTATGAATTCAATGCTTCTTTCACAATGTTAGAAATCATTTTGCCATCAGCTTTTCCATTTAATTGTCCCATGATAGGTCCCATTACTTTACCCATGTCTTGTGGTCCAGCTGCTCCCATTTGCGCTAACTTTTCTTTTACAAAAGCGCGTACTTCATCCTCACTCATCAATTTAGGCATGTAATTTTCAATTACTTTTGCTTCAAACAATTCGTCTTCCGCTAAATCTTCTCTGCCTTCTTTAATGTATAAATCATAAGTATCCATTCTTTGTTTGTACAGTTTCATGACAATTTTACCGGCTACTTCATCACTTACTTCTGTTCCTGCTCCACTTGTCGCTTCCAATAATATTTTTGATTTCACATCTCTTAATGCAGTTAATGTTTTAGAATCACGGGCTTTCATTGCCGTTTTAATATCGTTGCTAATTTGTTCTGTTAAGCTCATGTCAATTAATTTTTGACAAAGATAAATATTTTATGGCTATGATTGAATGGAGAATTATTTAAAGTGTAAGAAGCAATGTGCTACCTTTAACCAACCAAATAATAATTTCCATTATCTTGGCAATATTATTTATATTGAATCGCTATTAGTTTTATGTTCAAAAATATAGGTCACAAATTGCAAGACATCAAAACGCATTTTCTGTCTTTGTTGTTTGTTTTTTATGTTTGGGCATTACTAGTACGGCTCTTACAGACCTTTTTTTTAAGTTATCATCATGGTTTTTCGAATATTTATTATTGGTGGCAAACAAAAGGCATTTTCGAAGATATTAGCATTGTTAGCATATTCCTGCTCTTTTCAATTCCCATATATATACTTGCTTATTTTATTCATAAAAAACTCGCAAAATCATTCCTACTTGTGTTGATGGTAGTATATGGCATATTAGAAAGTGCCTTGGTTTATTATTTTTCAGAATCCTTGACCGCCCTTACTTATCTTACTTTTACAAACACAGACATTGATCAAATTGGTGCAATTTTAAAAATTTACGGCTTTGAAACTTGGCATTTAATTTTTGTGGTTTTTTTGTTAACAGGTCTTTACCTATTGGTAAACTGGATCAGTAATAGTCGCATTTTTAAACGAATGCACTCATTCATTATCATTCTTTTTATCCTTGGAATTTTTAAATCATTCTTTTTCCCAAGCAAACCTCAACAGTTTAAAAGTGATTTAAATTTTGGTATTCAAAAAAACAAAATTGGTCTTTTTATTCAATCATATTATCATGAAAAAGATGCCCAATCTATCGCTTTTAATACCCCTGTAGCAAAAGCAATAACATCATACCATATAATGCATCCGAATACAAATGCTCCATTATTCGACTACCCATTTTTCACTACTGATTCTTTGCCAAATGTATTGGGCAATTATTTTCTAGAATTAGATACTGCGCCCAATATTGTTTTTATTATTTCTGAATCTTTGGGAAGAATATTTTCTGGTACAGACGCAAGACTTGGCAGTTTTACCCCTTTTTTAGACTCTTTGGCAAACAACAGTTTGTATTGGACCAATTTTTTGGCTAATGCTGAAAGAACTTTTGGTGCCATTCCTAATTTAATGGCAGGTGTTCCTGAAGGAATGAAGGGTTTTTTAAACCTTAAAGCTGCTATTCCACTTCATTTCTCCATTCCACTTTTACTTAAGGAGCATAATAATTACCAAAGCAGCTTTTTTTGTGGTGCCCCCATTAAATTCGACCACATGGAAAATTATTTATTAACCCAAAAATTTGATTATTTATTTAGCAAACCAAATTTTCCTAAAAATGCAAATTTTAAAACAATTTCAGATTCTCTGGGTCATAAAAAACAATTTAATTGGGGCGCTGAAGATCGAATCGTTTTCCAACATTATTTTGATATTTTGGATTCAATTAATCCTCAACATCAACCTTATTTCAATTTATTGTTAACTACCTCTTTTCACGAGCCCTATTCATTTATGAATGAAGCTTATTTTCAACAACTAGCCAAAGAAAAAATTTTAAATTTATCTCCAAATCAGTCCGATTGGTACCTCGGTATGCTCAAACATTTTGCTGCCATTTTATATGCCGACTATGCGCTTCAAGCGTTTTTTAAAACTTATCAAGAAAGACCTGATTTTAAAAATACAATTTTTATTATTGTTGGGGATCATTCAATCAAATTCATGACTGACAATTCCCGTCTCGAAAAATTTCATGTACCCTTCCTTATTTATTCTCCACTATTAAAACAAGCTAAAACTTTTAAAAGTGTAGCTTCTCAAAAAGATGTGCCCGTGGCATTACAAGCATTATTAAAATTTAATTTTAAGCAACATCTTCCTGATTTTCCTATTTCCAACTTTCATAACTTAGATACTTTGACTCATTTCAGTGGTGAATCTGCGGACTTCCCTATGATGTCTGCGAATAAATTACTCAATAATTATTTTTGGAAAAACTATTTTTATACCGACGGTCAGTTATTTAAGGTGCAAGATAATATGTTGATTGAAACTGTCGATAGTACCGAGCTTTTAAACAATATTACTTCTCGACTGAACACTTATGCTTCCTTAAGTAAGTATACTTGTCTAGATAATAAGCTACTACCCACTGCTGTTTTTAATCAATTCCTTAAGCGAGATCTCATGCTTCAACAATCGGAAAGTTTTGAATTTGAATTTGGTATTCCTGCAAGCAAAAATGCATTTCTCGACAGCACTCATTTTGCTGAAGGCACCCAATCCTTAAACTCTGGTAAAGCCAAATACATCTCCATAATTAAGTCTCTCATTTTATCCTCCTTCAAACCTGTTAGGGTTCTAGTAGATTTAAAAATTTATTGTCCTGATGGTTTATACCCTACCATTTACTTCAACCATAAAACAGCGCCTGTAAATTCAGAAGATTTTAAACTTCATGACAAGTATATTGCCCGACCTAAAAATGCAATTTTTTATGAATCATCTATACCTTCATGGATGCGTTACCGTGCACATTTCTGGATAACACCTCAGCAATTATCTCAAAATTTAGTTGAAGTCTATTTGTTTTTACCCGAAGCAAATTCATACTGGATTGATGACCTAAAAATTGAGGTTGAAGCTTTTTAAATCATCCATGAAAAGCTGAAAAATCACGCATGGTTCTCGCGTCTATTCCGGCCGCTTTCACCACTGCTTTTTTCCCATAACGGTCCTTCATTTTATCCATGGCTTGGTACAACTGCAACATTTTAATGTCTTCAAATAAATTAATTTGATGTCCCCCTTCAACCAAGTGACTGAATCGAATACCGATCAAGCGAATTCTTACCCTTCGGGTATACAAACTCTTGTACAAATCGAGGATCACAGGAATAATGGCATGGTCGGTTGCAGTGTAGGGAATTTTAGCTTGCTTGGTAAATGTTTGAAAGTCGGAATAACGCAACTTAACAGTCACACAAGCTGTCAATTTATTTTTCTTTCTCAAATCATAAGTCAACTGCTCCCCCATGGCCATTAAAATGCCCTTTAACAGGTAATCGTCAGTGGTATCTTTATCAAAAGTTCGTTCTACCGACATGGACTTTTGTTCGCTATAAGGTACCACTGGACTGTTATCAATCCCATTGGCTTTTTTCCATATTTCCTTTCCGTTTTTACCAAACACCCCATTTAAAATATCGAGGGGCATTTCCTGTATAGTCAATATTTTCTTCACCCCTAAATCGCGGAGACTTTTATATGTTTTTTCACCAACCATGGGAATCTTTCGTACCGACAAGGGCGCTAAGAAGCTCTTTTCCACGCCTGCATTTACCACAATTTCGTTATTGGGCTTGGCTTCCCCGGTCGCTATTTTCGATACTGTTTTATTCAATGAAAGTCCTAAGGAAATGGGTAAACCACTTTCATTAATTATTTTTTTTCGCAATTCTGAAGCCAATTTCACATTCCCAAAAAAGCGATCCATTCCCGTTAAATCAATATAAAATTCATCTATGGAAGATTTTTCAAAAACGGGTATGGTATCCCGGATGATATCGGTGACTAAAGTAGAATACTTGGTGTAAATCCCTGAAGTCCCTCTCAGGTAAATTCCTTCGGGACAAAGTTGCTTGGCCATGCGAATGGGCATACCAGAATGCACCCCAAACAGACGGGCCTCATAACTACATGATGAAACGACCCCACGGTCGGAGGTGCCACCAATAATGACAGGTTTTCCTGTTAATTTACTATCTATTAATCGCTCACAGGACACAAAAAAAGTGTCTAAATCCATGTGCAGTATTGATCTGTTCATTTTATATTTTAATTGAAAAATTAATTAAGCACTTGCCTGTTTTGGCACTACAGGTTTATTATTCCCTCCTTTACTTTCTGCATAACGGGGATCGTCAATCACCGGTAATTTTTTAATGAGCATTACTTCAATGGAAACACAATCAAAGTCAATTTTTACAGTTCCTTTAATGGCGTAAACTCCCTTTCCCCTGATGGGATATTTTTCAGCCACCAAAGGAAAATGAACCGTATCAATCCAACCCAAGGTCTTGTCTAAAAAAGTACCGAAGAGCATTTTTTTTCCACTGGCAGTTCCCGTTGTTTTTACCGTTACCAAATAACCTTTTAACCACACCACTTTATTTTCGTATGCCTTGAGGTCTTTCGCCAGTAACTCATTGGTGTCTGGATTTTCGAGCAATTGAAAAAAGGAATACAAGGAGAAACCTAAAAGCTCTAACTGGTCAAAAGCATCTGCCTTCCAAGAGCGGTCCAAAGCTGGAAATTGATAACTTTTGTTGGGGACATCAAACAAGCTCTTGGTTTTTACCCCCGTCAGTTTATTCTTGTACAAGTGAACCTCCCAAAGTAATTCTCTTTTGTTTACGCCTGTAAAACGGAAAGCATTGATCCGGATCAAAACAATTAATTGTTCCAAACTCATGTTCACCCTTTTGATAAAATTAGACAAGCTGGTAAAAATGCCATTTTCACTTCTTTCAATCAATATTCTTTTGGCCGATTTTGTTTCAAAACCATGTAAAAAACCAAAGCCTATATAAATATCCTTCCCTATGATGATGGTTTTATTTTTACTCGTATTTACACAGGGTGGATGAATCGTTGCTCCCCATTTTTGAGCTTCTAAAAAATACAATTCCGTACTGTAAAAACCACCCCCATTATTGACAGTTGCCACCATGTATTCTAAGGGATAATAAGATTTTAAATAAAGGGACTGGTAACTTTCAACGGCGTAAGAAGCGGAGTGACCTTTGGCAAAGGCATAACCTGCAAAACTTTCAATTTGACGCCAAATTTCAGTCACCATAGCTTGACTGTGCCCCTTGGCAATTGCATTGCTGAAAAATTTATTTTTCACGTCCTGAAAAGTTTCTCGGGAACGAAATTTACCTGCCATGCCCCGCCTCAATACATCTGCTTCCCCAAGGTCTAACCCCCCAAATAAATGGGCCACTTTTAGCACATCCTCTTGGTACACCATCACCCCATAAGTTTCGGGCATAATCGACAACATGATAGGCGGAGCATCTTTTCTTCTTTCCGGAAAACGAAAGCGTTCAATATAAGTTTTCATCATGCCCGATTTTGCTACTCCGGGACGAATCACAGAACTTGCCGCCACCAAGGCCAAGTAATTGTCGACTTGCAATTTTTTCAACAACATGCGCATGGCGGGAGATTCCACATAAAAACAACCAATGGCTTCGGCTTTTTTAATGTAATCGTTCACCCTTTTGTCTTGCTTTAAATACAAAATATCGTGTACGGTATGAAAGACATCAATCCCTTTGTTTTCCTTTACAATTTGAATGGCATCCTTAATCTTTCCCAAGCCCCGCTGACTTAAAATATCGTATTTATACAAGCCTACATCTTCCGACACCACCATGTCGAACTGCAAGGTTGGATAACCTTTGGGTGGTAAAAAGGTAGCACAGAAATAAGCAATGGGTTTATCGGCTATGATTATTCCACCTGCGTGCACACTCAAATAACTGGGGAAATTTTGCATGTAATGGGCATAGCGAATAATTTGTTTCGACACACTGTCTAACTGATCGACCACAAAATGGCCCCTACTCAGTTTTTCAATATCGCTCACCGGCAAGCCAAATACCTTTCCCAATTCCCTTACCAATCCTTTGTATTGAAAAGTATTATAGGTACAAACCAAGGCGGCATTTGGGTATTTTTCAAAAATATAACGGGTGACATCTTCCCGGTCTTGCCAAGAAAAATCCAAGTCAAAATCGGGGGGACTGGTACGGTATAGGTTGATAAAACGTTCGAAATAGAGGTTTAACTCCAAAGGGTCTACATCTGTTATTCCCAATAAATAAGCCACCAAACTATTGGCACCACTCCCCCTGCCCACATGAAAATAGCCTTGCTGATTTGCGTAGGTAATAATGTCCCAATTGATTAAAAAATAAGAGACAAAAGACTTTGCTTGAATCATTTTCAACTCCATTTCGATCCGGTCCAACAATACATCTGTCACCTCTTGATAACGTTTTTTAATCCCAGCATAAGCCAATTTTCGAAGCAAGTCAAAATCACTTTCTTGGTCGGTTTGAAAGACACTTAAATTTTCATTTTCGGCATGGGGGGCTATATTAAAATGCACATGACATTGGTGGAGGATAAATTGGGTATTTGCAATAATCTCAGGATATTCTTCAAACTGTGTCAGCAAAGTGTTTAGACCAATCATGGCATCTTCTCTTTTAGCGACAGCTTCGGGCTGCAACATACTCAACAACACATTCAAGTCAATTGCCCTTAATAATTTATGAATGTTGTGAGAACGGTTATTGGTAAAAGTAACGGTTTGCAAGATCACCATTTTATGGGTCGGAATTTTTTTCAAAGCCAATTGGGACAAGTCATGTATTGCCACGCCTACAAATTCATTTCCCTTTAATGCTCGCCTGCTGTTTTCTATTGAAAATGGGTAAATGATAAAACATTGAGAAAGGTCAGAAGCTTCAAAAAGCACGGTTCTTTCCTCAGCCGT
>CBDUKB010000153.1:0-7408 GCA_965367695.1 uncultured Putridiphycobacter sp.
TTACTTCAAGCGAAAAAGTATCTGTAATTGCTTTCCCCAAATTATACAAAACTACGTTAACAGTAATGGTATCAACCGTTAAATCAATTTTATTGGGTGTTACAAAAACGCCAGCAGTATTGATTTCAATTTCGGGGTTTTCATGTGAATTTGTTTTTAATCCTGGGTCGCCATGCAAGGTCATTTGGCTTAAAGTAGTTTTGGTAGTGAATGAATTGGCATATGGACTTAAATTTTGGGCTACTATTTTCATTTGCTCTCCAATGGTTCCACCATAATTAAGGGTTGAAATTTGTTTGAACAATTCACTTGAAAATTGGTCTAAACCATATGGGAATCCTTGATTTACATTCGCAATAAAAGCAATGGCACCTTCGTCTTCTATCAATACATAGGTTTCTGAAGTACTTTCTACAATCGGTTCATGAATATTACCAGTCAAGCAAGAATTACCAACGACAAAAGGATACTTACCTTTATTATTCCAGTTTTCAGGGTCGTCCACATTTTGGTCGAATCCAGTTGCGGATGCATGTCCAAAAAAGGTCATAAAGCTCACTCCTTCATTAATTCTATTGGTCACTTCATTGGTTAGAACTGGAGAAATGGGGTCGGAGACCGTTTTATAGTAAGAATGCACATTCCCACCAAAAGAGGCGCTTTCGAGGGTGTTTTCATAAGATTTTAAAAAAGATTTGAATAAGTTTTGCTCATAGGCTGTTGTTCCTCCTCCAAAGTGTAAAATTTCTTTTTGCCATAATTTATTGGGAATTGAATAGATGGAGTTAGGGTCTTGTGCCAATTCAAATTCCTTTACTTTATTAAGGTAAGTGATTACTTCGGCATTATTCGTTGCCGCCAAACGACCTACAGGAATCAAAGGGGCTAATGTGGTTCCATTTAATCCTGCTGAAATGAGCACATCACTTGCAGGAAAACCAAAACTTGGAATTAAACATTGTGCATAAGCCGAAGGGGTTGTACGCATTCCACCACCAGAAGCCGAACCTTCAGTCGCTTCACGAATTCCTTTACCAACCAAAAAAATGTGACCGGGAGGATTCGTAAGTGATTGATTAAATGCAAAGTCTTGAAATCTTCTCAATCCCATCACGTGTTTAGGAACCCCTCCGCCAAATTGTAAATTCAATTCATCAATATCAAAAAGCAAGGCATTTTTTGCACCGCCTGCTGCACTTAGTCGGTAGTTCAAATAGGTCTGAGCACTTGAGCTTAAACTCTTGTGGGTGACGATCAAATAGGCATTTGCAAAATTCAAAGTGAAAGGATTGGTAAAGCTACCATTTCCATTTACTGGGTGAAGAGTGCTTACATTGATAAAAGCACTTTCATCAGCCATTATAAATTTGTGTTTACCCTGACTAGAGTTTGGAATGATGGCTTGATATTGTGCGCCATTGGTGGTGATGGGAATTTTCCGAATGGTATTGCCTATAAATGCAAGACCAACTGGAGCGGTAGCATTAAAATTTGTAAAATTATAATAAGCTTTGGCAGCACTTCCATTCAGCACTTCCATTTCAAAATAATTGGCATTATTTAAATTGGGTTGTCTTGGATAAACAAGCTCCACATAATGAAGGGCAACTTGATCAGAAGCTGCACCTTGGTCATTAATAAGTTCATGTCGAATGGCAGTGTTACTTCCTGTTAAATTACTGGCGGGAAAACTAAAGTTTAATTTATTACGGACATAACCATTAAAGATTAAATCTGTTAATAAAGTGTTGGTTGTTAAATTTTTAATTTGTAAATGATGGTTTCCTGTTCCCGTAAATGTTGAATTAGAAATACTCGAAGTCGAGGAAGTTCCAGTCACATCAGGCGCACCTGCACCGGTATATGGAAAAGGGGTGCTAAAATTGGAATTGATAAAAAAGTTACTGGCATTGATGTTCATGGGTACACTGGCCCATCCTTCACCATTTACATATTGTGAAAAGGAAAGGCCCGAAGACTTAAATCCAAAAGCATAGGATTGATTGTAAGCAAATGCATTTGTTTTTAAAATATAGGGTTGAGGAGAATAACTGCTGTAATTTACATCAATTTCTTCAACCATCCTATTGTTGTTTAAACTGTTGTTCCAGGTCACAAAATAGGTAATGGTATCGTTGTAATGCGGGTAGTATTTATTGGGAACATCTACTGGGTTATCATATAATAATGAATCTAACCAAGTGTTATTTTTTTGAGCATATAATAAAATATAATCACCAGCATCAAAACTACCATCTCCACCATCTTCAATATAAATGGGTTGTTCCTTTTCAAAGCCAAAAACTTGCAAGTTGGGTGAAGCAATTGTTTGAAGTGGAAATCCTGCAGCATTTAAGGTGGCATAATCTATTTTATATAACCCATCTTGTGCAACTTTAAAGCTATAGTATTTTTGATTGTAATCTATCCACTCATTGCCGTACTGTCCAAACAAAAGAACAGAATAAAAACAAAAAAGAACAGATAGCATTTTATTCATACACTAATCAATTGGTGTTTTGGTGGGGGGATTCTTCAAACCAATTTTTAAAGAAAAAACATGAGAATAAAGCGCAATGGACACATCACCTACATCCGTAAATGCATAGTCGATATTTACATTTTTAAAACCAATGCCCAAACCAATGTTTGGTTGAAAGCTTAAGGATTCAGTTAAGTCAGTGTTTTTTATCCATTGTACATTTCCAACACCCATTCTCACAGCCACATATTTTAAATAGCCAAACTCAATGCCTAAATGCGGATCAATACTTACGGGCCTGGTTCGAATCAATACATTCCTTCTGCCATCAGTGTTTAAATCAAAATTAAGTTCACTGGCTACATAAAATTTTTCTTTGATGGGTTGTTTAAATTGAACCCCTAAAATTATTTTTGGTAAAGTTAATTCTAACGCGTTTTGTGGAATATCGTTTCCGGTAGCTTGAAAAACTTCAATTGTCGCACTGTCTAAATTATAAGACCATGCATTAAACGTTGAGGTCACATCTCTTACCACAGCACCAAATTTCCATTTTTCATTCAATTTGTATTGAGCTCCAGCGTCAATGCCAAATCCATAGGCTTTTGCCATGTTCCCTACATGACGATAAATTAATTTGAAACTTCCACCAACACTCAGTCCTTCTATACTCAGTTTTTGAGCATAGGAAAATAAAAAAGCATAATCTCCTGCCGAAAAAGTGGTAATTCTATCATAGTCTATGTTGCCATCTGCATCAATTAATTGGGTAGTATTCGGGATGTCATCAACGGCAAAGCGAATGAATGAAAATCCACCAACACCTCCATTACCAAAAGGTTTTGCTAAACCGACATAATCAAATTTTGAGATGCCTGCAAAATATTCTGCATGCATAGCACCTATGTCTAAAAAGTTGGTGGTGTTCGATAATCCTGCTGGATTCCAATAACCTGAAGTTACATCATCAACACCTGCGACCACTGCATTAGATAAGCCTAAGGCTTGTGCTCCAATACCAATACTCAAGAACTCGTTCGAATCCTTTGGTGCTAAACTGCCTTGGGCATGAGATATTCCAATCGTGAAAACGGAAAAGTATAGTAAAATGCGGTTTAAAGCCATAATTAAAGGTAAAATTAAAGAATATTTTTTAACTAATTTTACAAACTATAAAAAATCAATTTTATTGTATTGTTAATAAGTTTTACTGTTGGTAAAATGACTGAAAATAAGAAAGAATTGAATTATTATTTACACATTTGTTTATGGCTAAGAAAAGAAGAGCAGTTCCAAATTTTTTTACAATCGGAAATTTAATGGGTGGTGTATTGGCCATTCTTTTTTCTTTAACAGGAAAAATAGAGTGGGCAGCCTATTGTATTTTTATTGCCATTGTTTTCGATTTTTTTGATGGCTTTATGGCTGGACTCTTGCATGCAAAAAGTGATAAAGGGAAACAAATGGATTCCCTAGCGGACATTGTCACTTTTGGGGTGGCTCCAGGTTTTTTAATGTTTAGTATTTTGACTGTTCTAACAGAAAATGAATTAAATATTCCCATAGCCTCTTTTTTAGAAAAAGCATCAATTGCAACGGTACAACATCAACTTTTTCCTTCATTGGCTTTTTTATTGCCTGTTTTTGCATTGTTCCGATTGGCGAAATTTAATGTGGACACAAATCAATCGACTTCATTTTTAGGAGTTCCCACGGCAACTATGGCTATCTTTTTTGCAGCATTTCCATTTGTCATTCATGATGCCGTACTAAATCCTAGTCCATTCAAAACTTGGCTTGTAGACCATATTTTACTCAATCCAATTGCACTTGCCATTCTGATCATCTGTTTTTCCATCTTGATGGTTAGTAGCATCCCTTTGTTCGCCTTAAAGTTTAAAAAATATCAGTTTAGTACTAACAAAATTCAATACCTATTTTTAATTTTTAGTTTAGTGACAATTATTCTATTCAAATATTGGGCAGTGCTAATTATTGTGTTGGGGTATATTTTAATTTCACTCGCGAATAATACCTTCTCAAGCAAAAGGAGTAAAAAAAAATGAGCAAATTTGTAAGCATGAATTCAATAAAGCGATTAATTCCAAATTTATTGACAGCCGGGAATCTAGTCGGTGGCATATTTGCAATTATTTTTGCCTTAACTGGTAAAATTACTTGGGCACCCTATTGTATTTTTATTTCAGCAATATTTGATTTTTTGGATGGATTTGTAGCAAGACTTTTAAAAGTTCAAAGTGAAATAGGAAAACAATTAGACTCCTTGGCTGATATGGTAACTTTTGGTGTGGCTCCGGGAATTATTGTTTACAAGCTTTTAGGAGGCAGAGGAGCTTATGAACATATTGATTTAATCAGGAATAAAATATTTTACGATTTAGAACTATCGGTAGGAGAAAAATATCAATTTATTGGTGAATTACTACCCTATATTGGATTTATCATCCCTGTTTTTGCATTATTTCGTTTGGCTAAGTTTAATTTAGATACCCGACAATCAGATGCGTTTATTGGTTTGCCTACACCCGCCATGACACTTTTTTTTGCGGTCATTCCTCTTTTAATGCTAGAAGGGATCATTGGGCAAGGAGCCATGGAAGTTAAATTTACGAATATCATTGCAAATCCCTACTTTTTAGTTTTTTCAAGTATCCTCATGTCGGTACTAATGGTAAGTGAAATACCATTGTTTTCACTCAAGTTTAAGGACTTTAAGATCAAGGGAAATGAAATCAGGTATTTGTTTTTAACAATTTCAATTTTGTTGTTTGCAACTTTATTCTTTTGGTCCATACCGATTATTATAATATTATATATAATTTTGTCACTTATTAATAACGCAGTAAAACGGAAAAATGAAGTTTAAAGCAGAAATAGATGTAATGCCATTAGCAGCATTATTAGATCCACAAGGAAAAGCAGTATCTCATTCAATGAAAAATGTTGGATTGGCTGAAATTACAAATGTTAGAATTGGAAAACACATTACATTATTTGTAGATGCCGCAACTAAAGAACAAGCAGAAGCGAAAGTGGACGAGGCTTGTAAAAAAATGTTATGCAATCAAATTATGGAAGGTTATACTTTTTCAGTAGAAGCAGCCTAATTTTTTAATCATATTTTAAAAGTGAAACCTTTTGGTCTTTGGACTGAAAGGTTTTCTATTTTTATAAGTTGCAAATTTGTGAAGCAATTTCAATATTTGATTAGCTTGGAAGTGGAGGAGGGGTTGCTCCAAATAAAGCAGCGATACTACTTACTTTTTCTGCAATGGTCCAAGCTGCCATACCTTCTTTCCATACCAAAGTTGATTTATCAAAAGTCTTATTGTCGATTAAAATTTTAATTTCTGGCAATGAAAAAGGTCCTTTTTGTTGCCCATCTTCTGCATAAAAAAACTTTTCGACTGTTGGGATAGGCGGTGGTCCTGTTTGCTGTTGTTGGTTTTGAGGTTGATTCATATTCTGCATCATATTTTGAGCCATGCCCATTCCCATGCCCATTCCTATTCCTTCAGCAGCACCTCCACCTGGGTTTTTGGCCGCAGCCTCCATGGCTTGTGCCGCTTGAAACTTGGAATAGTCGTTTAAATTACCCATCAAATTCATACTAGATCTTTTGTCAAACATGGCTTGAATTTCCTCAGGAAAGGAAATGCTTTCAATCATTAAGTCCATTAACGCTAGCCCATAATTTTCAAATTTCGGCTTTAATTTTTCGTTTCCAAAAGCAGATATTTCATCATATTTTGAAGAAAAGTCTATCACTGGAATTTTACTTTCGGCCATGGCATCTGTAAATCCAGTCACTATATAATTTCTTAATTGATTTTCAACTTCGTCTACCATAAAACTACCGTCAGTCCCAGCGATTTCCTTGATAAATAAGGTGGCATCTTTTACTTTAAAACTATAATTTCCAAAAGCACGGACCCTGATTGGTCCCAATTCAGGATCTCGGATGATGACTGGTTCTGGGGTTCCCCATCCCAAATCAGTAAATCGCTTGGTGCTGATAAAATATACTTCGGATTTAAATGGACTATCAAATCCATGTTTCCACCCTTTTAAAGTGCTTAGAATTGGCAAATTTTCGGTACTTAAAGTATGCGTGCCAGGCAAAAAAACATCCGCAAATTTTCCTTGATCAATAAAAACGGCCATTTGGCTTTCTCTTACTATTAATTTGGCATTGTTTTTAATCTCGTTGTCATGTCGCACAAAACGATAAACTATCGTGTTATTTGATTCATCAATCCATTCAATGATATCAATAAATTCTCCTCTTAATCCTGAAAAAAGTCCCATAATTATTTTTTTACTGGTGCACCGCAGTTCCCACATTTAACATCATTACCATTTACGAGACCACCACATTTTTTACATTCAACATTTGCAATTGGTGCCACTTTCTCCTCCGTTTCCTGCGCTTTTGTCGCTGTCTCTTTTTCTATTTTTTTTCTATTTTCTTGAATTTCTTCTTTATGTTTATTTAATGACTGTTAAACATCTTTTAGTTTATTGGTTGATTTCTCAAATGAAAAAAGCGCCATTTCAGCTGATTGATTGGCAGTTTGTAAATTAACTTCGGCTTTTTCAATTTCCATATTCGCCTCTTCAAGTAAAAAATTTGTTTTTTGAGTGAACTCTTCTGCGGTAAATTCCTCTTTAATTTTCTTTATAGATGAAGCAACTTTATCCATCATTGTTTCTAAGTCCATCACCTTGTCAATGGTTCCTTTAAAAGCCAGGTTATTTGCATTGCGCATGGCCGTTATTTTTTGTTCCTCATCCGAAATTGATTTTGCTTTTTCCATGGCAGCAACTGCTTGTTGGTATTGTTTATCAATGTTTGCTTTTAAATATGGATAAGCCGCACTGTATTCTTGTATAGTCGTTTTTTTT
>CBDUKB010000154.1:0-7276 GCA_965367695.1 uncultured Putridiphycobacter sp.
CAACAATTCTTAAATTGATATCTTTTCCATCTTCTGTTTTTGAAGATAGTTCCATTCCAACTTCAGGTCTAATATTTTGTGGTAGTTCAGTTTTATTAACTTCTTGTCTTAAATTTTCATTGATTTCTCCATACGCTTCCTCCTTAGCAATTGTGATTGTTTTTTTCTCATTTAATTTCATGTCAATTAACCCTTTTTCAAAACCAGGTATTAACTGTCCTTGTCCTAATGTAAATTCTAATGGTTCCTTTCCTTCAGAACTGTCAAAAACTTGTCCGTCAGCTAATTTTCCTGTGTAATTAACTTTTACTGTGGTGTTTTCTTTTACTTGACTCATATTGTATTATTTAGTTTTAAAAATATTCTTTTGAATAATTCTTATTCAGCAAATAATTTTATTTAATATTATACAAAGGGAAGCCGCGAAAACCAAGCCAAAGAACCATTAGTGAAAATAAAAATTTAAATTAGAAAGAAATGATGATACTATTTGATAAAAATCGATTGTAAGCACCTTATTGTAGGAAGGTTAGTGTTTAGACAACTCATTTAAATAATTCATTATAAAAAAATCTTTAATCGGAATATATGTCAGTGTGAATTTAATGTGTCATCATGATTAAATAGCATCATTAAAAATTTTATCTGGCGCACTTCTAAATATATGACAATCAATACAAATTGAAATGTTATGCAGTTTAGTATTTTCAATGCCTATTGTCACAATTAATATAAATGCTTTGTACTTTTTTGTCAATAAAATCTATTCCAGGACAGCCGAATGAGTGGTACAGAAAACCAAAGATTACTGGAGGCATGTCTTTAAATAATTGCCCAGCAAATTGATTGATATATTCACCATTTTCAATATCTACACCGTTTAAGGCGGCAAGGTCTGCAGCTTCTGAATTTTTGTAAAATTGCTCAAATATGATGGTTTTGGTTGCTGCATTAATTGCTACCACATGTCTTCCAATTATATTGCCATTTGTCATGATGTTTTGTGCAAACACTTGCAAATCATTCAAGTTAAATTGATACGTTTCACCTGTCTTTCCGTTATTCAATGCTGGGTTGTTTTGTTGTAATTGGGTGTTGGGAGGAAATAAACTTGAATCAATTTCTGTCCAAATAACAGGCTTCATTTTACCTAAAGTGAAGGGGTTGGTTTTTCCAATTGCAACTAAATAACGTCCGTAATGGGTTGAGTTGGACTTCAGATAAGTAGGGTTTATTTGAAAACCAATCATATAGTCGTATTGCGAAATTGGAAATTCATATGCACTTGCATAGGGACTCATCACCGCGATTAAATTAAGGCCACCTATATAAAATTTGAGTAGCTTATTTTGCAGGTAGTCATACACAAATAGCACATCATTGTCATCAATTCCCAAGGCATTTAAGCAGCGTTGTCGGTAGCTGCCTTGTAATTTGAAATATTCTTTAGCTGCAGTCTCAGAATCACCTAAATTTTCGGGTGGAACAGCCAAAGAGTCTTCATGCTCACTCAATTGATACTGATCTGAAAGGGAAACAAAATGGATGGTGCCACCACCTTGGTCTTTTTCATACCAATTCAATTCATATACTATTGGTGCTTGTGAAAGCGCAGGCAAAGAAATAAATAAAATAAAAAGTAAAAGTATGCGCATGGTATACATATTTGTTAAAATGAATATAAAGATAAACTTCAAAAACAAAAGGAGCTAAATACCAGGTGCGGTTTGAAAAATTATTTATTATTTGCAGAGAATTGCTTGAATGCCGTGTTTCATGATTTGTTACTAACCTCAATAATCGAAGCGGAGCTAAGAAATTATTCATTATTTTTTTTTAAAATTAACTTTCAATCTATAATTAAATGAATAGCTTAGCAATAGCACTTATCATAATATGAACGTATGTTTTATCTTTTTTTTAAGCAATTAGTTGGATATTCTTTGTCGATATTTTTTAAAAAAATTCAATTTATTGACAAAGAGAATTTACCCGATAAAGGGCCTGTAATTATTGTCGCAAACCATCCAAGTGCCGTAATTGATCCTATAATTATTGCGACAAAAATCAAAGGAGAACTAAGTTATATTGCTGCAGCAGAATGGTTTGGAAAAGGAATAAAAAATAAGATTTTTCGAAATCAATTTAATATGATTCCTGTTTACCGTCCTTGGATTGAAAAATCAAAAAAGAAGAGTAATAATAGGATGTTTGAAGCAAGTACCAAAAGTCTAAATGATGGAAATAGAATTATTATTTTTCCAGAAGGTACCAGTGTTACATGCGATTATATTCGTGAATTAAAAACTGGGACCGCGAGGATGAAATTAGACTATGAAAGTCATCCTGATTCTGATAAGCCATTGTCAATTATCCCGATAGGCCTAAATTACTCGAATGCACATCAGTTTTATAGCAGTGTTACGGTTAAAGTTGGTAAAGCCATTAAATTTGAAAATGTAAGTACTGAAAATGTTTCTCAAGATGATTTTCAAGCAATCGCCAAAGCATTATCTGATGAAATACAAACAGCAATGGAAGACACCCTTATAAATATTAAACCTGGGGAAAATACTGAATTAATCAAATCAGCGATTGCAGTGCTAGACAGTTCTAATTTTGAAAAGAATCAACGTTTAGCAAAGAACATCAATACCATTAAACAAGACAAGGAAATGCTTCTTTTTAAAGAATCTTTATTTGAATTTCAACAAAATATAAAAAAATTGGAATTGCCTTATGATTTTTCTAAAAGCACTTCCTTGTTCAAAAGCATTTTAATACTGCTTCTCCTCAGTCCAATTTATCTGCTCTTTATTTCCACTTTTGGTATACCTATGTTATTGGCCAAATTTGTTTTCAATCAATTTATTAATGATAAAATTGATGAAGAATACCAGGCTGAAAAATTAAATCCATCCTTTAAAGGCTCCCTTGTTTTTTTATCGGGCATGGGCATCATGGTACTTTGGATGATAATTACATATCTACTCCTGGGTATCTTTTTTGATCAATGGTTAATGGGACTTTTAATTTTCGTTTTGGCTTATCCAATTATCAAGTTTGGCTTAAGCATACACTATAAAATCGGTCAGTTTTTTGTTCATTTAAAAGTAAAAAAAGTGAGAAAAAATGACCCATTATTATTTGAAAAGCTAAGCACTCAAAAAATTGAATTAATTCAATATATAGAACAATTTTTATTGTAAACATAAATTGAAATGAACTTCTTGAAATGTGAAGATTTAAATCACATATGATGTGAAAACTGAGGCCTAATTCAATTAATTTCTCCAAGTGTACAATCTATGCTGTACCAAATAATTAATTAAATCCCTATATTTGAGTTGAATCCATTAAAAACTGAAGCGCTATGTTTAAGAAATCAATAATGACCCTTTTGTTAGTTTTTGCTGTACAAGGAAGTTTATTTTCAAGTCCTTTGATGGGAGATTTCTGCTTTTTTAAAGTATTATTTGAACAATATAGGCCACATTCAACTGAGAAAGGCAAGACTTTTACAAAGCAAGTTTGGAGTACAATTGATAGGGATCAAAAAATTAATACGCCTTTGTTTGAGCCTTTGAATGAAACTATTCCTGGTTATGATTTGAAAACTGAAAGTTTAAATCCACTTTTATTTGAAAAAAACAAATCAGCAATAAAATGGAATTTATGGAATATCATTGTCAGCGAAGTAGTAAAAGGACAATTAGCACTTTATTCACCTTTCAATCCAAAAGAGGCTAAACAAAAAGATGATGGATTTTTAAAATATCCAATTACAAAAGAAAAATTTGATGGTGAAGATAAAGAAATGGAAGGTTGGGAATATATTGAATGGTTAAAATATAATTATTTGGCTACCGAAGTGATTGACCCATTTGCAGCTCCTTTAAAGAGTATGGTTTATCCCGACGAAGATTCACTTATCATGGATGAAGCTTCAGGTTTTGGAATGGCAGTATATCCACCCAGTAAATTTGTTTGGTTTCAAGATAAGGATATAATTAAGTATAGTATTAAAGAAACTTGGACCTTTGATGAAAATGCGAAAGTGATTGATAAAAGCATTGATGCCATAGCACCTGTTGTGATGAGCAAAGACCACAATGGCAAATTAAAAGTCGAAAGGATGCTTTTTTGGGTTGATTTTAAGAAATTAAATCCATTTCTAACAAACACTTCAGTTTTAATTGATAGATATAAGCAAGAACATATTATTAACTTATCAGCATTTTTTAATCAAAGGGAGTTTTATCCGACAATACTTACTGAAAAAAAATCAATATTGAAAGTTTCAGAATAAGTGTTTAAATATATCTTTTTCATGCTTTTGAGAAGTAAGTTGTTTTTTTATTGTTTCGCATTAAGCATTGTTTTTCTTGAGTTTCCTGCGTTTTGTTAAGAAAAAAATAAAAAAGGCTTACCTATCATTTTATTATTACATTCGCATGCGCAAATACACCCGACGACAACCACTTCATATTAATGGAATCAGTTAAACTAGGGGGGCAAGTATTGCATTTATTTAAAATATAAAGTTATGAAATTCGCCATCTTATCTGCTAACCCTAATTTGTATTCTACCCAAAGGATTATGGAAGCAGGTAAAAAAAAGGGTCATGAAATGATTATCATTGATCATACAAAATGTGACCTTGTTATTGAAAAGAAAAAACCGATAGTAATATATAAGGACGAGGAAATTTCGGGAATTGATGCCGTTATTCCTAGAATTGGTGCTTCCGTTACTTTTTTTGGTACCGCTGTGGTCCGTCAGTTTGAAATGATGAAAATCTTTACAGCTACTGAATCTCAAGCCTTGGTGCGTTCAAGAGATAAGTTAAGAAGTCTTCAAATTTTAGCAAGAGCAGGTCTTGATTTACCAAAAACAGTATTTAGTAATTACTCAAAAAATGTAAGTAACATTGTTGATAAAGTAGGTGGTGCGCCATTGGTGATAAAATTATTAGAGGGAACTCAAGGATTAGGTGTGGTATTAGCAGATAATAGAAATTCTGCTGAATCAATATTAGAAGCATTTAATGGCTTACAAGCAAGGGTAATTGTACAAGAATTTATTAAAGAAGCAAAAGGAGCCGACTTGCGTGCGTTTATTATTGATGGCGTAGTAGTTGGGGCCATGAAAAGGCAAGGAAAAGAAGGTGAATTTAGATCGAATTTACACAGGGGAGGTTCTGCCGACATCATTAAATTAACTGATGAAGAAGAAAATGCAGCCTTAAAAGCTGCCAAAGTTATGGGCTTAGGAATTGCAGGTGTGGACATGCTTCAGTCTGAACGTGGACCATTAATTTTAGAAGTAAATTCTTCTCCTGGACTAGAGGGAATTGAATCGGCTACAGGCAAGGATATTGCAACGCATATTATTAAATACGTAGAGCGTAATGCCGACCACTAATATTGAAATACTTGGAAAGGCCGTTTCATTAGGGAAGGGATTACAATTAAATTTGGATATTGCAAAATTGCATACCCGAACGAAAATAGAAGTACCCATTATTGTAGAAAGAGCCAAAGAGCCTGGACCAACTATTTTAATTACAGGCGGTATTCATGGTGATGAAATTAATGGAGTTGAAATTGTACGACAAATTGTTGCCAAAGGCTATAACAAGCCTGAAAAAGGAATGGTAATTTGCATACCAGTGGTCAATATTTTTGGATTCTTGAGTCAAACACGTCAATTTCCTGATGGCAGAGATTTGAACAGGGTTTTTCCTGGATCTAAAAGAGGTTCTTTAGCCAGTATTTTTGCCTATCATTTAATGAAAGAAATTGTACCGCTAGCAGACTATTGTTTAGATTTTCATACTGGAGGAGCAGATCGTTTCAATGCTGCACAAATACGTATTAACGAAGGTGATGCAGAAAGTTTAGCATTGGCAAAAACATTTGGAGCTCCATTTATTATTCAATCCAAACGCAGAGAGAAATCCTACAGAGACGCGGCCATTAGTCTTGGTAAAAAAGTTTTGCTGTACGAAGGTGGTAAGTCATTGCATTTAGATGAATCGATTACAGAAACAGGCATCAATGGTGCATTAAATGTGATGCAACATTTGGGAATCAGAGATTTTACTGAAATCCTAAATGAACGTCCAAAAACTAATAGTACTTTACCTAAACTAATCGAAAAATCAAAGTGGATTCGTGCGGCCTATTCGGGCATGTTTAGAAGTACTGCAATTCTCGGAAAACTATATGAAAAAGGCGAGGCAATCGGAAGTATTTCTGACCCATTCGGCTTTTTTGAAAAAATTATAAAAGCACCCGCAAAAGGATATGTATTTTGTGTGAATCAGGCACCTATTGTAAATAAGGGTGATGCCATTATTCACATGTCATTGGAGTCCTAATTTGTTAAAATTAAATACTTTAATATCCTTTAAACTGGATGGTGACTTGGTTTCCTTGTTGGTCAAGAATTGATAAATGATGAGGGCCTGGCTTAATGGTTAAAGCCAATTGATGAATACCAACTGTTTTGCCAACATATGTCTGGTCCAAGTGCCAAAATAATTGCGCGTTTGGATTGTTGTGTGCTGCTTCAACAATTACTTTTTCATATTCCTGCTCAAAGTTTTTTGGAATGATCACTTCAGTTTGGTCTTGTGGGTAAATGATGGCCAAAACTCCTTCATCACTTTGCTGACAATTTGTTGAAAAAGCGGGTAAATTACGGTAGTTCGGATGGTTTTTTTTATAATAATGACTTACTATTGGATCCAATACAAACCAACTGCTATCTATTAATGCTGTATCTGCCACACAACCTTTATAAACTCTTTGGAATGCTTTGTTGAGTTGAACCTTTTGATGATAAGAACAGGGTGCTGGCATTTTACTCTGAAAAGGTACAGACACTTTTATTTTAGGACAAATAGGGGAAGGTGCTAAACCAGAAGTTTCACATAAATTAATAAACTTTAAATCGGAAGTTGGTTTTTGAAACCAGGCCTGGGAGGAAAGATGTTGAAATATATTAAACATTAAGGGCGCAGCTGTGGAAACGCCTGTAAGTCCTGGTCTACCTTCTCCTTGTGCATTTCCAACCCAAACAGCCACTAAATATTTGGCATCATACCCCACTGCCCAAGCATCTCGAAAGCCAAAACTGGTACCGGTTTTCCAAGCGACCTTTCTCGAAGAAGAATATTTTTTCCATCCTCCTTCAATACCCGGTCTTTGAACTTCTTGTAATGCTTTTGAAATGAGCCACCATGTGCCAAAATCATAAGTGAAAGCGGAG
>CBDUKB010000155.1:0-7146 GCA_965367695.1 uncultured Putridiphycobacter sp.
AAATAATAGGGTAGATTGATTGGCTTTATCAAAAACAAAAGCATATTTTTTATCGTCAGAGACTTCTTGAATTGCTTTAAATATCTTATCTTGAATTGGTTTAATTAATTCTCCTCTTTTTTGAAAAAGTAAACCATTTACACCAAAATATTTTTTTTGAAGTTCTTTTGCTTCATTTTCTAACTTTAAAATTTCAGCTTCTTTTTCTTTTTTTATTTCTTCTGGTAAAAGTATTTCTTCTGCTTGTAAGGCTCTTTTTTTACTTTCAATCAAAGCATATTTGGCTTCAATTTCCTCTTGCCATTTAATTGCAAATTCATCTAATTTTGATTGAGCGTCCTTATAATCTGGTATATTATCAAGGATAAATTGTGTATCTACGTATGCGTAACGTTGACTATATCCAAAACTCATTGTACCTAAAAAGGCTAGCATTAAAATTAAAATTTTCGTCTTCATTTTTTTGTTTTAAATTTTTATAAATCTCCTAAAGAAACACCAATTACTGGGAATATTCCAAAAGAAAACCCTTTGCCTAGAATTGAATTGTTTAATTCAGAAGCACCTAGTCTATCGGCACTTACAGGGTCAAATCCCCATCCTAAATCAACACCCAACATTCCAAACATTGGTAAATAAACTCTTGCTCCTACACCAGCTGATCGTTTTACATTAAAAGGGTTAAACGTTTTAAAACTCGTATAAGTATTTCCAGCCTCAATAAAAGCCAAACCATAAATGGTTGCACTTGGATTTAAAGACAATGGGTACCTTAACTCTAAGCTATATTTTGCTATTAGTGGATCACCTGTTGCGGTACTCAAACCATTTTGAACATTGTATCCTCTTAAAGTAATCAACTCCCTACCGTCGTAGTTAATGTTTCCATTCAATCCGTTTCCACCTAAATAAAAACGTTGAAATGGTGTGTTACCTTTAGAACTTGAGTAACCACCCATAAATCCATATCCAAATTTAGGAACCAGCACTAATTTTTTATTTTTTGAAACTGGTAAATACCATTCGCCTGTAAATTTAATTTTAAAGTATTCAGCGTATTTATACAACTCTTGTTGTGTGTAATTGCTATAATCTTCTACCCCGTCAAATTTTGAATAAGGTATGGTTGATTTGGTATATAACTTAAAGTTTGAGCCCCCTCTTGGATAAATTGGATTGTCAATAGAATTTCTAGCAATGGTAAAGTTTAAAGAAATATCGTTGGAATATCCAGTTGGGAAAACGAATCGTGTAGATGCATTTTTAAGGTCGTAATAGGTGTAATTCAACTCACTATATACGGAAAAGAAATCATCTGGCCATTTTAATCTTGACCCTAAACCAACTCCTACTGAAGTTACTCCAATCTTTAAATCATTTGCTGCATCAGTATCCAATTCTTGTAAAATATTGGAATGGGTCATAAAGGTGGTAAGAGAAATAGGTTTTTTACCACCTAGCCAAGGCTCTGTAAAGGATAAATTATAAGATTGATAACCTTTACCATACGTTTGTCCACGTAAAGATAACCTTTGTCCATCTCCTGAAGGAAGTGGAGACCATGCTTCTTTTTTGAAAAGGTTTTTAGTTGAGAAATTTGTGAAAGTTAATCCTAAGGTACCAATTAATCGACCACCACCGTAACCGCCTGATAATTCGATTTGATCTGATGATTTCTCTACCACAGTGTACTCAATGTCTACCGTACCATCAGCAGGGTTTGGAATGGGGTTAATTTGAAATTGTTCATTATCAAAATAACCTAATTGAGAAAGTTCCCTTTGCGTTCGAATGATATCTGCTCTACTAAACAAATCGCCTGGTTTAGTTCTTAACTCACGACGAATAACGTGGTCATTCGTTTTCGTGTTCCCCATGATTCTGATTTCCCCATATCTGGCTTCTTTCCCTTCATTAATTCTAATTTCGTAATTAATTTGGTTGTTTTCAGCAATATTTATTTCAACTGGAGTTACCGTAAAAAACAAATAACCTTTGTCCATATAAATAGATGTTATATCGCTGTTGTCGGCACTCATGTAAAGTCTTTGTTCTAGTCTTGCTTTGTCGTATACGTCACCTTTTCTAATGCCTAATAAGGTATCCAAAATACCACTTCTATACTTTGAATTACCTACCCAAGAAATATCGCCAAAATAATATTTTTCACCTTGGTTAATGCTGATATCAATACCAATGTGTTTCTCATCAATATCATACACACTATCAGAAACTATTTCCATATCTCTCAAACCAATCGCGTTGAATTTTTCAATAATTAAACGTTTGTCTCTTTCGTAAGCGGTTTGATTAAATTTTGAACGAGAGAAAATTCTTAAAATACCCTTTTGTTTGGTATCTTTCATTGTCTTTCTCACCCCTTTGTCAGAAACTCCAAAAGCAATCAATTTTCTTTTAAAGATGGATTCATAGTGACTTAAATCAACTGTTTCATTACCTATTATATTAATGTGTTCAATTTTTATTCTTTCTCCTTTTTCAACTTTAATATTAAATGACCTTGCGTTGAAGACGCTGGTGTCCATTTTTTCTTCAATATTTACACGGGCTCTTAAGTATCCTTTTTCTTGAAAAAATCCACGAACCAATTTTTCTGTATTTTTTATCAACGGCTCCGTTATGACATCACCTGATCTTAAGTCAATAATTTCACGAATTTTATCTGCTTCACCTTTTTTAACACCTTCAAATTTAAATTTTGAAAGTTTTGGGCGTCCTGACAATTTAATGTAAATGAATATTTCTTCGTTTACTTCATCAATTTGAGTATAGCCAACTTCAACATTAGAAAATAGATCTTGACTCCACAAGTTTTTGATTGCTCGAGAAAATTCTTCACCTGGAACAGAAACTTCCTTTCCAATGGTTAAGCCTGAAATAACGCGAATTGCATCATGATCGTAATTTTCCACCCCCTGAATATCAATAGCAGAAATGGTGTATTTTTTCGGACTTAAAAAATTAAGTTCGTCACCGTTAATTTGACTTATGGCAGCAAAGCTTGTCAAAGAAATGACAAGTAAATACAATAGTTTTAAATTCATTTGTTGTTTATTTGTTCGCTGACCATTCCAAATCTTCTTTCTCTGTTTTGGTAGTCATAAATTGCACCATAAAGGTCTTCTTCTGTAAAGTCAGGCCAAAATTTTTCTGAAAAGTATAATTCACTATAAGCAATTTGCCATAATAAAAAGTTACTCAATCGAATTTCACCACTTGTTCGAATTAATAATTCTGGATGGGGAATATTTTTGGTACTGAGATTAGCATCAATTAAATCGTTGTCGATATCTTCGAGTTCAATTTCATTATTTTTATAGCTTTCTGCAATGTTTTTAATGGCGTTTTTTATTTCTTCTTTCGCACTATAGTTCAATGCCAAAATTAAGGTAGTACCTGTATTGTTTGCTGTTTTAGTGGTCGCTGCATTTAACCTACTTGCACAATCACCTGGCATGGCATCAATGTCGCCAATTGTTTTAACAATGACATTATTTTTATCAAGGTCTTCAATTTCCTTGGTAATGGTATCGATTAATAAATTCATCAAACCATCAACTTCTTCTTTGGGCCTATTCCAATTTTCAGTCGAAAAAGCGTATAAAGTTAAATAAGCCACACCAGCTTCAGTTGCACCAGTTAAAGCGCGTCTAACAGATTCAACACCCATAGCATGACCAAAAAGACGTGTTTGTCCTTTAGATTTAGCCCAACGCCCATTACCGTCCATAATAATGGCAATATGTTTGGGTATGTTATTCTTATTCAATTTATTTATTGTACTCATGCTTGATTGCAACAAATTTGAAAAGTTTTTTTTACTTTCCATTAAAATTTAACTGTAAATATCTAAATTAATTGTTTATTTAACAAAGCTTAACAGCGATTAAGTAAAAAGGGGCTTGCATGTTTAAATACAACCCCCTTTTACAAAGTCAAATAGCTTTAATGCTTATTCAGCTAAAACTAATATTTTATTGTCGTTTACTTCTACAACACCACCATTGATGTTAAAAGTGAAACTATTGTTTGCTTTATTTTCAATATTTAACCTTCCTTTAAACGATTTATTTTCAGCAGTGATTTGATCCACCTTAACAGCTCCTTTAGACAAAGCAGAAATTAATGGCGCATGGCTGTTTAATATACCAAAAGAACCGTCAAGTCCAGGTAAAATAACTTGAGTTACATTGCCTTCAAAAAGGACTTCATCTGGGGTTAAAACTTCTAATATCATCTCAATAAAATTAAGCGTCAGCAATCATTTTTTCTCCAGCTTCAATTACATCATTGATGCCACCTTTTAAGTTAAATGCAGCTTCTGGATATTTATCCATTTCTCCATCCATAATCATGTTGAAACCTTTAATTGTATCGTTGATATCAACTAATACACCAGATAAACCAGTAAATTGCTCAGCAACATGGAAAGGTTGAGATAAGAATCTTTGAACTCTTCTTGCTCTGTGTACAATTAATTTATCTTCTTCAGATAATTCATCCATTCCTAAGATGGCGATAATATCTTGTAACTCTTTATATCGTTGTAAAGTTAATTTAACTCTTTGTGCACAATCGTAATGTTCACTACCAACAATTTCTGGTGTCAAAATTCTTGAAGTAGAATCCAAAGGATCCACTGCAGGATAAATTCCTAACTCAGCAATTTTTCTTGACAATACAGTAGTTGCATCAAGGTGAGCAAAAGTAGTTGCTGGAGCTGGATCGGTTAAATCATCAGCAGGTACATATACCGCTTGTACAGATGTAATAGATCCATTTTTAGTAGAACTAATACGCTCTTGCATAGCACCCATTTCTGTTGCTAATGTCGGTTGGTAACCTACCGCTGAAGGCATACGTCCTAATAAGGCAGATACTTCAGATCCTGCTTGTGTAAATCTAAAGATGTTATCGACAAAGAATAAGATATCAGATCCTTTTCCTTCTCCGTCACCATCTCTATAATATTCAGCAAGTGTTAATCCTGATAATGCAACTCTTGCTCTTGCTCCTGGAGGCTCATTCATTTGACCAAAAACGAAAGTTGCTTTAGATTCCTTTAAAGCTTCTTTGTCGATTTTTGCTAAATCCCATCCACCTTTTTCCATGTCTTCCATGAATGCATCTCCATAATGGATAATACCAGACTCTAACATTTCTCTTAAAAGGTCATTTCCGTCTCTCGTTCTTTCTCCTACACCTGCAAATACAGATAGTCCAGAGTAAGCTTTCGCAATATTGTTAATTAATTCCTGAATTAATACAGTTTTACCTACACCGGCACCACCAAATAAACCAATTTTTCCACCTTTTGCATAAGGCTCAATCAAATCGATTACTTTTATTCCAGTAAATAATACTTCAGTTGCAGTTGATAAATCTTCAAATTTTGGTGCATCTCTGTGAATAGATCTACCATTTGTAGTGTCTATATCACCAAGTCCATCAATTGCGTTACCAGTAACATTGAATAATCTTCCTTTGATACCATCACCGATTGGCATTTTAATTGGTGAGCCAGTAGCGATTACTTCCATTCCTCTTGTGAATCCATCAGAAGAATCCATTGCAATCGTTCTAACTGTGTTGTCACCAACGTGTTTTTGAACTTCTAAAACAACCTTGTTTCCATCTGCTTTATTTACTATTAAAGCATCCAGAATATGTGGAAGTTTTGTACCTTTAGAAAAGCTAACGTCCACAACCGGACCAATAACTTGTGAGATTTTACCATTTACATCAGACATTATTATCGTTTTAATGTGTTTTTAAATTTTGGTGCAAAAATAGTTATTTTTATTCTTTTAGCATAAAAAAATCCTCATTTTTTCTCTAACTTTGTCAACAAATTAAAATATATTGTGAAAATATACACCGATTTATCGGAATTTCCAACGCTTAAAAACCCAGTAGTAACCATTGGTACTTTTGATGGAGTTCACTTAGGTCATCAAGAGATAATAACTTACTTAAAAGCTAAAGCACAGGAAGTTGGTGGAGTGTCTGTGGTGTTTACTTTTCACCCACACCCAAGGGTTGTTTTGCATCCAGATGACCATGGTTTAACACTCATTCAAACCATAGATGAACGTGTTGAAAAGTTAGCAGCTTTAGGGGTGGATCATTTAGTGATTTTTCCTTTTTCCATACCATTTTCTAAATTGTCGGCCGAAGAATTTGTTAGAACGATATTAATTGAGCGCATTCATATGCATTCTTTGGTAATTGGGTACGATCATCATTTCGGGAAAAACCGAGAAGGGTCTATGGAAGCCTTAAAAACTTTATCTCCTAAGTATCATTTTGATATTTATGAAATTAGTGCTTTTCAAGCAGATGGCCTTAATATTAGTTCAACTAAAATTCGCAAAGCCATTGCGAAAGGAGCTATCAGAACTGTCAATAAATATTTAGGCGACAATTATCAGGTTTCGGGTACTGTTGTACACGGAGATAAAATTGGCACCAGTATTGGTTTTCCGACCGCAAATGTGCAAGTGAATTCAACATTGAAACTGCTTCCCGGAAATGGGGTGTATGCTGTGAGAGTTAAAGTAGGAGCTGAATATTATGAAGGAATGTTGAATATTGGTAATCGGCCGACCGTAACGAAAAATGGAGAAAAGAGAATAGAGGTTCATATTTTTGATTTTGATCAAACTATTTATGGCGCAAAAATTGTTCTTTATTTTATTGCTTTCATTCGATCAGAAATGAATTTTGAAAATAAAGATGCACTGATAATTCAATTAAAAGAAGATGAAAAAATTTGCCGTAATATTTTGGTTGGTAATTTACTTTAACCCTTATGGGTATGCTCAAGTAGATCGCGTTTTTACAAATATTGATTCCGCGTTTGCTGCGGGTATTGAAAATGTTTATCATCTTAACTTGAGCAAACAAAAACTAAAAATTATTCCACATGAAGTATTTAGTTTCATTAATTTAAAAACCTTAGATATTTCTAAAAATTTGATTCAAAAAATACCAATCGACATTAAGCTTTTAAAGAATTTGGAGGTGTTGAATGCAGAAAAAAATAAATTGACGCTATTCCCTATTGGTCTTTGTAACTGTGTTCAATTGACTGATTTAAATCTCTGTAGAAATGAAATTGAATCC
>CBDUKB010000156.1:0-7119 GCA_965367695.1 uncultured Putridiphycobacter sp.
AAACAACTTTTGCCGAATTCATGACCTTGGAAGCTTCTCTGTTTTGTCCTTCATAAGAAGCCGTGACAGAAGGGTGTTTTGCAAAAATATCAGGCAATATTTCGGTCTTGATATTATTCATAAAATCAGTCGCACTGGCTTTACTATTTTTCATATCAGCTGAAATTTGAATTTCTCGTTGGCCTGCCAAGTGATTAATGGTAATTTCACCACGTTCAATGGTATAAGAAGCAATTTCGCTAAATGGTATCCTTTCACCTGCACTGGTCAAAATACGCATATCGTCCAAATTTTTGATGGAGGTTCTTTCGCTTTCTAAAAAACGGACCCAAATTTTAATTTCATCCTGTCCGCGTTGAAAGCGTTGTACTTGGTTTCCGAAAAACGCAGCACGTACTTGAAACATCACATCATTCATGGTCAAGCCCAATAAATAAGCATTGGGTTTTAAATCAATTTTTATTTCCTTGATACCTTGAGGATCATTGTCGGTGATATCTTTCAAGCCTTCGATTTGTAACATGCCGGCCTTTAATTCATTTTTAGCCGATTTTAATTCTGCTACATTATTCCCCATTAATGAAACTGAAATTGGACTTCCTCCGAATTGTGAACCCGAGCCAAATGCTAAAGATTCCACCCCGTAAAATTCTCCTGCTAATTCTTCAATTTCTTTCGTCAATTCAGGGGCAGAAAAATCTCTTAACTCTCCTTGTAATAAATTAATATCTAGTTTGGCAGTGGCCGAACCTGGTCCTATTGTTTTAATAATATTTAAAATAACAGAATCGCCTGTTGACTGAAGATCCAAATATTTTTCATTGACTTGCCAAGCTTTTTCTTCAATGACAGAAATTATGGAATCTGTTGTATTTACATTGGTCCCTTGTGGCATGGTTAAACTAATAGAAATTCGATCACTGGCTATTTCAGGGAAAAAGGTCGTTCTAATGATGCCTCCTCCAATACCCCCTAGGGTGATAATAAACAAAGCGATAATGACTGTTAAGCTGATAAACCTATTTTTAACGGTGAAGTTTAAGACAGGAACATACAGGTTATCTCTTAAATAAACCATTACTTTTTCTGCTCCAGTATTAAATTTAAATGGCTTCGCATCACGATTCAAGGCTTTAGAGTGAGCAATATGTGCTGGTAAAATAACCATGGCCTCTAACAGTGAAATCCCTAGGGTTAACAGTACAATGATGGAAACTTCTCCAAAAAACTGACCCAGTCTACCATCTAAAAACAAGAAAGTTGCAAAGGCTAAAATGGTGGTTAGTACAGAGGCAAAAATCGGCGGTATTACTTCAATTGTACCATCTATCGCAGCCCGAATAGGCGTTTTTCCTTTTTCGTAATGTGAGTAAATATTTTCAGCAATTACAATTCCATCATCAACCAAAATACCGATTACAATGATCATTCCAAACAAAGACAATACATTAATGGTCACATCAAATTGACCTGCAAAAGTAAACATCCCTAAGAATGAAATGGGTAAACCAAAAGCAACCCAAAAAGCCAATCGTGGTTTTAGAAATAAAGAAAGAATAATCAATACCAGCAACATTCCTTGCCAAGCATTATTCATTAATAATTCTGTTCGCTGATTCAAAGTCACAGAAGAATCAGAAATCACGGCTAATTGAATCTCATTATTCTTTTCATTATAGTCTTCGATATATTTCTTAACGTTATCTGCAGTTGTTATTAAATCTTCGCTATTGGTGTTGTTGATGACAATTCTGACTGAATTATTTCCATTAAAAGCCAAACTATTAGGTGTATCATTAAAACGATCCCGTATTTCAGCTACATCTTTTAAGCGAATGATATTACCATTTTGATCAGCTTTTACAATAATTTCATTTAATTCTGTGGCATAATAAGCACGGTGTGAAGCACGAATTAAATACTCCTCAGCATCAGTTTTTATTGATCCACCGGTGGTTAAAATCGCATTGCTTGCCACCGCATTTGAAATTTGAACGAAGCTTAAATTAAAAGCCCGCATGTCTGATTCTCTCACGGCAATTTCAATTTCTTCGTCGGGGTAACCCGATAAAGTAACCATGGAAATCCCATCAATCAAACGCAACTCTTTTTCGATTTGTTGTGCTTTTTGTTTTAAGGTAATTAAGGGTACATTTTTCCCATTCACCACAAATGAAATCGTTTCTCGAGAAGCTTCTTGCTTTGCGATAATTGGCGGTTCCATACCCGAAGGGAAACTGGGTACTTTGTCTACTGCATTTTTAACATCTGCCAGAATTACATCTACATCATACTCCCGATAAGTTTCAACTGTAATGGTCGCTGAATTTTCGTTGGACTTAGAAGTAACACGATCAATACCTTCCAAACCTTTTAAATTATCTTCAATCTTTAGCACCACCCCTTCTTCCATCTCTTGAGGAGAAGCACCAGGATAGTTCATGGTGATGACAATGATATTTGAATCAGATAATGGGAAAAAAGAGGATGTCAAGGACTTATAACCTAGAATACCAAAAATGGCGAAGGCAATAATGATAATGTTCACCCCAATTGGATATTTAATAAAATAAGAAATTAATTTCTTCATTTGAATATAATTATTGCTTTGTTATTGAATGATTGATACTTTCATGCCTTCGAAAGCGCCGGGCACAGGTTTTGATAGCATTTTCACCCCATCTTCAATTCCTTTTACTATGGCTGTATTGGTATTGTCAAATACAATCTCAACTGGTATTAAACTCAATTCATTGTCAATTACAATATATACTGCTTGGTTGTTGACCAGTAAGTTCCTAGGTATTTCAATGGCATCAATCACGTCTTGTGCATCAATATCTGCTTCAATAAACTCACCTTCATTTAAATCCCTGCCTACAACCTCTACAAATATTTGAATGGTTTGAGAATTGGTGTTTACTTGTGGATTAATTCGGGTTACCCTTCCAACCCAAGACTTTGTTTTATCAATGTTATTCAGGTTGACTTTTTTACCAACTACTAACAAATCTTTTAAAGTTGCATTCACGTTTAACTCTAATTCATAAACGCCTGGACGAATATATTCCCCAAGTTTTTGACCTTGATTAACCAGTGTCCCAGGGGTCACAGATGCCGCTACCAATACCCCTGTAAAAGGAGCACGGATGGTATACTTTTTAAGTCTAGTTTCTAAATTTTTTATACTGTAGTAGGTAGTTGTAATATTTTTACCCGTTATATAATGCGACTCTTGCTCCGACTTTGCTTTCGGTAACTTTGGCAAGTCACTTTCAATATCAATGGAGTTCAAATAATCTTTCCACATGGATAAAGATGCTGGATAATCAAATTGAATATCTGCTAATATACCCGTAATGGCAGTTTTAAATGCTGCTCTTTGAGAAATGACAGAAGCTTTAAATTCGTCATTATTAATTTGAATCAATGTAGCACCTTTTGAAAAAGAAGTTCCTGCTTTGAACGGTTTATTACCTTGAACAAAAACACCGGTAACCTCGGCATAAATTTGCATTCTATCTTTGGCTAAAATACTGCCACTGGTTGGAATTTGAAAGGGCACCCTTTTATTTTCTGCCACTTGAATATAGGCAGATGCTACTGCATTTTCCGTCTTTTTTTCGGGTTCTTTTTTACTATTCACTAATAAACGATTCCCTAAAAAGCCCAATGCTAGTATGGCAATTCCTGATATGGTGATGATAATTTTTCTCATTGGTTTTTATTTGAACTTGAATTAATTGTTGTTTGGTAAGCGAAATCTTCTTTTACATTCGCTTGAATTTTTTTTAAAACATTAATGGTACTGGCTATTTCATCAGGGCTGATATCTTTTTGAATAATATCAGATACTTCCTTAAAAATAGGCGTTGTTTTTTCTAACACCTCCAACCCTGTTGCCGTCACAAATAAATTATTCACCCTTTTATCTTCTTTAGATGGAATTCTAGCTAAAGCCAAATCATTCTGACTTACTCCCTCATGATCGTGCAGTTTATGAAGTAAAACAAATTGCATTTTGGTCAAATCAAATCCATGGGCTTGCAGCATGTGATCAATGCGCTCCTCCATCATTTTTACTGTCTTTCCCAAATTAGGTGCCAGTGAATCTTTAAAATCAATTGGTAACATTAGGCAAAGGTAATATCATTTTAGTTGCACATACAACTATTTAAATTATTTAAGGTTTTTTATGATATAATTTACCCATAGCTTTTTCTTAAAACGCCATAGATTTTGCCATTAGGAGAAGGATGGAAACTTGTTAAATTAAATGATATAAAGTAAATACCCTAATAATGACCCTCCAGAAATAACCCAAATTGGACTTAATTTTTTAAAAGTAAATACCACCGCAAAAGATAATACGCAGAGCAATATTGACTTCCAATCGAGCAAGGTTTGCTGTCCCATTTCCACAATTACAGCTGCCATTACGGCCACAGCTGCTACATTTACCGCATCTAAAAAACTAGATAAAAACACACTTTTTCGCATTTTTGGAACCAAGGGATTTAAAATAAGTACAAATATAAAGGAAGGCAAAAATATTCCTATGGAAGCCATGATTGCACCATTCAGCCCACTTAACTGATAACCAATAAAAGTGGCGGTAGAAAGCACTGGGCCGGGTGTAAACTGACCAATTGCAATGGCATCTAATAATTGTTGCTGACTTAACAATCCTTTATCGACCAATTCAGCATCTAAATAAGCAAATAACACGTACCCACTTCCATATAAAACAGCACCCACTTTTAAAAATATCCAAAAGACTTTAATTGAGGAAAGTGATATTACCGAAGTAGCCCCCATACCTCCTTGCAAAAACAGCAAAGGTGTAATTGATTTTAATTCTTTATTTTTTAATCGCTTACTGCCATATAATAGCAATGCACCAATTACACCCGCACTTAATAATAAATAAATTTCGTTGACACCTAAAAAAGAAATCACTAGGACGAGTAGACCCAATACAATTAAGAAATTAGATTTTAATGCTTTTTTACCCAGTTTAAATATTGCCATAGCAATAATGGCCAATACAACAGGTTTAATTCCAAAAATAAATGGGGCTACATTTGGCAGTTCACCATAAGTGACATAAAAATAAGCCAATAAACCAGTGATTGTAATTGCAGGAATGATAAAACTTAAGCCTGCTACAAATAAGCCCCAAAAACCGGCTCTTTCATGACCGCAATGCATGGTCATTTCAGTTGAGTTTGGACCAGGAATTAAATTAGTTGCCCCCACCAAGTCTAAAAAATGCTGTTTGCTCATCCACTTCCGTTTTTCTACCACTTCGGCCTCCATCATAGCAATGTGTGCAGCCGGACCACCAAAAGCGAACAATCCCAGTTTAAAAAACACCTGTGCAACTTCCAATAATTTGTTTTGTTCCTTTCCCATTTTTTGCAATTCAATTGCTGCAAAAATAAACCATTATTTATAAATTAAAAGGACTATTTGAAGAATCATCTCTAAAATGGTTTCAATAATTTTATTACAACCTCACACCTACTACCTATATATTGAGTAGAAATTATTCACATTCTGATACAATTTTGTACCTAGATTTGCTTTTATCCGACACGTAGATTGGATCAGTACTTTTACCTGCACCAATTTTAAACAAGCCATTTTCTACACTTTGAAAAACAAGTGTGTCGACTTCAAAACTGTTTTTATAAAAGATGCTAATATTTTCATAAAGTTTTTCCACTGAAAGGATTGGATAAGGATCACTACCACTCCAAAAATCAACCGAATTATTAGCGATACTCATGCCATCCATCACCTCTTCACAAGGTTCAAACAAAACCATTTCACCATCAATAGCTGTTAAAGTAAACCATTTAAATGAAATGTTTTTCAAAATCATTGTTGCATTCGAACATGACTTTGATTTAACTTTGGCTACGTTTTTATCTTGGATTAAATAAAAATCATCACGATATCCTTGGATATGAAATAAAATTTCTTCCTTTTTATTGTCCACATACAAATAAAATATAACCTCCTCTTCTTCAAAAGAATGAATAATTATTTTATCTCCTTTCTTTTCTACTTTAAAAACATCATAGTGACTGCCAAGAGAATAAATTTCCCATAAATTTACATCATCTAATTTTCGAATTATTTGAAAGTCGAAATCATTCAATTTCCAGCTTTCTTCGTAAGTCAATTTACCATCAATCATCTTTAAATCAAAATAATTGCCTCTTAATCCCTGAATTAATTGATTTTCATGAGTACTTAATTCATAATCTACAGGCACGAAATCTGTTGTATCAATTTCCACCAGTTTTTTATTTTCCAATGTTTTTTCTTGAGTTTTTGATTCTTCTGCAACTTGTTTTTCAGTGCAGTTAACCAATAAAACAGCAGACAATAGTATAAAACAGATTTTTTTCACGCGCTTCACATTACTAATTTAGTAAGATAAGCTTTCTTTCATGAAAGATGAATCAAAACAAGTAAAAAATCATAACTAATTATATTGTTTCAATTTAAATACCATTATTCTATTTTGGAAATAAACCAGCTTCAATCTTGATTGGTCAGGTCGTATATTTCTCTGATTTCATCCGAAATTTTCGACCAATTGATTTTTAAATCAATTAATTTACCTGATTCCACATCAAATACCCATCCATGGACAATGGGGCCTTTATTTGCCAAATAACTTTTTTGCCAAACAGCTGTTTTTATCACATTCGTGCATTGCTCTTGGACATTGAGTTCTACCAATCTTTTGTATCGATCTACCTCATCCACAATCGCATTGAGTTCGGTTTTATGAAGTCGATACACATCTCTAATATTTCGCAACCAAGGATTTAGCACCCCTAAGTCTTTCGCTTCCATAGCGGCTTTTACGCCACCACAAAAATAATGGCCACAAATAACAATGTGTTTCACCTTCAAATGTCGCACTGCGTATTCGATAACCGAAGCCGAATTATTGTCGTTATTGGGTACCAAGTTTGCAATATTCCTATGTACAAAAACTTCTCCTGGCTGAGCCCCCATAATCTCTTCAGCCGTCACCCTACTATCACTACAACCAATGAATAAAAAATCTGGATTTTGTCCAATGGAAAGGTGTTGAAA
>CBDUKB010000157.1:0-7101 GCA_965367695.1 uncultured Putridiphycobacter sp.
AAAGGTTTTTTTCCATTCCAAATCTTGCACTTTTTGCTTTTTTTTACGGCTGACTAATCCTGCAGGGAATACAAATATGCCTTGCTCTTTTTCAAACTCTTGGTTAAAAGCGACAATGCTTTCTTTTGAATTGGTACCCAGTTTATTCACGCCAATAAACAGTTCTTTCAAAGGTGCTAAATTTAATAATATATCATTTACCACAAATTTAAAATCCCTTCTAATGGGTTTCATTTCCTTCACAATTGCCAAAGCATCCATACCACCTAAGGGGTGATTTGCTGCAAAAATTTGACCACCACTTTTGGGAATGTTTTCCAAGCCATGAGCTTCAATTTTTATATTAAAATGATCCAAAACATACTCGCAAAATTCAAAGCCATTCATTTCTTTAGTATTGTCAATGACCTGGTTCATTTCTTTTTGATGCAGAATTTTTTTTAGGTAATTCAGTATGAATTTTGGGAGCCATTTTTTCAATCGCGGATTGCGATCGGCAATAATTTTATCTATATCAATAAATTTATCCGACATAAGAATTAAAGATAATCAATATTCGTAATTAGGGTTGTTTTTGGAGAAATTTTAGGACAAAAAAATCCCTGTAATTATTTTATTACAGGGATTTATATTGAATTGATTATCCTAAGAATTCATATTTGTAATCCGTTGCAGGTACAAATGTTTCTTTAATTGTTCTTGCTGATACAAATCTTAACAAGTTCATGTATGAACCTGCTTTGTCATTCGTTCCCGATTTACGAGCACCACCAAATGGTTGTTGTCCTACAACAGCACCTGTTGGTTTGTCGTTAATATAGAAGTTTCCTGCTGCATTTTCCAACATTTTAAATGCGGTATCAATGGCATATCTTTCTACGGCAAAAATAGCACCTGTTAAAGCGTATTCTGAAGTTTCGTCAACTAATTTTAAAGTTGCCTCGTATTCATTTTCAGGGTAAACAAAAATGGTCATTACTGGTCCAAAAATTTCTTCACACATGGTTTTGAATTTTGGATTTTCAGTCACGATAACGGTAGGTTCAATAAAGTATCCTTTTGATTTATCGTATCCACCACCAATTAAAATCGTAGCATCATCACTTGCTTTTGCAAAATCAATAAAGCTTGCTATTTTATCAAAAGCACGTTCGTCAATTACTGCATTGATGAAATTACTTGTGTCAGCAGGTGATCCCATTTTAAATGATGAAACTTGTTCTTTCACCATGGCTAAAATAGCATCCGCTTTATTTGAAGGAATATACGCTCTTGAAGCCGCTGAACATTTCTGTCCTTGGAATTCAAATGCACCCCTTGAAATTCCTGTAGCAACATCATCAACATTTGCTGATTTGTGTGCAACAATAAAATCTTTACCTCCTGTTTCACCAACAATTCTTGGATAGGCTTTATAAGTTGATAAATTCGTTCCGATTTCTTTCCATAAGTGTTGGAAAACACCAGTAGAACCAGTAAAGTGTAGCGCAGCAAAATCAGGGTGTTTAAATACAACATCTCCTGCATCCGGGCCATCAACAGTTACCATGTTAATAACACCATCAGGTAAACCAGCTTCTTTGAATAATTCCATAATTATTTTTGCTGAGTATACTTGAGATTCTGCAGGTTTCCAAACAATTACATTCCCCATCATTGCTGGTGCAGCACATAAGTTGGCACATATTGATGTAAAGTTGAAAGGAGAAATGGCAAATACAAATCCTTCAAGTGGACGGTATTCTAATCTATTCCACATACTCGGATTCGATCCTGGTTGGTCTTTATATATTTGATGCATGTAGGCAACATTGAACCTAAAAAAGTCAATTAACTCACAAGCAGCGTCAATTTCAGCTTGCATTACATTTTTAGATTGCGCCAACATGGTCGCTGCATTCATTTTTGCTCTAAAAGGTCCTGCTAATAAATCAGCAGCTCTTAAAAAAATGGCTGCTCTTTGCTCCCAAGCTAAACCTGCCCATTTATCACGTGCAGCCAAAGCAGCATCAATCGCATCATTTACGTGTTGTTTTGTTCCCTTGTTGAACTCACCTAATATATGTTGGTGGTCATGTGGGGGAGACATTTTAACTTTATTACTCGTTTCAACTAACTTGTCACCAATGTACATAGGTACATTAATGGTTTGGTTCAACATTGAATTGTAAGTTGATAAAAGTTCTTTTCTTTCTGAACTATCTTTTGAATAACCTTTTACCGGTTCGTTAAACGGTGTAGGTGGTGTATAAATTGCGTTTGACATAGTGTATCTTAAAAATTAAGTACACAAAAGTAATGAAAAATAATGGGATTATAAAATGAAAAAGTGCGGGTTAAACTTAGTTTAACTTAGGTTTTGCAATTAATTCAAACCGCGGGATGGCCGCTTTAAAAGTTTCGTTAGAATCAACCCTAATAAAGGTATAATTCCCCTTCATGTAGCCAATTTCACTAAACAAATCGCAACCACTCACATAAACGTGTTTTTGTCCGGGCTTAATGATTGGTTGTTCACCTACAATACCATCTCCGTCAATAATTTTAGGAGGGTTTAAAGAATCAAATATGTGCCAGTGTCTTTTGATTAATTGGATATCGAACATGTTGGTGTTTTCAATCACAATTCGATAATTGAAAAAATATATATTGTTCTCAATGTTAGACAAGTCTTTTCTAAAAATACTCTCTACACTAATTTTAACGCCGTATGTTAATCCTGTAACCATGCTTAACAAATATATAAATTAATTCTAAATACAAAAATTCTCTCTTCTAAAAAACGAATAAAACCGACAAATGGTTGGGTGACCTTACTACTTTTATTTGTTTATTAGTCTTGATAATGATGTTGTTAATAAAAAATCCACCCTTCTTTATTTAATTGTTAAGGAATTAAAATTACTTATATTATGCTTAAATTTTGTGTGCTTTTTCAACATTGTCTTGGTTTTTTAGTTAATAAAAAGCATAAAATTTGAGATAGACAAAAGCGATTACTTAAACAAAAAACTAATTGTAGAAGTAATTTTGCTTGTGATGTAGATGACATAAAAAACAATTAGAAAAACTGTCCCATTCCAAAAGAAAAACCATTGGATGCCATATGGTGAATACCGATTCCGTAGTCAATTCTTAAAATAGTTTTATAGAATTTTTTAATGTGCAACCTCACACCAAATCCTACTTGTGCTTTTGTTTCTTGAAAAGAAAACAAGTTAGTTATGCTTTTTCCGGCAGGACGCAAGGATCCAGCGTCTAAAAACACATTGCTTTGAACTAAAAAACTTTGATTTTGATAAAGTGTATGTTTATATTCTAGGTTAATAAAATGAATGCCCGTTCCTCTTTGGATACGATTTCCTATCCCGCGAATGTTTAAAAAACCATCCAATACAAAAGGGGAAAAAGGACTGTCCTGATTGGTTGAAATGCCCAAAACATGACGATAGGATAAATTGCCTTTCTTTTTAATATAGAAGTGTTGAATTGTACTAAGTTTGGCTAAAAAAAATGAAGCCATTGGTTCTTGATGTGTTTGAATTGTTTCGAGATATAAACTGCTTTTTATCCCATTTAATCTTTCGAAAAAATAATCCATTTTTTTAAACTTAATAGCACTGTTGATTCGGTACTTAAAAAATGTAAAATTTCTTTGCGTGAATGGAATTTCAACGGAATCTAGTTGCAGGTATTGCTCATAGATAGGTGTAAATCCTAGTTCAATTTGATACTTTTTATTTAAAGTATACTTGCCATTGAGCCAAAAAGCATAATTATCAAAATTAAAATACGATTTTTTTTCGTGAAAGTATAAAGGTTCTATGGTACTGTATTTACTAAATACAATATCGTGCCCAAAATTAGAATTTACATATTTCGGTGCACTATAATAAATTGAAAAGGAATGCCGGTCGTAATATTGATACCAAGCTCCAATTGTTTTGCCTTCTCCCTTGAAGTTGATATTGTTGACACCAGCTTCTAATTTAAATACGTTTTTAAATCCACCAACTATAATGATTGGGAATACATAATTTGCCTCTTCAATAACAAATGATAAAATGTAGCTAGAATCACTTTGGGGAATCAGTGTTGATTTACTGACCACATTAAAAAATAAATTCAAGTTGCGCAATTGCTGTACATCATGGGCAATTAATTTTTCATCCAATGGCATACCAGGTTTACATTGTATGTGTGATTGAAGAAAAGCGGGATTAGTTTTAGTCAATCCTTCAAAAACTATACTGTCTATTATTTGTGCTTGAAGTGCTTGCCCAAGGAACATGAAAATTAAAAGTAATTTATGCCCCATTACAGTGAAATAAATTTAATTCCAATATTAAAAGTGTTCCCAATACCATTATTCACACCTCTCCAGAAGTTGGTGTATAGCAATTCAATATTCATTTGCTTATGAAATTGATATTTTATCCCCAAACCTGATGCAGTATAATTCGCAGGAATTACCCAGTCAGTGCTTGTATTTGGAAAAATATCATATGTAAATCGAGGCACATGTTGAGACATGATGTAAAAAGTGAATTTGGGTTTAGGAAAATAACTTAAAAAAACACTCAATGGCATGTCAAGCATGCTTATTTGTTCCTTGTATTTTTTAAGCCTAAAAAGTAAATCAAATTCCGTAAATAGTTGAAATTTATCCCATGTCTTCGCATAATAAAATTGATTCCACCAAGTAATCCTGTCCCAATCGGCCCAAAATAAATCTTGTGTTCCTTCGGGATTTTTAATGGTAGGGATTTGCAGGGTCGATTGTAGGGTAAATTCCGGACTGTTTTTAAATGGTTGTGCTTTAAATCTTAACCCAATGTTGGTAAGTCCTACCCTTGAGGTAGCAGTATTCTTAAATTTAAAAGCTTCGGCTATTCCTGAAAAATTAGGACTATTACTCACTTCTCCAGAATATTTAAAGTTGAGGTCAATTCCCAAGTTGATTCTTTTATTATTGGAAACCCCATAAGTTATTTGTGCCAAATGCGTAACAAAAGTACTTCTGTAATTGTTATAGTCAATTCCCCCAAAGTTTTTAGCCGATTCGGTGTAAAGGGTGTTGAAAAGGGTGATGTCATATTGATTTTTACTGAGTAGACTGCCAGCAGTGAAGGTTTGTAAATTTGTATTCGGAATTGCTAATGTGGTTACATTTGGTGCGAAGACATCTAAACCATTTAGACTCCAATCGTAATCGTAGTAGTTAACTTTAACATTTGATGGGAGTGGGGCGTCTCTATATTCGTTAATAAAGCTAATAATCTGAGTCTGTTTCCCACCAAAATCGTCAGCATACCACTTAAAAATTTGAGAAAGTGCTACTGCATTATTGGCTGTATCATATTGAATAAAACCACTATTTAAAGCCTGTTTGGTTTGTTTTTCCAACAATGCTTCTATGTTGCTAGCAGTAAATACATTTTTAGAAAGCGGTGGACAACCAATCGCGCCGCAAACCAAAACAAAATGTAATCGTGGGTCGGGATAGTTTTGTAGTAAGTACTTTTTTTCTAATGTATTTAAACTGATCATTTTTTCAGCCAAAACAAATTGAGGATTATCAAAAAAGTTTGGAATATTTTGGACTGTCGCAATGGGATAGTTTTCAACAATGCCTGCAATCACAAAAATATTATAAGCATTAATTAAATACGCTTTTTTTCCTTCTGCTGGAATTGGATTTAATGCATATTCATTTAAAATTTTATCTAATGCCAATGGGTTTTCAAGCAAATTTGCATAATTCACTTTCCCTTGAATGATGTTTTGCGCATACAAATCAATGAGCTGTTGTTGCAGGGTCACTTGACTAATAACCGTGACATTAAAACAAATAAAACAATAAAATAAGAAAACCTTCATTATAAAAAATATTGTAATTCAATTTGCAAACTACTTTCTCGAAAGAAGCTGAATAATAATGTATGAAAATCAGGCAAAGAAATAATTGGATGGACATTGTTTGAAAAGCCAAAACCTTCAGTTGGGAGTCCCAAAAAGCGGTCTAAATCCTTGTTGTTGTTTTCATCATCTATTATAGCAATGGCATAGCTGTGATTAAAGTCTACATTTTTAATTACAGTTGTTAAATGCCCATTCTTCACACTTTCCTTAGGAACTTTATAATGCTTAAATGGCGCTTTAGGATATTGATTGGGATAATTGTAGAGAAATATATATATGTAACCTTGGTTATTTCTTATTTTACTCAAATTTAAAAATAAATCAGCTTTTACATTTTTAGGTGCATTACTTGAAGTAAGTGTAAAACAACTTATTATTAGACTTAAAAAGAGTAAGAATTTAAATAGTCTTTTCATAAGCTACTTTTTTTTTTTGCCGACCGATTTAAATGGATAATAGAATTAAAAAATACAAAACCATAGCCAAATATCAAAAACAGGAGGAAAGGAATCATTGCATAGTCGTTGTAATCAATGGCAATTTTTAAGCTAAATAGAAAATAGATTAATAATACCCCTTCTAAATAAGTAATTGGACTCATTTTTTTTACCCGGTACAAATTGTTTTCAAATCCATTGTCGGCATTCGCCGCATTAAATTTGGGTGTACGCACAAAGGGCGTTTTTCTTCCCATGTATCCTTCTATCACTGCAATAGAATTATGTAATGACAAGCCCATTGAAACAGCTAAAAAACTAAAGAAATTGATAAAAAAGTGAGCGGCTGATTTGGTCGAATTTTTTTTGAAGGAGGTATAATAAAAAAGGCCTAAAATGAGCCAGCTGAGCATGAACACACTACTTAATTGAATGATGATACTTTCATTCAAAGTTTGCTTTGCAAAAATGACTGGTAAACTGAGTAAGCTCATTAAAAAGATGAGTAAAAATACAGAACTATTAAGCAAATGAAAAAGCGCATGAACTTTTGTAGTGAATTTAGTTTCTTTTGAAACTAATACCCGATTAAAATTCTTTTTAAAGCATTCTGCCGCTCCTTTTGTCCACCTGTATTGTTGAGCCTTTAAGGCATTTATTTCTATGGGTAACTCTGAAGGTGATTCTACATCTTCGAGGTAAATGAATTTCCAATTTTTTAATTGGGCTCTATAACTCAAAT
>CBDUKB010000158.1:0-7028 GCA_965367695.1 uncultured Putridiphycobacter sp.
GGGTTGTTAACAAAAGAGCAATTAGAAAAAAAATTAGCCCTCGAAGCGAAAAGAAAAGCAGACAGAGCCACTAAAAAAAACAATCCACCTAAACCACCACATCCTCCGAAACCTGGACAGTAAAATTAGGATCACTTAATTATTAAAACATCAACTATTAAAGTTGGTGTTTTTTTATTTATAATGCTTTCCTTTGCAGCATCAAACCAACTCCTACATATCCCCTAAGTTTTTGGCTTTTATGCCTAAATATGCTTGTTTTTATGACAAGTTTTAATTTATTAATTCCAGAATTAAATGATTATTTAAAAAACCTAGGAGGTAATGATTATAAATGGATGATTTTAGGTTTGTGGACGATTGCCGCTGGTATTGCCAGACCATTTAGTGGTAAAATTGCAGACAATTTTGGAAGAAAACCAACGCTGTACATTGGAATTTGTATCAGTGTAATCGTCACTTTTTTTTACCCTATATTCACCACTGTCTTCGGTTTTTTAGTCTTGCGATTTTTACATGGTTTTAGTACCGGTTTTCAACCAACAGGTGCAACAGCCTTAGTAGGCGATATTATTCCATATCGAAAAAGAGGTGAAGCTATGGGGATTTTTAGTTTAACCATCAGCATTGGGTTTGGACTTGGTAATTACCTTAGTTCGTTTACCTTAACACTTTTTGGAATGAATGGTTTGTTTTACACCTCCTTAATAATGGGCTTAATTGCATTGGCCACAGTGCCTTTTATTGAAGAATCCATGCCTGATAAGAAACCCCTTACTTTAAAGAATATTGTCCCTAAATTTAATGAAATCATAGCGCCTGAAGTTATTCACCCGGCAGTAATAATGTTTTTAACAGCCATGTGCGGTGGAATTTACTATTTAATGGTACCAGACTTTAGTTCACATTTAGGGTTAAGCAATAAAGGATTGTTTTTTGGATTTACGACCATGACCACCATTTTTATCCGATTTTTTGCTGGTAGGGCAACTGATAAATATGGAAGGGTTAAAAGTTTATACTTTGGTATAAGCATACTTTTCATTGCTATGTCATTGTCTTTTTTATCAAAAAGTCCAACACTATTTATGATCAGCGGTGCCGTGTATGGAATTGGCACTGGAATTACTTCTCCTGCCCTATTTGCTTGGACCACCGATTTAGCAAACCCCCAATTTAAAGGAAGGGGTATGGGAACTTTATTTATTGCTTTAGAATTTGGAATATTTGCAGGGACTTATGCCGGGCAAATGGCATACCAAAACAATGCATCTCTGTTTGGAAATGCATTTCTGGTTGGTATGTTTTTGTGTGTAATTGGCCTTATTTATTTAAGTCTAAGAAATAAATTTTCAGTTAAACTAAAATTATAATTTCATTCTTAAATAACTCAGGAACTCTTTTTTCACTTCGGCATTGGCAAATTGTCCGCCAAACTCTGCGGTCACTGTACTACTCTGAATGTCTTTGATACCACGGGAGTTTACACATAAATGCTTGGCATCAATCACACAAGCAACATCCTTTGTTTCGAGATATTCTTGTAAATGTTTTACTACCTGCATGGTTAGTCTTTCTTGCACTTGCGGTCTTTTAGAATAATAATCGACAATTCTATTCATTTTAGAAAGCCCGATTACTTTTCCGGAAGAAATATAGGCAATATGTGCTTTTCCAACAATAGGTAAAAAGTGGTGTTCACAAGTTGAATAAACTGTAATGTCTTTTTCAACAAGCATTTCAGCATACTTATATTTGTTTTCGAAAGTTGAATTTTTTGGCAATCTATCTGGATTTAACCCACCAAATAATTCTTTTACGTACATTTTTGCCACTCTTTTCGGAGTAGCTTTTAAACTGTCATCCGTTAAGTCTAAACCCAATGTTTTCATAATTTCAGCAAACTTTTCTTGGATTATATCTATCTTTTGATCGTCAGATAAAAGGAAAGCATCTTTTCGTAACGGCGTGTCACCTGCTGTTCCAAAATGGTGTTCTTCCATTTCTTCAATTTCAGTGTTATTTTTCATGTTTATTTATTTTGAAGTACAAATTTACATCATTCATATGACAAATGGGTTTTTAAATTACATTTGTTAACCTATATCAAGTTTTTATGATGGATACGCTTAAAATTAAAAAATTACTGAATGAGCATTGCATACAATACATTCTAAAAAAACAGGAAGATTTACTGCTATCCATTGAAGATGCCAATTCTTCATTAAAGTCAGCTGCTAACAGTACCGCGGGAGACAAACACGACACTAGTAGGGCCATGATGCACTTGGAAATTGAGAAAAAAAGTAAACAACTTAGTGAAATTGAGCAACTAAAAAAAATGATTCCAATTTTGCAAAACAATATTAAACATCAGTCTTTTGGAATAGGAACTATTATTGAAACAAATGTTGGACACTTTTATATTAGCTTTAATGCCGGTAAATTGTTAATTAAGGATAAAGCCTATACATTCATCTCATTGGCGTCTCCTTTGGCACAGGCTTTTAAACACAATTTGAATAAAAAACAATTTCAATTTATGAATCAAGAATATAAGGTTTTAAGTACTTTTTAGTTTTTTACTTCTAGATTTCAAATAGTCACTCACTGCCATTATAAAAATACCAATCAATAAAAAGACCGATATTCTTCCAATAATATCACCATATTTAGTGTAAAATGTAATGCTATCATTTTTATTGATCTTTTGAATCAGCACTCCTTTTTCGTCCCAGTTTAGTCGATCAATAATTTCTCCTTTTTGGTTAATAAAACAAGAAATACCAGTATTTGCCGACCTTGCTAGGGACCGCCTATTTTCAATGGCTCTTAATTGTGAAAAGGTTAAATGTTGTTTGTAGCCAGGCGTATCACCCCACCATCCATCATTGGTGATGACACATAAAAAGTCTGCACCTAAGGATACAAATTGGCTAACATACTCACCATATACAGACTCATAGCAAATTAAAGGGGCGGTTTTTAAAACCTTTGAATAAAACAAATTCGGGTATTTATTCCCAACTAAAATACTATTGGTCCCCCCTAAATCGACTGATAATTTGGCCATAAAAGGAAAAATAGCCACAAAAGGTAATTTTTCAGCACCAAGCACTAACTTAGCCTTGTGATATTTTTGAATTTTTTCATCTCCTGAAATTAATAAGGCTGTATTATAATTTTCAAACCATTTGTTACTTTTTTTAACCGCTGGAAATGGCCTTTCTTCATTAAATAAACCATAAGTATCTGCTCCTGTTAAAATGGGAATACCTTTTGACTTTGAAAATGCCCTCAATTTAAAAATTACGCCCATATTATCAAATGCAGCTTCATCTATATATGAAGAAATAGCAGTTTCAGGAAAAACAATCAAATCGGTTGAAGACGTGATTTTAGTCTCCGCTAGTGCCAACATATCAGTAATTTGTTTGGATGTTGGTGTAGTAAACTTAATTCCTGGGCCAGTAAAATCATTATTCCATGGGTTCAAGTTTGGTTGTACAATCACAATTTCAACCGGATCCACTTTTTCTTCATATCGAAAAAACATGACTAAACTAATTGTAATAGGCACTAGTACTATCAGTCCTCCAAGTAAAAATAATGGACTTTGAATTTGGATTGATTCCTTTTTCTCTTTGATATTTCTATACAAAATATAAACAAGTACATTTATAAGCAACACCCATAATGTTCCGCCTGACACACCTGAAAATGAATACCATTGAATTATAGCAGGATGATTAGCGAATGCATTTCCAAAACTTAACCAAGGCCAAGATAAATCCCATATATGATGTAAGTGTTCAAATGAAAGCCATAAGGCAACAAACCCAATCATAGTTTTATTAAAACTTAACACTCGGTCAAAGAACCCTAAAATTACAAATGGTAATGTCATTAAAAACGCATTGGCAAAAAATGCCATTAAAGCCCCCTCCAAAGAAGCATTTTTAATCCACCAAGTGGCCACAACATTAAAAATTATCATGTAAAAATAATTGCCGAAAAACCTTTTAACTCCTTTAAATGACGTTACTTTATTAACTTCAATATTGAACCACAATAAAGGGGCAAAAGCAACAAAAATAAAAGGAAACAAACTACCTGAATAAGGAAAAGACAACCCCATCAACAAGGCAGCAATCCCCAAAATTAAAATGGATTTTAAATATGAAATTTGCATGTGCAAATATAATTCTATTCTCGAATATTCATTTTATGAATTTATTAATTACAGATTTATTTTAGATAAAAAATTCAAAATGAAATATATTATTACTTTTGATTAAACATACATGAAAAAAATAAGACACTTATATTATAAAGATTTAGCTGGATTTAGATTTATTGCCATGCTCTTAGTATTTAGCTACATTGTCATGTATTTATTGGCCGCCAATGAAAGTTCTGATTTTTCTATCCAAGCTTTATTCTTTACTTCTGAATTTAAAGATGTCGGTCTTAGCTTTTTTGTGCTTTTAAGCAGTTTTTTAATTACTGTACAATGCCTAAGAGAATATAAATACAAAGAGTTTTTTTCCTTAAGGAAGTTTTACATTCGGAGGGCTCTTAAAATAGCTCCAATTTTGATAATTGCCTTGATTTTTTATTTTTCAATCCATCCATTACTTATTAATTTTTTAAAACTCACTCCTTTAGACGGAAGTAATTCAATAAAAAACTTACTTTTTTTCCCTTCAAACCACAGTTTTTTAAGACTGGAAGTCTTTATTTACACCTATGTAATCTATTCCATCCTCATGTTTTGTTTATTTTACTTTTTATGGGGTTTAATAATGAAATATTTGCGACCAATGCTATCTGTTATTTCGATACTTTTTATTTTTGGTGGCGTAATTTTAAAAATTTTATTAATCAATGACAGTTATGATTTTGAACACTACTTATTCTATTTTATTTTTGAAATAGGAGTTGGATCTATGCTCGCAATCGTATTTCGAAAACAAGACCAATATGTAGATTGGGTTAAAAAACTTTCTTATTCCCAAATCATTACTTTTTATATTTTTGTTGGAATTATTGTATTAGCTTGGTTATTCTTAATAAAAATTGAATTATTAAGTGTCCTATTTAAGATGTTAATAACAATTGCATTGGCTTGTATGATTATGGAACAAACTTTTGCAAAGCACTCTATTTTAAAATTGAGAGATATTAAAATAATCATGCGGCTTGGGAAAATAAGCTATAATATAATTGTACTAGCCCCAATCATTGCGGTCATCATTTTAATCTCAATTGAATCTTTAGACAGGAATATGAGTTCACCAATTGTAAAATTTATTTACCCAATCATCACTTTTTTTATCACTTGGATTCTTGCTGATGTATTTTACAAATACGTATCTAAATTTTTTATTAGAATGCAATCTGATTTTAAACCTTTAAAGTAAAGCTTGTATCGCTTCCAATTCCAATTCGAGGGACTCCCATTTTTCAACTGCTTCATTTAAATCATGGGTAGATGCTTCATACTTTTTTAATGCAGTAGCATAACGATCCGCATCATTAAAATCAGTCTTTTCTAGCGCTTTTAGCGCTTTAGCTTGCGCTTCTTCTAATTCTGTAATCTTACTTTCTGCATTTTTAATTTTAGTCTCAATCTTTTTTATATCTTGATTAATACCAGGGTTTACCTTTTTCTCCTCTTGCACTTCTTTCACTTCTTGTTTTTCTTGGATCAAGGCAATATCTTGCTTGTCATAAGTTTCCTCACCTATTCTTCTCAAAAACTCATTGACCCCAAACAAATGCGTTTTTAGCTGACAATCTTTAATTTCCCAAATCTTATTACTTAAGCCATTCAAGAAATCCCTATCATGAGAAACTAGCAACAATGTTCCTTCATAAGATTTTAGGGCTTCTTTTAAAATATCTTTTGAAGTTAAATCAAGGTGATTTGTTGGCTCATCCAAAATTAAAAAATTGAAATCGTAAAATAATAATTTACAAATGGCAAGTCTTGTACGCTCTCCTCCGGATAGTACGCTCACTTTTTTATCTATCTCCTCACCACCAAAAAGAAATGCGCCTAGGGTTGCTCTAATCTCTGATCTTTTGTCTCCCTCAGCGATATCATCAATGATTTGAAACACCGTTTTATTCGGATCTAGTTTTTCAGCCGAATCTTGGGCAAAGTATCCAATTTTAACATTGTGACCAAATTCAATTTTTCCTTTGTATTCAATTTCGCTTGTTAAGGCTTTCAGAAATGTAGATTTACCTACACCATTTGGTCCCAATAAAGCAATTTTTTCATTTCTAGCAAGTAATAAATCTATGTCTTTAAAAATCACTTTGTCCCCATAAGATTTACTCAGCTTTTTAATATCCATTACAATTTTACCGGAAGCTTGCGTCACTGGGAATTTTAAATTGAAGGCTTTTCTTTCAATGGAGTCCAATTCAATCACCTCCATTTTATCCAATTTTTTAATCAAACTTTGGGCAAATGCTGCCTTATTTGCTTTCGCTCTATATTTATTGATTAAGGCTTGGGTTCGTTCAATCTCTTTATCTTGATTTTTCTTTGTCTGTATAGCTCTTTCTAATGCTTCAGCATGTAGCACAAGGTATTTTGAATAATTGCATTTGTAATCGTAAATTTTTTGATTGGCAACTTCAATTGTTCTATTGGTTACATTATCTAAAAAACGTTTATCGTGAGAAATTAAAACCAAACCACCTTTGTAATTTTTCAAATAGTCTTCTAACCATTGTATAGAAACAATGTCCAGGTGATTTGTCGGCTCATCAATCAATAAAACATCCGGATTATTTACTAAAAGTTTGGCCAATTCAGCCCTCATTTGCCATCCACCACTAAAAGAACCTATATCCTTATCAAAATCATCAGGGTGAAATCCTAATCCTTTTAAAACCGACTCTATTCTTTCTGCGAATTGATGGGCATCTAGTAAGTTTAATTCTTCATTGATTTCAGTAACCTCATTGATTAAATCCATGTATGCATCAGATTCATAATCAGTTCTTGAAAT
>CBDUKB010000159.1:0-7013 GCA_965367695.1 uncultured Putridiphycobacter sp.
CCGACCCCCTCGGTGTAAACGAGGTGCTCTGAACCAACTGAGCTAATTGCCCTACTTAAAGGTTTTGTATTTAAAACATCCTAAATAAATAGGTTGAATAAACTGTCAAAATCAAAATTTGCAATTCTCTTATTGCGGGTGCAAATATAACTAGATTTTTTTGACTTACAAATAAATTTGAGAAAATATTAAATTATTTTTTCAAGTATAAAAAAGCTTCCAAAAACAAGAATCAAATCACCTGCTTTAGCCTTTAATTTTGCAGACTCATAAGCTAATTCGGCAGTATTAAAATAATTAAATTTTAGGTTGTACTTTTTACCCAACAATAAAAAATCTTGTTCGCTTAATGACCTTGGGCCATCAAACCTTGTAAAGTAATAATTCGCCTGTTTAGGAAAAAGACTGAAACTTTTGTCATAATCTTTATCATTTGAGCTTCCATAAACACAATGTAACTCATTGTATTTAAATTGTTTTATTTCCTCGAATAGCAATTTTATCCCAGCTGCATTGTGGGAAGCATCAACGAGTACAATCGGGTCTTTTTGCAGCAGTTCTAGTCGCCCTCCAAATTGAGTTAATCTTTTTATTCTGGTCAAGGCATGTTTACATTTTTGCGCATCAAAAAACCAGCCTCTTTCACTTAATACTTCTATCGCTAATATTGCCAAACTGATATTTAACTGTTGGTAACCTCCCAATAAATCGGTTTTAAAAACCCTTTTTTCAGGCTGATAAATAACTGCATTTTCTTCTTTCGCTTTGGCGATAAATACTGGTGCAATTTCATCATCCATTTCACCAATACAAACTGGTACATTCTTTTTTATAATTCCAGCTTTTTCAACTGCTATTTTGGGCCTTGTATCACCTAGGAACTGCACATGATCGATTCCAATGTTAGTAATAACAGAAAGGATGGGTAACAAAACATTACTGGCGTCTAACCTTCCGCCTAAACCTGTTTCAATTACCACCAACTCACAATTACTATCCGCGAAGGCTTTAAAGGCCATGGCAGTGGTGATTTCAAAGAATGAAGGATTGATTTTTTCAAATAATTTTTGATTTTTCTCCACAAAATTTACCACGAATGCTTCATCAACAAAAACGCCATTAATTTTAATTCGTTCTCTAAAATCTTTGATGTGTGGGCTTGTAAATAAGCCAACCTTATACCCGTTCTCAATGCCCATAGCGGCAATTGCATGCGCTGTCGACCCTTTTCCATTGGTGCCCGCTATATGTATAGCCCTTAACCTTAAATGTGGGTCGCCTAGTCCTTTTAATAAAGCTTTAATATTATCTAATCCTGGCTTATAAGCAGTTCCTCCTTGAGATTGATAATTTGCTAATTGACTGTAAAGCCATTGAATAGCAGATTGGTAATTCATTACTGTTTTCTAAAGGTAAAAATCACCGTACCCACAAATTGAACCGGGGCTCCTGGAATAGATTCGTATCGGTATGTTAAGGCATTTTTTTCAGCCAAATCTTTTAAGTAAGCACTTCCAGAAGTAGATTTAGATTCATTGAATTTAGTACGAGTTACTTTACCAAATTCATCTACATATATATCCAATGCTATTTTACCTTCTTCTTGAGAGTTACCAGGTACAGAACCTTTAGATTTTAATTTTCTTGATGTATTACTAGTCCCTGCACCAGGTTGGTCGCCACTTCCTCCGCCACCGACACCTCCACCAGTTCCGAATCCTGTCCCATTTCCGCCACCATTACCTGAAGTACCACCACCCGGAAAAGCCAATCCATCATCCACTTTTGGTTTTGGGTCAGGGGTTGGGGTTGGGTTGGGTTTTGGTTTTGTAGTATTTGTTGAAGTTTTACTTTTACCTTCACCTTTTGTTACGACAACAGGTGATTCATCTTGTGTCTCTTGATCAATGGCTGACTCTTGAACTGGTTCAGGTTCCACAGGTGTTTCAGTTGAAGAAACTGTACTGCCCCCTTCATACTCAGAACCAAATTCCATTTCTATTTCTACCACCTTTTCTTCAATTGGTGGGTCAGGATATTCTAAGCTTACCAATAAAAAAAATAATATCATTAGCATGATAAAAACCAAAGTAGCAACAAGTGCTTTCTTATGGTCTTCCTCTTTTAAATTTTCAATAAACTGCAACATGATATCCCTCCTCTTTTCTAATTTGTATATGATAAAACAGGTTTCCAACCTTTCTGTTTAGAAACCGCAATGATATTAAATATGGTTTCGTAAGAAGCGTTTTTATCTCCTGATATTTTCAAATTTGGAATGGGTTGCTCCGCAATTTTTGCTTCTAAAATTGGCACCAACTCATCAAAAGAATAGAACTTAGTTTTAGCATTATCTAAAAAATATTGATTTTGAGCATCAATCCCCACTTCTACAACAGGATCTGCCTTTGAAGTAGGTGCTTTTTTCCCACTTGGTAAGTCAACTGGTAAAGTATTTTTTGCCATGGTACTCATGATAATAAAAAAGATAAGCATCAAAAATATAAGGTCAGTCATTGACGACATGCCTCCTTCAATTTTTGGTTTATTTCTGTGTCCTAAATTCATTTCCTTATCCTTTTATACAATCAATTGCCTGGTTCGTTCAATAAATCTAAAAATTCGATTGAAGCACCTTCCATTGTATGTACCACTTTATCGACTTTAGCTACTAAATAATTATAAGATACATAAGCCATAATCCCGACAATCAAACCTGCAACAGTAGTAATCATAGCTTCCATAATACCACCAGAAATAGTAGATAACTCTATTTGTGCTTCAAATTTCATGGCATTAAATACACGAACCATTCCCAAGGTTGTACCTAAAAACCCTATCATGGGTGCAACTCCAGAAGCTGTGGCCAATAAGCTTAATCTTTTTTCTAATTGGTATATTTCTAATTTACCTACATTTTCAATTGATGAAGTAATATCCTGCAAAGGCTTACCAATTCTTGAAATTCCTTTTTCAACCATTCTGGCAGCTGGATTATTAGTTTGGCGGCAAAGATCTTTAGCAGCATCTAGCTTGCCATCAATTAAATAATCTTTTACCCTTCCCATAAAATCTTTCTCATCTTTTAAAGATTTATTGATTGAAAGGTAACGTTCCACGAATGTATATACTGTAAAAATTGATAGTATAAACAAAGCAATCATGATGATTAAGTTTGTAATACTAAGTTCTCCAGTGGTAGAATCAATTCCAATGATTAAATCCAATACGCTTACTTCTCTTGTAAGGTCTGTCATTCCATTAGCTGCAGAATCCGCTGCCATACTTATGCCAGACTGTAATAGTGTAATTGCACTCATATAAAAAATTTCATTTAGTTTATAAACGGATAATTAAAATTATAGTTACATTATAAATGCATTAACATAAAAACGGCAATACCTGCAACGTAACCTAATAAGGCTAACCATGCAATATTTTTCAAATACCAAAAAAATGATATTTTCTCCATTCCCATGGCAACAACACCAGCTGCTGAACCAATAATTAACATAGATCCACCAGTACCGGCAGTATAAGCAATAAAATGCCAAATGTGATCATCAACAGGGAAGGATGCCATATCAAACATGCCCATACTTGCTGCAACTAAAGGTACATTATCAATTATTGCAGATCCAACACCCATCAAGATTACAAAAATATCGTTTGGCATTGTCGCTTGTACTGACTGCCCAAAGTTAAAGATTAAACCTAAAGATTCCAGTGCTGCAACTGTCATTAATATTCCTAAGAAAAATAAAATCGAAGGCATTTCAATAGAGGCCAAAGCCTTAAATGTTGGACTGCTGTGATGGTGAGGCGTTTCTCCTTCTAATTTTGTCACGCTAGTCATGCTAAATTGACGGTTGCTTATCATTTCTGCAACCAAAGCAACAATTCCCAGTGATAACATCATTCCAACATAAGGAGGTAAATGAGTTACCGTTTTAAAAATGGGTACGAAAATAATCATTGACAAGCCTAAATAAAGCATTGTTGACCCCATTTTATTGTTTTCACCTTCTTCTTCAGGCGCTTCAAAACCACCTTTAAACGCTGGCATAAAACTCGCTATAAAAACAGGTACCACCATACATACAATGGAAGGTAAAATAATGTACTCAATTAATTTGATAGCAGTTACTTTTCCACCCATCCAAAGCATAGTAGTGGTTACATCACCAATTGGAGACCAAGCACCACCTGCATTGGCAGCAATAATAATTAAACCTGCATACCATATTCTGGTTTGATTATCATCCACTAGCTTTCTTAAAATAGTGATTAACACAATCGTAGCAGTTAAGTTGTCAATAATTGCAGATAAGATAAATGCAAGTATTCCCATTATCCACAATAAAGTTTTCTTTTTATTGGTTTTTATAAAACTTTTAATAGAACCAAAGCCATCAAAATGATCAATAATTTCTACAATGGTCATTGCACCAACTAAGAAGAATAAGATTTCACAAGTCTTCCCAAAATGGTGTAACAATGTGCTATCAAGCCAACCGCCTTTTGAAGCGGCATCATGATTTTCGGCGTGTAAAGGCAAATCCTTAAATCCATCTACCATGGCATGCGAACTTGAATCGAACCAAGTGGTAAAACTATCAAGACCAAAAGCAACCAACGCCCATGCAAATGCCATCATCAATAAAGCTGGCACTAATTTGTCTACCTTTAAAGTATGTTCAACTGCAATAGCAACATACCCTAAAATAAAAACGACAACAATTAAAATTTCAAAACTCATTTTATTATTAGATTAGATTAATTTATTTAAAGCGATTTCAAATGCCGTTTTGGCAATATTTGTTTTCGATTGACTTTTTGCATAGGTGTTTTCTAATGCCGTTTTAATGATCATTGAGGTGTCGTGAAAGATGCCCTCATCTGTAAGTTCGTCTAAATCATTACTCATTAAATATGCAAATACTCTGGCCATTCCACAATTTGAAATAAAATCTGGAATAACAGAAATTTTAGAATCTGTAAAATCTGCGATTGGTCCAAAGAAAATTTCTTTATCCGCAAACGGTACATTTGCACCTGCTGAAACTACTTCTAATCCCGATTGAATCATTCTATCAATTTGGTCTTTAGTGACCAGCCTCGAAGCAGCACATGGCAAGAAAATATCAGCTTCAATATCCCATATTTTAGCATTCACCTCATCATAAGACAACATTTCCAACGCATTCAATTCGTTTCCATTTTTTGATAAAAACAAAGCCCGTATATCTTCTAGTGAAAAACCATCAGTATTAATCAATCCACCAACCCTGTCAATAATTCCAACTATTTTAGCACCGTATTGTGCCAAGTAGTAAGCTGCTGCTGAGCCCACATTTCCCCATCCTTGAACGACTACTTTTTTTCCTTTTACATCACCTCCCCAAATACTATAATAGTGCACAATAGATTGCGCAACCCCGTATCCTGTGACCATATCAGCCACTACATATTTTTTAGCAATACTTGGTGTGAACGAAGCGTCTTCAATCACTTTCAAAACACCTTGTCTAAGCTGTCCAATTCTGTTTATTTTTTGTGCTTCTCTTGGTTGAAAATGTCCATTAAAAACACCTTCTTGAGGGTGCCAAACTCCGCAATCTTCTGTAATGGGAATTACCTCGTGAATTTCGTCAACGTTCAAATCACCACCAGTTCCATAATAATGTTTCAACAGGGGAGTAACTGCTGCAAACCACCTTCTTAAAACACCTTCTTTTCTTGGGTCTTTTGGGTCAAAATTAATGCCTGACTTTGCACCACCAATTTGTGGTCCTGCAACCGTAAATTTTACTTCCATTGTTTTCGCCAAGGACTCCACTTCTCTTTTATCTAATCCTGGTCTCATTCTGGTTCCACCACCAGCTGCACCGCCTCGCAAAGAATTGATCACAACCCATCCTTCTGCCTCAGTTTCAGTATCTTGCCATTCAAATACTATTTCCGGTCTTTTATTTTCGAATTTATTTAAAAGTTCTAACATATAATTAAGAAGATTATTAATGGCGCTAAATTAAAAAGATTTTTGGTTTTAACCCCGAATATAATCTTATATCTATGTATCCTATACCTATAAACTAAATACCTTGTTATAAAAATGATTAACAAAAACGCAGTTTGCTAATTATCTATTTTGATATTGTTCGGCTTGCCTTTTAGCATCTTTACTAAATACTTTTGGGCAACCTTTTTTAGGTAATAACACCCCTATTTTGACTGTAAAAATTAATGGCTGGTATTTACTGGAAAACCAACGTGTGCCAGGATTTAAATTTCGCCAATTAAAAGAGGTTAAAATTGGTGGTTGAATGGTTGGAATAATAAAAAGTCCTTCTCTTGGTTTATAACCCCAACCAATTGAATAATGCAATTGAGTGACGAATTTTTCTTGAAAATCTTGTTCAAAAGGCGTGGCATAATTCCCATCAATTTTACCGCCATAAATACGATAATCAACATTAACACCAATGGATTGATTGATAAAATTCCACTTACTCAATTGCCAAACAGAATGCACATCAAAACGAGCGAAAACTGAACCAAAATTAAAGGAACCCCTCATGATGTTATCAGATAATGATTTATATCTTTCTTGTCCACCATAATGTTTCAATCCTATGGCATAATCAATGTAATGAAAAACAGTATGCCTTTGTTTGAACAAATGTGCGAAGCCTCCTTCTAAATAATAACCAGGTAAGCCTGTTGGTCTCAATACATCTGAATCAAAGTCTTTGTTATTGCCCACCATATAAGTTAAGCCAGGAGAAAAGTGCCAACCAAAAGGACGATAGTGACTCCGAGAATGGGAATAAATTGCATTTCCCCTATCTCCAGCAGAAAACGGACTTGCATTTCGTTTTTTATTTCTTTTTTCAAAACCATCTTTGAATTGAGCATTTGCTACTGGTTGAATTCCAATTAAGAAAAAGAATAATAATATTTTTACTTTCATACTGGTTATTTTTGATGCTTTCGCCAATTCTCTTGGTATT
>CBDUKB010000160.1:0-6910 GCA_965367695.1 uncultured Putridiphycobacter sp.
CTTGTTTTGCAAAAACTAAGTTAATAAGACTAAATTAGATACTTCAATCCCTTTGAAGACACTTTCACTTTTTACATTCAGACTATGCAAAATATAATTACAGGAACCGGCAGTTACATTCCCACATTGATTAAAAAAAATAAAGATTTTTTATCGGTGGAGTTCTATGACGGGAATCAGAAAAAACTCCCAAATTCGAACGAAATAATAATTAAAAAATTCAAAGCAATTACAGGCATTGAAGAAAGAAGGTATGTGGCAGACAATTTAAAAAATAGTGATATCGCTACTTTTGCAGCTCAAAAAGCAATAGAAAAAGCAAATATCAACCCAGAAGACCTTGATTACATTATTTTGGCTCAAAATTTTGGTGATGTAAGACATGGTTTCACGCAATGTGATATGCTACCAAGTATTGCTTCAAGAGTTAAACACAATCTCAAAATAAAAAACAACAACTGTGTAGCTTACGACATAGTTTTTGGTTGTCCTGGATGGGTGCAAGGTGTAATTCAAGCAGATGCATTTATAAAAGCAGGTTTAGCTAAAAAATGTTTAATAATCGGATCTGAAACATTGTCGAGAGTAGTAGACCCATACGATAGAGACTCATTAATATACTCAGATGGCGCAGGCGCTTGTGTTTTGGAGGCAAATGATACCCTTGAAAAAGGAATCATCAGTTTTGCAAGTCAGAGTTTTACCCTTGATGAGGCTTATTTCTTATTTTATGGCAGCTCTTATAATCCAAATGAAACACAAACGACCAATTATATTAAAATGCATGGCAGAAAAATATATGAATTTGCTTTGAACAATGTTCCATTAGCAATGAAAGCCGCATTGGATAAAAGTAAGGTAAATATAAGTCAGATAAAAAAAGTACTTATTCATCAAGCAAATGAAAAAATGGATGAAGCAATTATTCAGCGGTTTTATGAACTATACGATCAAGCTGCTCCAAAAGGAATTATGCCCATGAGTATCCATAAACTAGGCAACAGCTCTGTCGCGACAGTGCCTACCCTTTTTGATTTAATTTTGAATGAAAAACTTGAAGATCACAAAATAAATGCTGGGGATTTTATAATATTAGCATCAGTTGGAGCTGGAATGAACATTAATGCCATAGTCTATCAGTATTAAAATTGTATGACTGTTTTATTTCAATAAATACATTAATTACAGTTCATACCATTCAATATTTTTCAAATTCCTTCTTCTTCCGGTATCTTCAGGTGCGTAATTTTTAGCTAAATAGGATATAATAATGGATTCATTGGGGCCTAAATCCCATAAGCCTTGTGTTTCTTGCATCCAAACAATTATATCTTTCCAACCTTTACTGTCTGCCCTATTTTGTGTTACCAAATCAATGGAATGACAGGCTGCGCAAGTTGCATTAACTATTTCTATGCCTTCATCTACAATTAATCCTGAAGGCAAATGAATTCCATTTTTGATTTCAGTTGGGTCAATACCATAAGTAGCCTCAAAATCATTTCTACTGCTTAATTGTTCAATTTTAGGTTCATCAAGCTGATTAAAATCTATCAAATAAGGAAACAGCAAATTAATTAATGGAAACAAGACAACCAATACCACCACAGTAACTGAAAGATTTGTAATAACCTTTGCCTTCTTTAAAACTTTATTTAAATGATCTTGCTTTTCCATCAAGACTGTTTTACAGCTATTCTATGACAAGCATTATTCAAATATCCTTTTGGATTCCAACCTGGCAAAACCATTGGCTGTCCTTTACCATTGCTATCTACAGCCTTTGCCCAAACTTCATAATACCCAGCTTCTGGTAAAGTAATATGCGTTTTCCATCTTTGCCAAGCAAGCCTGTTTTTTGGTGGATTCGTGATGCATTTTTTCCAAGTTACACCAAAATCTATAGACACATAAACTTCTTTCACAAACAAATCACCTGCCCATGCGTTTCCACGGACTTCAAATGATTTCCCTTTACCAATAATTGCTCCAGTTTTAGGATATGTAATAATCGATTTAACGGGCATTGATTCAATAATTTTCATATCTGAATCAGGCACTTTTGTCCCTGGCGGAACCGGGTATTTTGGCACCCTGTACGATTGCCCTTCCATTTTTGGACCATCATGTACTTTATTACGAACCGCAATTCTTGTCAACCATTTCCCTGAAACGGACGCCGGCCAACCGCCAACTACTAGTCTCAATGGAAAACCATTCATTTCTGGAATAGCTTCACCATTCATTTCCCAAGCAATTAAAGTTTCGTCTTCCATGGCTTTTTTTATGGGTACTCCCCTTGAAATTACAACTTTATCCGGATCGCCAGATAAATGCGTATCTGCACCATAATAGCCAATATAAACAGCCGATTTTTTAAGTCCAACCGCATTTAACACATCTTTTAAACGTACCCCTGTCCAACGCGTACAGGCTACCCCTCCCAAGCTCCATTGATTACCTTTTGCGGGTGGATTGAATTCAGCCCTTCCATTTCCGCCGCATTCTATGGTTAAATCATAAGTGTAATGTTTAAAGTTTTCCCGTAATTCTTTCAAAGTAAAAGTTCTTTTTTCTAGTACAGATTCTCCTTCAATGGTTAATTTCCAGTTAGCAACATCAACATTTTTAGGCGGAATTCCGTTATTGCGGACAAACATCAAGTTTCCAGGGGTGATGGCTGCATCTAATAAATGCGGTGGTGTTTCCGCATTCCAAGGTTTACTATTCAAAATAGTTAATTCTTCGCTTTTTCCTGGGATCTTATCATTCCCACCTCCAGTATCTAACCCGATAGGTGCTAGAGCTTTAGGTAAATTTTCCCCAAAAACAATTTTTGACCCTATTAATGAGGTGAATGCTAGCAACGCTGATTTTGAAATAAAATCTCTCCTCGAATCTTTTTTATTTTGCATAGTGTACATTAAGTTGAAAAATTGTCAATCACTGCTCCAAAATAACAAGTTCTAGCTTATTCCAAAGTAACAAAAGTTACACAATTATTAAAGGCACATTTTATCTTTATAAATTAAGACTTATTATCCTATATGAAAAAATCAGGTATTTTATTTTTGTTGCTGTTGTTTTTAGGCCTCTTGGGCGTTAGCCAGACAAATTCCAACGTGCTTATTTCCGCAGAAGAATTATTTAATAATTTTAATCAATATACCATAATTGACGTTACCCAAAAGGAACGCTTCCAAAATCAAGCAATTTTAAACGCTAATAACATTTGGCGACCAGAAATGAGTGCTGATTATAATGAGTTTATTGGCCAATTTCCTTCTATTGAAAAAATGGAAATGCAATTGAGTGAATTTGGCATTCTTCCCAAAGATAAAATTGTCCTGTATGACCATAAAGGAGGTTGCGAAGCTGCTAGGTTATGGTGGATACTAAAGTATTACGGACATAATCAAGTGCAAATTTTGGATGGTGGTCTCCATGTTTGGGGTGATAAGAATACTTTACTCGATTCCATCTCTAAACCAAAAATCACTACTGATTATCATTTTCAACATGCGCAAAATCATGAAATGAAATATTTGGAACTCGCTGATGTGAAAGCAGCTTTGAATGATCCAAATACAATTATAATTGATACCCGAAGTTTAGATGAGTATGAAGGAAATGTCCAAAAAAACAATGCCTTTAAAAAAGGAAGAATTCCTGGTAGCATTCATATTGATTGGGCTTCAAACATTAATTATAACGGAGACCAACGGTTAAAAAGCAAACAAGAATTGTCCAAACTATATGAATCAAAAGGAGTTACCAAAGATAAAAATATAATTTTATATTGTCATTCTGGCGTTCGTTCCTCTCATACTGGACTTGTACTTACGCAACTATTGGGATATGAGCATGTAGGTAATTTTGATGGTTCTTGGATAGAATGGAGTTACCATGACGAATTGCCTATTGAAACAGGACCTTATGTCCAAAATCAATTGTCGGATGAAGTTTCTTACGGACAATTATTTTGGGGTAGTTTCAAGAATTTTGCCAATTATACATGGAATGAAATAACTTTTCAAGTGAGTCCTTGGTACGTGAATTATTTTTGGTGGTTAGTTATTTTGTCACTTTTTGTTTGGGGTCTAGAGCTGTTATTTCCATGGAGAAAAAACCAGCCAATTTTTCGACAAGATTTTTGGATAGATGCATTTTTCATGTTTTTTAATTTCTATATATTTAAACTGGTAATTTTTATGGCATTCTCGGAAATTACCGCCAAATTTTTTCATGACATGATTGGAGGAGATGTAAATTCTTATGCTTTATTTGACATGAGTGAATGGCCTGTTTGGCTTCAATTAGTTATCTTTTTTGTCGCTACTGATTTTATTCAATGGTTCACGCATGTGATGTTACATAGGTTTGAGTTTTTATGGCGTTTTCACAAAGTACATCATTCTATTGAACAAATGGGGTTTGCCGGACATTTACGCTATCACTGGATGGAAAATGTATTTTATACCCCTATGAAATATATTGCGGTAATGTTAATCGGTGGTTTCACACCTGAAATGGCATTTATTGTTTTTTACATTTCAATTGCAATCGGTCATTTGAATCATGCAAATATTGGATGGTCTTACGGACCACTAAAATACATTATTAACAATCCAAAAATGCACATTTGGCATCATGCAAAAGAACTACCGTATGAAAGGAGATATGGTGTTAATTTTGGTATTTCTTTGAGTATTTGGGACTATCTTTTTAAGAAAAACTACATTCCTAGTGATGGAAGAGATATCAAGTTAGGATTTAGAGGGATAGATCGCTATCCTAAAGATTTTTTTAGACTCATATTTTCAGGATTCAGAAAAACACCGGATGAAAAACAGCCTTAACCTAAGGTTAAACAGATACGTAATGAATGCATTCGTACAAAAAAAAAATTCTTGATTAATAGTCGCACAAATCAGTATTTTTAGGCTTTTTTTTATATATTATTCTGTGATTGTTAGCCTAATAAATAAACGCTTAAAATATCAATATTTTATCCTTATTTTTGAAGCATTAAAACCCGCATCAATTTGAATAAGATTAAAAACATACTCTTTTTATTATTTATTGGTTTAACTGTTATTTGTACAGGACAATCTATCATATACAAACAGTTCAGTACAATTGATGGCTTACCCAGCTCTGAAACTTACGACTTAATACAAGACTCTTTAGGTTATGTTTGGATCACAACTGATAGAGGACTTAGTCGATTTGACGGTGAAAACTTTAAAAACTACAATGTTCAAGATGGATTACCAAATGAAGTAGTTTTTCATTTGTTTAAAGAATCCAACCATAAGATTTGGTTTACTGCAAAAAACAAAAGACTTTATTATTTCGACCCCCTCGAATACCCCATTAAATTTAAAGCTTTTGAATTAAATGAACAGCTTGACACATTCTTTATCGAAAACCCACTGGTAGGTCATATAAAAAGATTTAAACATGTAAAAAACAAGTATTATTTTGCTATGGCTGCTTATCCGGGCTACCTCGTTATGGAAAAAAATAAAAAGTACATCTTTAATTCTGATAAATTTATTATTTCCCCCTTTTCAAATCAACCCAATACAGAAATTATCATCAATCATGATTTTCCTTTTTTAAAATTCAATAAAAGCAAAGTCAGAAATGACTCCATTATCGTAAGAAATCAAATAAACAATAGCATTTTTAGATCTAAACATTTAACGAAAAACAATTTAGACAGTGAAAATACTGAAATGTTTAAAATTGAAACTAAAAATGATATCTCCCTCATTATAAACCACAAAGAATTAATCATTATTAAAAGTGACACCATGATTTCCAGAAAGATGAATGGTTTCGGTTTAGACTTTGTGCAATTAAAAAATGGACATATATTGGTTGCTACAGAATTAGGACTAATTGAATTTGACCAAAACTATACACTTACTCATCATTATTTGCAAAATAGTTTTATCACTTCAGTTTTACTTGATCAACATAATGGCATCTGGATTAGCACACTAGAAAATGGAATTTACTACATTCAGAATTTAAATATAAATGAATTAAAAATTGGAAATCAACGGTTTCCAGGTCGCAAATTATATTTTAATCACGACCTACTTTTTATTTTAAACGCAAGATCATCAACAGCTATTTTTAAAGAACTTCAATTAATTTATAAATCTAATAACACTCGATTTTCAATTAGAAATAATTTCGTTTCAAGTAAGGAGCCTGCATTTAGTAGAATACTACAAGATAAATTCCAAAGAAATGACATTCAAGTTGGAGAATATAAAACTTATTATATCGGAGATGCTAATGATAAATACTATGTTGGTGCCATTGGAAAATATATTGGAAATAAAACTGATGCAATGCTGCTGAAGGTTGAATCTGTTAGCGAATTTGAGACTTATGAATTACTAAATATCAATGACTCCACCTTATATTTGGCAACGGAAAAAGGCATTTACACTTACCATATTAAGCGTAAAACATTTGAACCTTTCTGTCAAGAAAAATTTCCTTTTTTTAAATACCCACAAAGAATGATTCGGAAATTTAATAATGGCTACATTTTAGGTAGTGAAAGTGCGGGTATAGTTATTTTTAATGGCCAAAAGCTAATTAATATTGACAAAAACAATGGACTACTAGACAATCATCCAACCGGGATTGCAATTGAAAATGATTCCACTTTTTGGGTGAGTTCTTATGGAGGTATCAATAAAATCATTTATCAAGCAAATACAACCGGATTCAAAATATACTCATTTACCCAATCAAGTGTTGGTTTATTAAGCAATGAAATTACCGACATCAAATTACACCATGATACTATTTGGGCTTCAACTAAAATTGGAACGTTTTATTTTGAAAAAAACCTAAGTATAAAATCAAAATCAAAAAACGAACA
>CBDUKB010000161.1:0-6902 GCA_965367695.1 uncultured Putridiphycobacter sp.
TTTTCATTGACGATAGCCATAAATAAGCCTGGTTTGGCGAGACCATTTTCATTTTTAAATCCCTTAAAATTATTGAAATTGATAAAGATTTTTTCTCCGTAGAAAAAGGTATTTCTTTTGACTTTTTCACCATCAATCGTGTAATAAGGTAAGTCAGATTTTAGTCCAACTCCTTTAATATTTACGCCTGAGGTCGCATTTTTGTATACATATAACCCATCAGAACCGTTGCAGGATAGCAACATTATGGCCGAAAAGGCCAGAATCAACAAATTTTTCATGACATTATAATTTAGAATTTTGGTGTATCTAAGTTAGCATAATTACATGAAAAGTAACATGGGATAATGATAAAATTAAGGCATTGGCTTGGCTTCAAATTTTGCTAAAGTGGCCATTTTTGACTTGTTTAAACTCAAAATGCCATTTATAAGGGTATAATTATCAACCTCATTTAGTACCTGCATCAATTCCTGTTCAACTCCTTGTTTTGCGCATGCCATTTCAGTAATACTTATATCAGAAAGCTTAATTCCTAGTGGTGCAGTTAATTGATAGTTTCCATAATAATTATTACATCCTCCATTGCCCATTACTTGATTATCTTCACTTTTAAACTGAATATAAATTTCTTTACTTGAAATTTCATTACTGATTTTGGCACCTTTTAATGCTGTGAGTTTCCAGTATGTATCCGCTAATTGAGTACCGAGCTTATTTAGTTTATAAAATTCACTCAGTGGCCCATTGATAGGCATTCCTTCAGCATCTAATTTCAAAATTTTATTTTCTACCACTTGGTATAAATTGTTTTCAGAAATAGCTCCTTCGCCTATTAAAATAATTGAGCCATCTTCTCTCCATTCAAAACTACCTTTTTCAATCGCAGTTTCATTTTCTTCTCCTAAATAAGTCGAGGTTAAAGTATAAGATTGGTCTTCATTTAATGTTAAAATTGTGTAGATACCTTCACAGTCTGCACATGGTAAAGTGCCGGTATAGCTTCCTTGCCAATCTAAACTATTTTCACTTACATGCATATCAACAATTTCAACTGTTTCATTACTCACTTTAGTATTTGTTTTACGATTGGCACATGCAATGTTGCTGAAAAGGAGCATTAAACTCAAAGCTATTTTTATAGTATTCATGATGGATTTTATTTACAATTAGCTAATTTACTCAAGCTATAAAAGCTGATTCCTTTTCTCGATTGAATACCATTATTCATTTTATTCAATTTCAATTTGTTGTGAAAATTTGTTGAACCTTTGGTGTCGACTAACATCACTGTGTTTTTATCAAATGTCCATACACCCTTAATATCAATAAGTTTATTTGGATTCGTTAAGTCACGATAGGAAAATGACTTGTCCTGGTTTAAAGTTAAAGAAAGGGGATAGTTTTTAACCGAGCATATACTGTAAGTGCCAGTCAAGTCTGTTATGTTCTTTTCTGGATTGTCAAAAGCACTCAGTGTGAAAAATAAAGTCCCTATAAATAAGATGTTAAATATTTTCATTCCTATTTTTATTTTATAAGATGTTTTCAAACACTAATTCTCCTTTCATTTCTTGCTCTTTTAATTCCTTTACCAAATCCAAGGCTTCTGGAATTACATCAGAACTCAACACAATTAAAGCACCTTTTTTTGCATGGTTTACTGCATATATAATGGCTTCTCTTTCAGATGGAATGATGGTCACTTTTTTATTGGGATCATGCATTTTTATACCTGCATTCAACATATCAATTAGTTCTTGCTCAGTTTTCCCTCTTAGTCTTTTATCTTGTCTAATAATTACTTCGTCATACATCTCTGCTGCAATTTTGCCTATTGCATTGTTGTCTTCAATTCTTCTATCACCAATACCGGCAATAATACCAACTTTATAAGTGGCTTCAATTTTGTCAGTAAATTTTTTCAAAGCCAACATTCCAGCTGGATTGTGGGCGTAATCTAGCAATACAGTAAAGTTTTTAAACTCAAATAAATTTAATCTTCCTGGTGTTTGTGCTGCAGAAGGAATGAATGTTTCCAGCGCAGCTTTGGTATCTTCAATACTAATTCCTTGAATATGTGCGGTCAAGATTGCAGGTAATACGTTTTGAATCATAAATTCAGCTTTACCTCCATAAGTTAATGGAATGTCTTCCGCTTTCATTACACGCATTTTCCATTCTCCTTTACAAATTGTCACATAACCATTCTCGTAAACTGCCGTTATGCCTCCACTTCTTTGCACAGCTTTTATTCTTGGATTGTTTTCATCCATTGAGAACATAGCGATATTGCAATTAATATTTCTGCGCATTTCATATACCAAGTCGTCATCAGCATTTAAAATGGCGAAGCCATCAGGTAATACGGTTTCTGGAATAACTCCTTTTACTTTTGCCAATTGTTCAATGGTATGAATTCCTTTTAATCCTAAATGATCTTCAGCCACATTGGTGACAATGCCTATATCACATTTCTTAAAGCCTAATCCGGCTCTTAATAATCCACCTCTAGCACATTCTAATACAGCAAAGTTTACAGTTGGGTCTTTTAACACAAATTCTGCACTAGCTGGTCCGGTACAATCGCCGGTCATTAATAACCTATTTTGAATATACACCCCATCACTTGTGGTATAACCAACCCGGTACCCACTCATTTTGACCATGTGTGCAATTAATCGAGTGGTTGTCGTTTTACCATTTGTACCCGAAATGGCTACTATCGGAATTCTACCATTTTGTCTATTTGGAAATAATTTATCAATTACATGACCAGCCACATTTCTAGGCAAGCCTTTCGTAGGTGCAAGGTGCATTCTAAAACCGGGGCCTGCGTTTACTTCTAATACCGCGCCTCCAGTTTCACTCAAAGGTTTCGAAATATCAGTTGTCATGATATCGATTCCACAAATATCTAAATCAATTATTTTTGAAATGCGTTCAGCCATAGATATGTTGGCTGGATGTACTATATCGGTTACATCTTCGGCTGTACCACCCGTTGATAGATTTGCTGTATCTTTTAACAAAAGTCTTACCCCCTCATCTAAAACACTTTCTAAAGTATAACCGGCGTTTTTAATAATACTTTTGGTTAAATCATTGACCGTAATTTGTGTCAAAACATTTTCATGTCCATATCCTCTTCGTGGGTCTTTATTTACTTCATCAATTAATTCTTGAACATTCGATTTTCCATCTCCAATTACATGCGCTGGGGTCCTGATTGCCGCTGCTACAAAAACATTGTTAATTACTAATAATCGATAATCTTCACCTTGAATATAACGTTCGACAATGACTGCATTTGAAACTGCTTTGGCGGCATGAAAAGCAATAAGTGCATCATCATAATTTCTAATATTCACTGTGATTCCACGTCCGTGATTCCCATCAATTGGTTTTATCACTAATGGGTAACCAACGTACCTACAAGATTCTTCCAGACTGCTCTCTCTTCTAATTATTTCTCCTTTAGGAACTTCAACTTCTGCCTGTTCTAATAAATACTTCGTATCTTCTTTGTCGCAAGCTAGTTCTACCCCAATACTACTGGTTTCACTAGTTACGGTAGCTTGAATTCTTTTTTGATTCGCGCCGTAGCCTAATTGGCAAAGCGAATATTTATTTAATCTAATCCATGGAATTCCTCTCGCTTCAGCTTCAGCGATAATGGAACCAGTACTCGGTCCCAATCGTTCTTCTTCTCTAATTTCACGCATTTTTTGAATGTCGTAAGCAAGATCGTATGTTTCGTTATTAATTAAGGCTTCACAAATAGCAACGGCGGAAGCTGCTGCAAACCTTCCTACTTTTTCTTCCATGTAAGCAAAAACGACATTATATACTCCTTTTTCACCATAGCCCCTTGTTCTTCCAAAACCAACATCCATTCCAGCCAAGGTTTGAATTTCCAAAGCAATATGTTCAATGATATGTCCCATCCAGGTACCTTCTTCCACTCTTTCAAAAAATCCACCAGCTGTTCCTACTGAACACCTGTGCTCATACATACCTGGAAAAAGAGCTTGCAATCTTTCGCTAAAACCAGGAATTTTATTAGAAGGTTTTTCTTCCATTTCTTCCAAATCAAGCACCATTACTATTAATTTGTGCCTTCTTACCGACCAATAATTTGGTCCCCGCATTGCATTAATTTCTATTATTTTCATAGGATTAGTTAGAATGGTTTTTTAAATAAATTTAGTTCGAGAAATTTAATATTTGCTCGACACTCTGTTAAAATATCTCTTCTGGCAGTGCATTGATAATCGCACTTATGTGATGTTTTATCATAAATATATACTTTTTTTCGGTGGATAAGATTAATTTTGCAAAAAACTCAATTAATTAAGAAGTATTATGTTTAATTCAAATGCGAAAGGAATCTTGATTCCTGTTGGGGGGAATGAAGATAAGGGACAACGAGACAATGAAATGCATACGTTGGAATTTATCGAAGCAGGAATTCTATTCCATATCGTAAAGGAATCAGGCGGGACGGATGCAAATATTGTTGTTATTCCTACTGCTTCTAGCATACCCGTTGAGGTTTGTGCCAATTACAAAGAAGCATTTGAAAAACTGGGTTGTACAAATATTCACTTTTTAGATATTAGAAAAAGAAAAGATTCAGAGAAAGCTACGGCAATAGCAATGGTAAAAAATGCTGATTGTGTCATGTTTACTGGTGGAGATCAATCTAAAATCACGAAGAGAATAGGTGGAACTGAAATTCATCAAATTATGATGGATCGATATATCAATGAACATTTTGTGATTGCAGGAACTTCTGCTGGAGCCATGTGTATGTCAGAAGAAATGATTACTGGGGGCAATAATGCCAGGGCATTTAGAAAAGGAGTCGTAAAAATGGGGAAAGGCATGCGATTTACTCCAAATTTAATCATTGATTCTCATTTTATTAATAGGGGTAGGTTCGGTAGATTAACAGAAGCAGTTGCGCGTTTTCCAGAATTAATAGGAATTGGTTTAGGAGAAGATACGGGTCTTATTATTAGAAACAATAGTGAATTTGAAGTGATAGGGTCAGGAATGGTCATTGTTTTTGACGCTAGGAACTTGAGCCATAATTCAATTAATGTTTTGGACGAAGGGGTACCCATGACTTTAACAAATATGATAACACATGTGCTTTCAAATGGTGATCAATTTGAGATTAACACCCGTATTATTAAGGTGTTACCAATTGACGCACCTTTTATTTAACCCTACTTATAAATTAAAATTTCTTTAGTACCAGTTGATGTTTTACAAGCACGATACATGCCTTCTGTATTAAAAGGCATGGCAATTTCACCTGCAGAATTAATTGCTATTAAACCTCCGTCTCCGCCAATTTTAAGAATTCTTTTTAAAATCACTTCTTCTGTGGCAGCTTTCAAACTCATTCCTTTGTGCTCAATTAAGCAGGCAACGTCATAAGCAACTACACCCCTAATAAAATACTCTCCACTTCCTGTGCATGAAACGGCGCAAGTTTCATTATTTGCATAGTTTCCTGCACCAATGATTGGACTATCGCCAACACGTCCATATTTCTTATTCGTCATGCCACCCGTTGAAGTAGCTGCAGCAATATTTCCATCCATATCGCAAGCAACGGCACCTACGGTTCCAAATTTGGCATCTTTTTTTACGGAATGGTCTAACTGAAAATGATCTGAATCTTTAATATCCATCCATTGTTGGTGCCTCAGTTCATCATAAAAATAAGATTCATCTTCTAAAGTATAGCCCATTTCTTTAGCAAAAAACATGGCACCTGCTCCTGCTAAAAATACATGTTCACTTTTTTGCATTACATCTTTAGCTAAAGAAACAGGGTTTTTAATCCCTGTTATCAGTGATACCGCACCGGCATTTAAATTCTTGCCATCCATAATAGCTGCATCCATTTCGTGTGTACCATTTCCAGTAAACACACTTCCTTTTCCAGCATTAAATAAAGGTGAGTCTTCTAAGGCTTTTACTGCCGCTTCTACCGCTTCTACCGCTGTTTTACCATTTTCAAGTAATTGATATCCTTTTTCCAAAGCAAAGTCGAGTGCCTTTTTATACGCTTTTTCTTTTTCAGGGGTCATCATTCCTTTTAAAAGTGTTCCAGCTCCTCCGTGTATGGCAATTGATATTTTTTGCATGTGAAATATTTTGACAAATTTAGCAAAGAAATGAAATCATTCCTTAAATATTTTTAATTGATGTTTGTTCCCATCTTTCAATAGAATTTCAACGAAATATATACCAGGTTCAAAAGGAAAATTGATGATAAATTGTTCATTTTCTTGCTGAAGTTCTTGCAATAACAAAGACCCAGAAATACTATAAATAACAACTTTTACTGGAAGTAGTTCGCTTGGAATATCAATTTTTAAAAAATCATTAATGGGATTTGGAATGACTTTTATTTCTTTAAATTTCAAACTATTGTCAGATAGTAGTTTCGATTGTGTGCATGCATATAAAAAAGGGACAGTATATTGAATTAAAGTATCTAGGTATTGCCAAGAATCCGTTAAAGGATAAAACCAAGGACAATGTGTGGCACCGATTAAAGGGTAAAAAAGATTGGGTAAGTTAATGTGATTCGCTCTTTGCGCAATATGAACGGCATATTGAAAAGGAATCAATTGATCACTGCTTCCATGTACCATTAATAATGGAGGGTCAAATTGTTGATTGATAGCGGTTGTATCAAACAAGAGTTCGTTATTTACAGTTTTCGTTCCCGCGCAGAAACATAAAGTTGCCTTTACTTTTGAACTAAACTGAAGGTTATTACCTCCGCCTTCAACACTTAAATCGTTAGACATTGGTAGGGTAGGAGGATACAATACTTCGTTTGATTGATTAATATAACTTGCCGTTAATGCTGTGAT
>CBDUKB010000162.1:0-6899 GCA_965367695.1 uncultured Putridiphycobacter sp.
TTGAGCACAGGAAAAATGATGTGGGAAATTGAAAACAAAGACATTGATTATTATGAAATCAATGCATTGGATGGCTATTTCTTATTGCCAGGGAGCAATCAGAGTGTTGATTTATGGTCGATAGAAAAGAAAAAAATCTTACAGCGTTACAGTGGCTATTTGAATCAAAATAGGAATGATGGATTAACATTTGACTATTCTAATTGGATAGATGTGGGCATACTGCAATACATTTCTTACAAATCGGGTCTCGCGATTCATCCCAACCAAAATCAGGTGGCATTAAGTAAGGTGGATTCCTCAGCTGTGATATTAAATTTAATGACTGGGAAGAAAGTTAAAACAATACATGATGCTTCGAAAGCAAATTTTTGTCAAGATTACAGTGCAGATGGTAAATGGCTCGCAATTGCTGGAGGAGACCGAATTATCAGGGTATATGACGCCACAACTTATGAATTGAAACACCTTTTAAAAGGTCATCAGTCCCTTGTCTTTGATTTATCATTTGCTAAGGATCCAAATATATTAGTTTCTGCAAGTTGGGATGGAACCATTCGAACTTGGGATATTGGAAAAGAAACTTGGACTGCTGCAATCAAATTTGATAAAGTCTCACCTTATATCGTTCGTTTTTCACCTCATGATTTGTATATCCTTTCGGGTGACTTAGATAAAAATGTTGATTTTTGGGAAACGGATACCAAGGCAAAATTTAGGACCTTGATTGGACACAACGAACCCATTTCTTCCTTGGCTTTTTCTGAAGATGGAGAAAAGTTGCTCACAGCAAGTTGGGATGGAAAAATAAAATTATGGCATACTTTAACAGGGATGCAATTGGCAAAATATAATGACAAGGGCGCACCTGTTTATATTGTTAAATTCAGTAGCGATAACCAACAAATTATATCGGGAGATGGAGACCGAAAGATTAAATTTTGGAATATTAAAACGGGAAAATTGGAATTGGCTTTAAGTGGTCATATCAGTGCTGTTACAGCAATTGAACTGACCAAAGATGGAAAATTAATGGTATCGAGGGGAGCAAATGGAGAAGTAATCGTTTGGGATATGGCAAGTAAAAAACAACTGTATACCTACATGCAAATTAATAGGGAAGATTGGTTGGTAACTACGCCTAGTGGACAATTTGATGGCTCGAAAAACGCCTTGAGTTTGGTGAATTATGTATCAGGAATGGAAGTTGTCAATATTGCTTCTTTATTTGATAAATATTATGCTCCCAATTTAGCGAAACGAATTATGGGGGGAGAGAAAATGAATGATACAGGTGAGAACTTTATTAACCTGATTAAAAACAGACCCGAACTGGCCTTTCAAATACCTAATAGCAAAACAAGGAATATTATTCATGTTGATTCTACCATTCAAAGTAAAACAAAAGCATTTTCAATTGACGTAAATGTGATAGAAAAAAACAAGGAACTAGCCGAAATACGAATCTATAATAATGGCAAATTAATTAATAGTGAAAACAGTTTTAATGAATTAACATTCAGAGGAGAAAAGGAATATGCCAAGCATTTTGAAATTGAATTGATTGATGGGGTAAATAATATTACAGCAGTGGCAGTGGGTAAAAACAAAGTTGAATCAGACCCTATATCAATGCAAGTGAAGTTTGATGGCGAAGCAGCCAAAACCGATTTGTTTATATTTTCAATCGGAATTAATGAATATAAAAACAGGAATTACAATTTGACTTATGCAGTGAAGGATGCAGAAGATTTTTCTAAGAATTTGGCCAAGGGTGGGGTTTCATTGTTTAATAAAATAGTTACCTATCATATTCAAGACGACAAAGCTAATAAAGCTGAAATTTTAGCTGTTTTTGAAAAATTAAAATTAGAAGTAGGACCAGAGGATGTTTTTGTATTTTACTATGCGGGGCACGGTGTGATGAGTTTAGGAGATGAGCTGAGTGGCGAAAAATTTTATATTGTCACCCATAATATCACCAGTTTTTTTGGAGAAGATTTATTAAAGGAAGAAGGTTTGTCTGCAACCGAACTATTAGACTTTTCAAAAGAAATAGCGGCACAAAAGCAATTGTTTATTTTGGATGCTTGTCATTCTGGAGGCGCCTTGAACGAATTGGCTATGAGAGGAAACGGACGGGAAAAAGCCATTGCTCAATTGGCTAGAAATACGGGAACTTTCTTTTTAACTGCCTCACAAGATGTACAGTATGCGAACGAGTCTGGGGATTTAAAACACGGTTTGTTTACTTATGCTCTCTTAGAAATTATTGGCGGTGTAAATCAAGAAAATCAATTAGACAAAAAGATTACCATTAACGAGATAAAAACTTACGTGGAAGAGCGGGTTCCAGAATTGTCAGAAAAGTACCATGGCTCCCCACAATATCCTACCAGCTATAGTTTCGGACAAGATTTTCCAATTGTAATTGTGAAGTAATTTAAGTTGTTAAAGTATTAATAAGCTTTTGATATTGAACATCAATTTTTTCAGCAGTTTTGAAAAAGTTATTTTCACACAATCGAGTGTTATGCAATTTCTTCGATTTAGATACTTTTTCAAAGATTGGTAGTTCGTTTTTGACAATTAATCCACAATTATTTTCAATCACAAAATTTGAAAAATCCCCTAAATTTTCAGATATAATTACATCCAGTCCAGCTCCTAAATATTCTGCAAATTTTACCGGAGAAGCCACTTTATTAGTGTTGTTATTATTTCGAATCAATAAGCCATAATCACAGGATTGTAAAATAGCATTTACTTCAGCATGTGCTACCCACAATCTTTGTACTCTCTCGGGATAAGTTTTGGCCAATTCATCAATAAATTCATTTGGTTTTGTTAAAAAGGTAACCGTCAATTGTGCTTGCTGACTCATGGCTGTTTTAATCAATGCAACCGTTTCTTCAAAAGCTTGCCAAGGACCAGTACCACCAGCATAAACAAGTTTTATTTCAGTTGTGGAAAGCTTGATTTCATGTGTTTGTTGTTCACTCGTGATGGTACATGGAATCACAAATGATTTTGAATTATCGAAGTTTAATTTTAATTCATTTTTCCAGTAAGTTATCAAAGCTTTTGAGACCGCGATTCTAAAATTTGATTTTTCCACTGCATTTTTTTCTGCTTCAATCAATTTATGCTTAATCATGGGGTCTGTTACCACATTGTACTCTTCTATTTCAGCTTTTACCGCTGCTCTCCCATCATATACAAGGGTCTTGTATTTACCCTCGGCTACATTAAAACCAAGTGGACCCCTACAAATGGCATTTTTTTTATTTTTAATGAAGTTCAATAAAAATTTACTTCTATTCCAATCTGTTAATCTTCCTAAAATTGGAAAAACTATGGCTTTGGGTAAATGTGTTTTAATTTTTTTTCTTTGACTAAGCCATAACTTAGGCGAAACAAAGGCAATGAGTTTCACTTCTGCTTGCGTATTATTGTTTAAATGATTTACCACATCAATTACTTGACCTTGATAAACCCCATTATACAAGTCATTATACGTTATGTAATGAATTTTTTTCACAGAATTTCAAAAATTCTTTCTGTTGTGGCACCATCCCAAAATTGTGGTATGCTCCCCGTTTTGTAGGTCCCGTTTTTAATATTATTTACCAATTTAATAATTGCCGGAATTTCGAAAGGCACTAAGGTGTTGGTTCCTTCAGTGATGGTAATTGGTCTTTCTGTATTTTGTCGAACGGTTAAACAAGGTACTTGTCGGAATGTAGTTTCTTCTTGAATACCACCACTATCGGTTACTACAACAATCGCATGTTTAATGAGTTTTTGAAATTCAAAATATCCCAATGGCTCTGTGATAATAATGTTTTCGTTGGTAAGAATTTCCTTTTCCAATCCATGTTCCATCATCATCTTTTTGGTACGAGGGTGCATAGGTATCACCACTTTATTTACCTTGCTTAATTGCATCAATAAATCAACTAGATTTTTCAGTTGGTCATTAGAATCAACATTAGAAGGACGGTGAAAAGTACATAAAATATAAGACTGCTTCTTTAAATTATGTTTCTCTAAAATAAGGTTGTTTGCTATTTCAGGTTCAAATTTCACCAAGGTATCAATCATTGTATTGCCTACCAGGTAACTCTTTCCTTGAATTTTTTCAGCTTTGAGGTTATGTATTCCAGAAGGTTCTGTAACCAAACAAATATCTGAAATATTATCAGCCAATATTCTATTATGCTCTTCAGGCATTTTTTTGTCAAAAGATCTTAAACCGCTTTCTAAGTGAATTAACTTCACACCCAATTTGTTGGCTGCTATAGCACCAGCTAGTGTCGAGTTGACATCACCTGGGACCATCAAATAAGTTGGTTTCCCTACTTTTTCAAAAAGTGTTTCTAATTTTAAAATAATTTGTGCGATTTGTGTATTTGGTGTCATACCACCTACTTCTAAAAAGTAATCAGGACGCAAATTAAACTGATCGAAAAAGATGTTGGCCATATTTTGATCAAAGTGCTGACCAGTATGAATAATTTTTACTTCAAATCCGTATTTTGGAGCTAAGTCTTTAAATCGCGTTATTTTAATGAAATTTGGCCTGGTGCCAATTAGTATAAATAATGTTTTAGCCATTAATTTTAGATTGTACTTTTATTTACCAAAAAGAGGGATTCTGACGCGAAAATAATATTAATTTATCATTTTACTCAACTAAATCAGGGATATATTGTATTGAGTACAGCTGACTGCTAGGGAATTTGATATTATTATTTACAAGTAAAGAAAAATATTGTTGTTAACTAGCTTTCCTATTTGTTATAATCTTTCTAATTTTTTCCGTCGCATTGAAGCCAAATATTTTGAATAATAAAAGATAGCTAGCACTCGTGGTTGCTGAAAGTTGAGGTTTGAAATTACTTGGTAAGTTTTGTCGGTAAAAATGCTTTGCTAAAGTAGGATTGTGTGGGTATAAAAACCTAATGGCATCAAATAAAAGTTGATGCATATTTTCAGTGATTAAATCAGGATGATTGGCTTTGAGATACTGATAAATGTAAACTCTTAATTGTACATACCTTTCCCATTTTTTATCGACATTTGTTTTAGAAATCGAACCAGTATCTCGCACCCGAATAATGGTATTCACCGCTTCGTCCCAAACTAATTTTGGATTAGTTTTCAAAATTTGAAACATCATTTCATATTCTTGAGAACTTTGCATTTTTTCATTCCACTCAATTCCATTTTTGAACAAGCTTGCTTTAAAAATATTTGCACAGGTATTACCTAAATCCGTAGTAAACAAACCAACCCAAGGGTTGTATTCGTTCTCAGAACTGTATTTTTTTTCGGTAATAAGCCTGCCTTCAAAATTTTCACTTATTGAACTTCCAATTACTATATCAGGAAAATTTGCTTTTTTTATTATTTCAATCTGCCTTGCTATTTTATTCGGTTTTAATAGGTCATCCGCATCTAAAAATTGAATGTATTCACCATTGGCATATCTTAATCCCTTGTTTCTTGCACTAGTGGCTCCCTTGTTTTCTTGTTCAATTAATCGTATTGGAATACTCGCTTTTGGAATATAATTGGATATAATTATTGAAGTCTGGTCAGTACTCCCATCATCAATACAAATTACTTCAATGTCTTTATAAGTTTGTTTTTCAACGCTATTTAGACATTCAATAATAAAATGCTCGGCATTATAACAAGGAATTATTAAAGATACTTTCATGCCTAATTGAATATTTTTATTGAACAGCTAATGATTTCGCAAAATTAAGTATTAATTTATAAGTTCCATAATGAAAGCTATTTAATTAATGTTATCAGCATTGTAATGTTTAATGAATGCGATTTTAGCTTAGTCTGTTTGTCCGAATTTTCGTTTTTGATATTTGTTGTGTATCTTGATGTGAAATTTGAATCTATGAAATGGGAGGTTTTAAACCTCACTTCATTTTTATAGTCCTAAGAATATTAACCTTAAAAAAAAGATTATGAAAAATTTGACAATTGGAATCACGTTCATTTTAAGTTTGCTGCTATTCACTTCCTTAATTGAGCAGAAAGAAATTCAAAAAGACAAAGGAGCTTGGGAAAAACTTGGTGTGAAAAAAGTTAATATGCAAGCCGACCATGATGTTATTACTGTAACTGCTAATCAAGGAGTTTATACCAAAGTAAAATTAAAAATATTGAAAGCGCCTATCCATTTATTGAATATGAAAATTGTGTTTGGCAGTGAAGCGATTGAAAATATTGTTTTTGATAAATTGTTTACAGCTGGGTCAGGGACAAGAATTATTGATTTGCCTGGAAATAAAAGGATTATTAAGAAAGTAATTTTGAATTACAAGTCTATCCCTGTAGGGAAGGGAAAGGCAGTAGTGGTGCTTTTTGGTAAGCATTAAATACTTTTTTTATAAAAAAAGCCCCTCATAAGAGGAGCTTATTTAGAGTTTGTGTTTTTTATTTTACTGAACAAGCATATCCTTCAGCTTCTAAGTTTTCGGCTCTATTGGAAGCTTCTCCTGGATAGTCACAGACTTCTTTAGTGTCACTTCCTACTACGCCGTCTTGAACACATACATAGCACTTTTTACATGAGGTGGTTGATGCTATTAAAAATAATCCTGCTGCTATTGTGAATAATGTTTTCATAATGATTGTTTTTTTAATTGATTTTGTGTTTATTGATTTATTAATATTCAATAAGCAATCCAATTTTCAATCATTCATTAATTCATTTTATTACAGATGTTTAAGTTTTTATAAGCAAATGTTAATCTTTTATATTGTGGAATTTTATACACAGTTAAGGGAATATATTACCAAATTTTTGGGCAGTGAAGGAATCAATTAAGCTCCTTCAATTATAGCTCTTTTGCTAAAATTGGGAGGTATTG
>CBDUKB010000163.1:0-6883 GCA_965367695.1 uncultured Putridiphycobacter sp.
TAAATATTTTTTTTGAAGCTTTAGTTTCTGCCATTTCTAAATTAAAAATCGACTGATTGTCCCACCATAAACTTGGACTAATAATAATGTAATTTTCGAATAAGTCTGGTTTTTTAATTAGTATTTCGGTAGCTAATAAACCGCCTAATGATTGCCCAATAATGGTCCTTTCACCAGTTGTTGGATAGTTATTCCCAATTAATGGTTGAAGTTCTGTTCCTATAAATTTGATGAAGTTTGCAGACCCACCGGTGCTTGGAAATGATTGTTTCAAATCAGCTAATTCTGTAGGAAAAGTAAAGTCTTGCTTTCAGGAATGAAATTTAACCAAGGGTAAGCACAAAATTGCACTAAACCTGCGATATGAATAAAATCCTCATGTGCAGACCCATCTAATAAGTAGATTACAGGATATTTTTTAATCGAATCCTTATGAAATGATTGAGGTAAAGCAACATGTACGGTCCTATCCTCATTTAATATTGTTGAATGAAAAATGAGCGTTTCACCTATTGAAAATTTTGATTTTTTTATTTCAATATTAGTCTCTGCAAAAAGGGAACTGAAAAAAAGTTCCCAAGTAAGAAATACTAAATAGAAAAGTCTCATATTGAATGGTTAATCAACTAAATTAAAAATAATAATTGACTTTTTAAACTGAAACAAACTTTAATCCAATAATGGATACGATTAATGTAAAAATGAAGAATAAACGCCAAAAATCTACAGGTTCTTGAAAGAAGAAGATGCCCATTAAAACAGTACCTACTGCCCCAATCCCAGTCCAAACCGCATAGGCGGTTCCCAACGGAAGGACTGAAGTTGCCTTAATTAATAAATACATGCTTAAAAATAAACAAATGACAAAACCTGTGTACCAAATATAAGTTGTTGAACCATTGCTTAGTTTTGCTTTGCCTAAACAAAATGTAAAGCCGACTTCAAATAAGCCACCAATAATTAATAACATCCAATGCATCTTACTTATTTTAAATTATTCAATTTGCTTTTTATCATTTTAGTAATTAAATCTGTAGGAAGTGCTGATGTCAATGGAAATTGTATTGCCCCTTTCGAAGTCTTGTAAGCCGTTAAACTCTGTTGATACTGTGCAATTGTTTCGGGACCTGGGTAAAAGCCTATGTGATGCTTAAAAGCAGCAAAATGCACTATGTTTTTACGTAAATAAATGGTAGGCATTCCATATTTGATTATAGCTTCACCATTGGGCACTAGTGTTTGCATTAAGTGATATAATTCATTTAACTTCTCCGCTTTTTCGCCGCTAAACTCAGCAATATACTTTTGAATGTCATCCATATTAATAGATATTGACTTCTCTTTCCAGATCTACATTAAATTTAGTTTTAATATCCATTAAAATTTCATCTGATAAATTGTAAATATCTTTACCTTCTGCACCACCATAATTAACCAATACCAAGGCTTGGTTTTTATGAACGCCGTAATTTTCAAAGGTTTTCCCTTTCCAACCAGCTTGTTCAATTAACCAACCTGCAGCTAATTTGACTTGATTATCTGGTAATTTATAATGAGCAATTTCTGGAAATTTATCTTGTAATTTTTCGAATTTAGCAAGTGAGATAACTGGATTTTTGAAAAAGCTACCAGAGTTACCTATTAAGGCAGGATCTGGCAATTTTGATTTTCTAATTTCAATGACCGCATCACTGATATGTTTAATCGTTGGGTTTTTAACATTTTTCTCCCATAATAGTTTTTCAATGGCACCATAACTGGTATTGGTTTCATGATTCTTAGTCAGCTTTAAAGTAACCGAAGTGATGATGTATTGTCCTTTCAATATATTTTTAAAAATACTTTCGCGGTATCCAAATTTGCAACGCTTTTTGGTAAACCGTACCATTTCACCTGTCTCAATATGAATGGCTTCTAATTCATGAAAAACATCTTTTATTTCAACCCCGTAGGCACCAATGTTTTGCATGGGCGCTGCACCCACACTTCCTGGAATCAAAGAAAGATTTTCGATACCACCAAAATCATTATCAATAGCAAATAATACAAAATTATGCCATGTTTCACCTGCCATGGCTTCTACCCAAACATTATCCTTGTCTTCTTTTACGTTGAAAATGCCTTCTAATTCATTTTTAAGCACTATGCCGTCAAAATCTTTGGTGAAAAGTAAATTACTACCTCCACCGAGTATTAGAATCTCATGGGTCTTTAAAATTGGGTTTGCAATCAAGTCTTGTAATTCTTTGATACTTCTAAAACGGGCAAAATATTTGGCATTGCAATCTACACCAAAAGTATTATAGGCTTGAATGTTTACATTTTCTTGAATCATAAGACAAAATTAATAGTTGTAAGCAATAAATAGCTTTTAAATAAGTTTATTTCTTGATTAAAAATATCAATTTATAATGAAAAAGCTGTTATTAATTAGTTCCATATTTCTTATAAATACTGTGTTTAGCCAGGAAACAGAAAAGAATTTTACCTTGAATAGTTTCAGTCTGGATGTTGGAATGATTGCCTTGTCCCTTGATGGTCCAAATAATGATATCAATGACTTTATTGATGGAAAAAATATTGGATTAATCCAGGAAAGTCAAAATTATTTTAATGGGCGTAATTCTTCAGCGCCAATGTTAAAATTTAACATGGGATTTAAAATAGGGGCGAATAAAAACAAAAATCAAGAACTCGTTTTTAATTTCACTTATGCACCCAGCATAAATATAGCCTACTACGCTGCTTATAATTATCAGCATTATGCAATTGATACCATTTACCAATATCAAGTTTCCAGTCAGACTAAAGATACCCACTTACTCAGTAATCTACATTGATAGTGCAGTTTATAATCGACAGGACCTGGCGCATTATTCAAATATGTTTGCCGTAGGTGGGCAATGGATGTTTAAAAAGGATTATCAACGAGTTTCATATGGACTTGCACCTGGCTTTAATGTTGGTGCATTAATGGCTGCAAGGGTGTATAACAGGTATAATACCTACGCGGTGGTGACTAATTCCTTGGAAAGTTATCCCAACGAAAAAGATTCATATACTACTTGGTTAAAAGGTTATAATGGTAGTTTTATTCAGCCAACTTTACAAGCGAGTGTTGAACTTAAGACAAAAAATCGGAATAATTTTCTTGACCCATTAAGTATTATTGCAAAAGTTAATTTGGGTGCGAATGTGGTTAAAATAAAAAATGCTCCTGTATTCACCCAAGGAATACTAGGTTCTTCCCTTGGTTTAAGGTTTGAATTATAAACACTTAAAATAATTGAAAGGCTCTAAGCAATCAAGGCATTTGTATAATGATTGACAAGGTGTAGCGCCAAACTGACTTGCCATGATGGTATTGTAAGATTTACAATGTGGACAAATTACTTTTTTATTGTTATCGGTAGGAGGGGAGATACCATCTTTTAAGAGTTTGGCTTTAGTGGCATCCGAAAGCCAATCAGTGGTCCAAACTGGATGGATTCTTGAAATAATATTAAAATCATTGACACCTTTTTCTTTTAGTTTTTCAGAAATTAGGTCAACAAATAATTGTTTGGCCGGACAGCCAGTGTAGGTAGGGGTGATGATTACTTCAACTTCATGTTCCTTGAGGTTAATCTCTCGTATGACCCCTAATTCTACCAAATTTATAATGGGGATTTCAGGATCAGGAACTTCTTCCATCCATCCCCATATTTCTTTTTCGTTCAGGTTAGTAATTACCATTTTGCATCAGGATAAGCCCTTGGTAAATATTGCATATCGGCTAAAATCATTCCTAAAAATTCACTGTGAAATCCTTTTCTAAAATCTAAAATATTTCTTTTTACATCTGCAGGTCTTTCCAAATTTGAAGCAGCAAACATCTCGTTTATTGCTAAATTCCAATGAGCAGCTATAGCTTCAGTATCATTTAAATACGCCTTATCTAATTCGTCAAATAAAAATAGTTCTTCTGTATATTTCCATAAAACATCCACTGCATTTTGTGTACGTGTTTTACTTTCAGTAGTTCCATTTCCTAGACGCACGAGCCAATCGAAAGAATGAATTTTACTGTATTCAATTTCTTTTAATACTTTTTGCGACAATGCAGCCAACTCTTGGTGTTCATTCGTTGATAATTGTTTAAAAATCCCCGTCATGTATACATCATGTAAGTATTGACGCAAGACCACCCAAGCAAAATCATTGTTGGGTTGTTCTACCAATTTAATACAAAAATATTCTCTTTCATTTCTTCTGAAAACACAATCATCTGGGGTAAATGCATTATTTTCTAATTCACTTACTATTTTAAGTAATTCTTCACCTCTTCCAAAACAATCTAACCCTAAATTCGACAGGGCTATGTCTTCCTCCAAAGTCGGTGCTTTACTGCACATTTCTGCCAGTCTTTGACCTAAAATAATTTCGGTATCGGCCAGTCTTACTAAGAATTTTGCAAAAGGATTTGTTAATTTTATTTGCATCATATTAAATGTGTTTTACTTCGTCAGGGATGGTGTAAAAAGTTGGATGTCTGTACACTTTGTCTTCTGATGGGTCGAAAAATGCATCTGCTTGTTCAAGTGGTGAGGAAACAATTGCCTCTGCTGGTACTACCCAAATTTCTCTTCCTTCACCACGTCTTGTATACAAGTCGCGGGCATTTTGAATGGCCATTTTTTTATCGTAACCATGAACATTTCCAACATGTTTAAAAGCCAAACCCGCTTTTTTTTGGATGAATACTTCCCAAACTTTATCTCCTTTTTCCATTCTATTTCTTTATATTTTTTCTTATTGCGATCAAAATTCGCTTATTGAGCCATAGCCGAAACATCTGTTTTTTGTGCATAGGCATATGCGGCTTCTCTTACCCATGCATTGTCATCTTGTGCTTTTTTATGATGAGCAAGTCTTTCTGCATTACAAGGTCCATTTCCTTCTACTACATTCCAAAACTCATCCCAGTTAAACGGACTGTGATCATAATGACCTGTTTCTTCATTCCATTTACAATTTGGATCTGGAACAGTCAACCCTAAAAATTCAACTTGAGGAACTGTTCTATCAATAAATTTTTGTCTTAAATAATCATTGGATTCTCGCTTGATTTTCCATTTCATAGATTGACTTGAATGGGCTGAATCGGCATCATGCGGTCCAAACATCATCAATGCTGGTTCCCAAAATCTATTCAAGGCATCTTGTGCCATTTCTTTTTGTTCGGGTGTTCCATTTGCCATTTGAATCATGATTTCATAACCTTGACGTTGGTGAAAACTTTCCTCTTTACATATTCTAACCATACTTCTAGCATAAGGTCCGTAAGAAGTTCTCTGCAAACTCACTTGGTTGACAATGGCAGCGCCATCAACTAACCAACCTACAGCACCCATGTCGGCCCAAGTAAGGGTAGGGTAGTTGAAAATGCTTGAATATTTCGCTTTTCCATCATGCAATTGTTGTACTACTTCTTGTCTTGATGTGCCTAAAGTTTCAGCCACACTGTACAAATACAATCCATGTCCAGCTTCATCTTGAATTTTCGCTAGTAAAACTTGCTTTGCTCTTAATGAAGGTGCCCTTAATAACCAGTTTCCTTCAGGTTGCATTCCAATAATTTCGGAGTGAGCATGTTGTGAAACTTGACGGATCAAATTCTTTCTATATTTTTCAGGCATCCAATCTCTTGGTTCAATTTTTAAATCTTGTTCGATTAAATCATTAAATGCCGCTTCGTGTTTATCCATAACTTAAATATTAATGGTAGTTTACAAAGATAAAATATTTCTATCATATTTTCTTTGTCTGTGTGCAATTATCCTTCGTTCTATTCAATTTTGATCTAGTTTTTAGCTTTTTCTGAAGGTGGCTTTCAAAATAAAGGATTGAAACAGGTTATAGCTATCGTTGAATAAGAAGCTTTGGCCCATGAATTAAAGTTTGAATCACAAATGGCTATGAAATTTTTTATGGGTTTTTATTTTTAAATAAAACAAAGTATATTTGCAGCACTTTAATCTTAAATATTAATATAGCATGCAACTGTATAATAAATTAAGTGCTAAAGAAAGAGCCGCTTTAATAAGAGAAGCAGGGAAAGATCGTATGACCATCTCTTTCTATCAGTACGCAAAAATTGGAAACCCACAAATTTTCAGAGATCACCTTTTTATAAACTGGGACAAATTAGAAGTTTTAGGACGGATATACGTGGCTCATGAAGGAATTAACGCACAATTATCGGTGCCAGCTGAAAATTTCAACCAATTTAAAGCACACTTAGAAAGTATTTCCTTTTTAAAAGATGTACGTCTTAATATCGCTATTGAACAGGATAATATGTCCTTTTTAAAGCTAAAAGTAAAAGTGAGAAATAAAATATTAGCAGATGGTTTAAATGATGATTCTTTTGATGTAACCAATATTGGAAAGCATTTGGATGCCAAATCTTTCAATGAAATGTTGGCCGACCCGAATACAATATGTGTTGACATGAGGAACCATTATGAAAGTGAAATCGGTCATTTTAAAGGAGCAGTTCGACCAGATGTTGATACATTCAGAGATTCTTTAGATATTATTGAAGCTGATTTGAAAAACCATAAAGAGGATAAAAATCTTGTCATGTATTGTACAGGTGGAATTCGTTGTGAAAAAGCCAGTGCCTATTACAAGCACAAAGGTTTCAAAAATGTTTTTCAATTGGAAGGTGGCATTATTGAGTATGCCCGACAAGTGAAGGATGCTGGACTTGAGAATCAGTTTTTGGGTAAGAATTTTGTTTTTGATCATAGGTTAGCTGAAGAAATTAGTAGTGATATTGTTTCAAATTGTCACCAATGTGGTGAACCATGTGATTCACATACAAATTGTGCCAATGTAG
>CBDUKB010000164.1:0-6880 GCA_965367695.1 uncultured Putridiphycobacter sp.
GCGCTTCTCAATCTGACCTCATTGTTTTATTAGTGAACGCAGAAAATGGCTTACAGACGCAAACCAAAAGGCACATACAGATTGCCAAATTACTTGATTTTGATAAGGTGATAGTCTGTATTAATAAAATGGACCTGATTGCTTATGACGAAGCGCTCTTTAATTCATTGTGTAGTCAAATTGAAAGTGAATTTAATAAACATTCATTAAAAATTTATTTTGTACCCACTTGTGCCATACATGGTGATAATGTTGTACATCCAAGTACCAAGATGCCTTGGTATAACAAAGAGAGTTTAATTGAAATATTGGATCAAATTGAAATTAAAAAGGAAAATGATTTAACATTTAGATTTCCGATTCAAATGGTGCAAAATGTAAAAAAAGATTCAGAAATTTCGAGATACTTACTTGGCAATGTGTCTGGTAATGGATTAAAAGTGGGAGATGAAGTGAAAATTATGCCTCAAAAAGAATTCAGTCAAATAAGTGCCATTCATATTTATAAAAACAAGGTAGCGCGTATTGGAGATGGACAATTCTGTGCCCTCACTTTAAAAGATGACATAGACGTAGCAAGAGGAAATATCATTGTTAAGAAAGAGGATGATTTAAAAGAGACTTCAACAATCATTGCAGAAATATGTTGGATGGATGAAACACCTTTAAATTTAAACACGAAATACATTTTAAAGTACGGAACCAGTGAAGTTCAATGTAAATTTAATGCTGTAACCTTTTTAGCAGATGATCATTTAAAAAATGAGAAGAAAGTACTTTTAAACAGTATTTTTTCTGCCAGTATAAAAATGGCCAAACCTATTGCAGTTGATCAATATAGAAAAAACAAGCGACTGGGTGGAATTGTAATTATAAATCCAAGTAATAACAATACCATTGCTGGCGGTGTTATCATTGAATAAACGTCATTTCAAACTTGGTCAATTATTGTTTTACAAATTGACTTTTATAAACCTGACCTTTATTGTCTTGAATCAATACATAAAATGAGCCATTGCTTAAATTCGAAACATCAATAGGTGATTGAAGGGAATTCAATTCTTGATATACTAATTTTCCATTGAGATTTATAATTTTCACATCAAAGTCAAGTCCTTGCTCATTGAGCATGTTAATTTTTATGCGGTCACTTGTTGGATTGGGAAATACTTCAAGTTCTACAACATCATTCCCCGCTAATAAGCCAAGGTTATATTGAAGGTTTTCGTAGTAAAAAATAGTGCCATAATACTCGGAAACAAATAAATCTTGGTCACCATCTCCATCAATATCTGCCATTGTAGGTGAGATGGTATAGGTATAAACTAAGGAAGAAATATTAAATGGAGATGCTACGCCTGTTCCGTTGGCAAAACTTGGAGCCGTTGCTGTTCCAATATTTTCATGATAAAATATTTCAGTTCCATAAAAATCAGCCCGCATCATATCTAAATCACCATCAAAATCTAAATCAACAAAGTCGACAATAGATACATAAGAACTCATTCCTGATATGCCAAAAGGGTTATTGACAGGAGCGGTAAATAAAGGTGCAGTTGCAGTTCCCACATTTTCAACAAATATAAAACCTGTTGTGCCGTACCCTACCTTAAATGCAATGATATCTAAATCTCCATCTCCATCTATATCAACCACATCTGACATGATATTATAGGTGTCTGATAATCCAAATGGTCCTACCTGTTCTGGTCCAAAACTAGGAGATAAGCTGGTACCAATGTTTTCAAAAAAGGTCACATTTCCATAATAACCTGTAATAAATAAATCGTAATCGCCATCACCGTCTATATCTGCCAAATGAGTGGTATAAGCATAACCTAAAGTTACACCACTAATACCAAATGGATTTGTACTTTGAGCAGCAAAATTAGGTGCATTTACATTTCCAATATTTTCTTGAAATAGGATGGAACCATTATAATCATTCGTGAAAAGATCCAAATCTCCATCATTATCTATATCTACAAAATCTGTTTTACTAAAGTAACTTCCAGCCCCTTGCATATTAAATGCATTGGTATCAGGCAAGGCAAAAGTTTGAGCCGATAAACTCGTTCCAGCAAGTAAAACATAAGCAGCACCCAATGCGCGTGATAATTTTCTTCGAGAAAAGAATTGTTTTACTTTTTCAAAATAAAATAATAGGGTAGTATACAATGATTTTATCAGCTTCTTTTAAAGAATTCCATTGACCATTTTTAATTAATACACTTATTTTATTAGCAATTTTTTTAAACTGGTAATAATCTTTGTTAGAATTTTTTTTCATTTTCATCCTTATTTTTAGCCCAAAAACTTTGGCCGGGTATACTGATTCCCATTTTACTTTCGGGCATTGTGTTATTAATAATGTTAGGTCTCAACAAATCTGGAATGACCTCTATATCGTAAATCTCATCACCTGAACTATGGTATTTAATTTCTCCACAATAACTTCCAGTTGTCAAATGAACAATTGCAATTCCAGCGTAATTTGCTTTGTCTGCGATAGCTAACTTAGCGAATGTACTAGAATTTTTCCGTAATTTCGATAAACCTATGAATAAATATTCCTTAAAATATGACATTCCTCTCACAAACCCATTCAAAATAATTATTTCTGTTGTCTTTCCATTATTGACATCAATTTCTATTAATTGACCAGTAGCTGAGAGTAAAACATATAATTTTTCATTAATAAGGATAGGAGAGTGGGGCATGGCTAAATTATCGGTAATAATTTCATCAGACAACACATCAATTAAAGTTCCTGTTTTTGTAATGTTTTCTCTCCAGCTTTGATGCTTGTCGCCTTGGTTAAAAGTAGTTGCATATTTAGGGGCACCATTTTGCATAACTAATCCATTTAAGTGGCAACGATCTTCTGCACTCAATTTTGAAATGAATTTAGGTTGCCAAACTGGAGTAAAATTAAATTGATCATCAAATTTTACCAAACAAGAAAACAAAGTATTGACGCCAAAAATTTGTTGGTCTTTTCCAAAACTTAAATCATGAATATCAACACCTCCTGAATTATATGATACACGCGGCATAAATAAAGCATCATATTTTTGTGGTGATTTTGGATAGAATTCGGCTAAAGCTTTTGAATTTTGAAATAGTTCAATACTATTTTTACAAGCGAGGCCTAATTTTCCTTTTTCGGCATCATAAGCAATGCCCATAGGTTTTTCAAATGTTCTCGGTAATTGAATTAAAAACTCTTCATCTTTTGGCGAAATAAAGATGAGTTTTCCGGCTTGATAGGTTGATATGGCCAAAGAACAGTTAAGCTTCTTTAGTAATTCCGGTACATTAGGAGAAAAAGAACAGGCAAAAGGTTGTATGGGTGGTTGCTGATTCATTAACTAGTTTTTTTTTGAATAAATGCTATGGTATGCTCAACACTTTGTTGAATGGTATTTTCATTACAATCAAGAATTAAATCTGGGTGCTCTGGCATTTCATAAACCGAATCAATTCCCGTAAAATTTGTTATCTCTCCATTCCTGACTTTTTTATACAAGCCCTTTGGATCCCTTTCCTCACAGACTTGCAAAGGGGTGTTGACATAAATTTCATTGAAATTATCATAACCAATAATTGTTTTTGCAATCTTTCGAATGGAAGCAGTTGGACTGATGAAAGTACACAAGCAAGAAGTATTATTCTCTAAAAATAATTTACTCACTTCTGCAACTCTTCTAATGTTTTCAGTTCGGTCGGCGATCGAAAATGCCAAATCGCTGCACAAACCATCTCTTAACACATCTCCATCAAGTAATACAATTCTTTTACCTTCTTTTTGAAGCTGCTTTAACACTGTTGTTGCAACAGTAGTTTTTCCTGCTCCTGAAAGACCAGTAAACCAAAATACACTTGGATTCATAATTTTACTTTTCAGAGCTAAAACTATAGAAAAATCTTAAATATTAAGTCTATACCACAATTTATTATTCAATTATTCGCCAGATTTGCTTGAATTGAGATTCAAGAAAAGGGTGAAATTGCTTGTTTAAAAATGATTCTATTGTGTTTGATATACATTTAATATTTGTACAGACCCAATACTTTTAAAGCAAAAAAAGACCTGATCATTTTTAATAATCAGGTCTGAATTTTATATTATTTTTCAAACTATACCGTTTGCGGCACTTCATTTTTTGCTTTTCTGTACAAATAAGAATTGAAGATACTTCTTTTTGCAAAACGCATCAATTTATCAGTATTACACATCTTTTGAAATACACTTTGCGAAACACCAAAGTACTCATACATAGATCCGTCTAAGAAAGTAACTTCTAAAACAGACTTTTTTAAATTAAAGTCTGCAATACCTACAACCGTAGTTGTATTAGTATATTCTGCTAAATTTGCTGCTTTAGTTTCAGGTGCAATGCTCACTAAAAAATGGTAAGCATCAATAATGTGTTGACTTTGAATTTCAGCTTGTGCTTTTTTCTCTTCATCTTGAAACTTGTCTGGATGCCATTGTTTTACCAAACTTCTGTAGGTAGTTTTTAATTGTTTCAAATCCGTATCTGGCTGAACTTCAAACATTTTTTTGTATTCATTAATTCTTTTCATGGCAATATATCCTTCAAAATTTTGCGCAAAGGTAGGTACAACTTTTAGCAAAACAATAAAAAGTGAAAGAATTAATCAATTATTGACTTCAAATCATTTCTGAAAATAGAAAGTAAAACCTGCTTGTCCTAATAATTCACTCGATTGAAACAATCCTAGTCTCACTCCATTATTTGTATACCCAGAATTATCTGTTTGAATCATTGACATTAACATACCTATTTGTAAATGTAGACAAAGATGTTGATTCACAAACCACTCAGATTTAGCTCCTGGTGCAATTGCTAATTTAGTAAAAGGATAGGAGACTTGCAGTACATTAAAGTCATCATAAAAATGATCATTCCCATTTTGATATACTCCCATTAATCCTACTTGTATGTCGAGAATTGTTTTAAATATATTAAATGCATAAATAGCTCTAAATAAAGAGGCTTGCAGTACAAATGCAGTTCTATTGTACTTGGAAATTTCATTTTGTAATTGATTCGAAAAGTTTGTTTTGACGATTCCTACTCCAATATTACCAATCAGTTTTTCAGTGATGTGATAATTTGCTGTCGCTATAAGTCCAACATTTAACTGACTAGCTTTATTTCCAGAATTGTTTTTATTTGTTTGGAAGTTGATGATAGGGCTAGCGCCTATGCCTATCACTTTTTCAGAGCGATAGGTAGATTTGTCTCCTTGGGCATTTACTGAAAACGATACAATAAAAGCCGAAATTAATACGATTGCTTGATGTGTCTTCATAGCTAAATATAACAAAAAAATAAGTCCAAATCACCAAAACACCATAGCAAATAGTGGGTTTTAATGAACCTTAAGAATCAGTCTTGAAGTTAATAAATAATAAATCAATATGTTAGAACTGCTAATAAAAGAGTACTTATCTTTGTGAAAAAGTTATTTATGGCTAACACATTTTCTGAATTAGGAATCAATGATTCATTGCTTAAAAGTTTAAACAAATTAAACATAAGTAGGCCAACAAGCATCCAAAGTCAAATAATTCCATTGGCTTTAACTAAAAAGGATGATTTAGTTGGTATTGCCAAAACAGGCTCGGGTAAAACAGCTGCCTTTGGGTTGCCATTATTGCAATTAATAGATGCATCAACAGAAAAATTACAAGGAATTGTTTTGGTTCCTACACGTGAATTAGCACAACAAATACACAAATATTTAAGTGAAATTGCCAGTGAAATAAGTGATTTAAATATTGCTTTGGTTAGCGGAGGCACTTCAGTAAAAGCGCAGAAAGAACAGTTTAAAAGTGGAGTGCAATTAATTGTTGCAACTCCTGGTAGATTGCTTGATTTGGTTGAGCAAGGGGTGATTAAAATGGACGCTATAGATTATTTGGTTTTAGATGAAGCTGATGAGATGATCAGCACTTTTCATGAAGAATTATCAAAAATTAAAGCACTTTTCACAAAAACAAGGAGGACTTTTTTATTCACAGCTACTATGACAGGTGCGGTGAAACAAATGATACAAAACTACTTGAGCAAACATGTGATTGAAGTAGCAATTGAAATGGAGTCAATCGGTCATCAAGGAATTGAACACCAATATGTAGTAGTTGAACCTATAGAAAAATTAGATGTGCTCATGCACTTTTTAAACAATAGAGCAGGGCAGCGTGGCATTATTTTTTGTAGGACCAAAGCGGCAGTAAATAAATTGGGGAAAAACTTAGCCATCAATAAATTTTCATCTGCAGCTATTCATGGTAGCTTGACACAAAAAATTCGTGATAGAATCATGGATCAATTCAGAAATAGTCACATTGACATTTTGATTGCTACGGACTTAGTTGCAAGGGGTATTGATGTGAAGGAATTAGACTTTGTTGTCAATTATCATTTGCCTGACACTTATGATGCTTATGTACATAGAAGTGGAAGAACAGCTAGAGCTGGCGAAAAAGGATTGGCATTAACAGTTTTGCAGGCAGATGAAATTAAGGATATTGCAGAATTTGAATTAGAATTAGGTATTGAATTTAAAGAAGTAAAAAAAGCAGATGCAAAAAGTATTGAAGAAAACAATGCCATACTTTGGGCTAAAAAAATTTTTAAAACTAAACCCAATCAGGAGGTCGCACCTGATTTGAAAAATGAAATTAAAGCTGTTTTTCATCATTTAACCAAAGAAGAATTAATTGATAAGATATTGGCCGACTACCTTAAATCGAATTCAAAAGAATCATAAAACACTATTAATCAATAATATGATGAACTATTATTCATTATCAATTCAAAAATTGTAACTTTTTTGAAACTTG
>CBDUKB010000165.1:0-6810 GCA_965367695.1 uncultured Putridiphycobacter sp.
AAAGAGGTTCACCTAAACTGGCGTACCGCTTCGGAATTGAATAATGACTACTTTTTAGTTGAAAAGTCAATGGATGGTCAAAATTGGCTTTGGGTTGAAAAAATTGAAGGGGCTGGCAATTCTTCAGAAGAAATTGTTTATCAAACAGTCGATTACATTAATGAAAATTTTAGCACTTTATATTATCGATTGACACAAGTTGATTTTGATGGCAGTTCCACTACCTCGAAAACTATTTCTGTTGCAATACCCTTTGAGGAATATAATAGTAGCATTTATCCAAATCCATTTGAAAATAATGTGACAATAAATGCTACAGCAGGAGCAAAGTTGTGCATCATAAATATAGGGGGTAACATTGTTTATCAAACATATTTAGAAAGAAATCAAAATCAAATTAACTTAGATTTTTTACCTAAAGGATTTTATATATTTTTAGTTGGAAATGAATACTTTAAAGTTAATAAACACTGATTAATTAGAATTAATTAATTATATTTAGTGTATGAGACAATCCCTATTATGCTGTTTCTTACTATTGGTGACTTATAATGATGCTTGTTCACAAAGCATTATAAATAGTTATGCTAAGGTGACCGCAATCGCGTCCAATACTTTCACAGTAAGTAATGTCAACGAAACGTATGATAGTTTTGAAGATGGGGACTATGTTATCGTCATGCAAATGCAAGATAATGTTATTGGAACCAATACAAGTAACAACAGTAGTTTTGGTAATTTGAACACAATCCAATCGGCAGGTCTTTTTGAAATTAAGCAAATATTATCACATACAGAAGTTGGTAGTGTTCCAAATAGTATCACCTTCACTTCCGCGACTAATTATAGCTACCAATCGGGTTCAAACTCATCCCTTCAAATTATCAGTTTCCCAACACTAGGCGCACCAAACTACACAACAAGTAGCGACTTAGGACCTTTGGCATGGAACGGTAATATCGGTGGTATCATTGCCTTTAATGTTGATGGAACATTGACATTAAGTCACAACATCAATGCAAATTATACTGGTTTTAGAGGAGGCAGTAAATCTGCTAATTATTATTCAGGCGGAACAGGTTGTAATACAACGGAATACATAAGAACTTCGAATCATACAAGAGCCGGACAAAAAGGAGAAGGTATTTATAAAACTAGTAACAATGATTATTTATATGCACGTGGAAAATTACTCAATGGTGGCGGAGGAGGCTCTGAACGAATTAACTGTGGCGGAGGCGGTGGTGGAAATTACACCGCTGGTGGTGAAGGAGGCTTTGGATGGTCTTGTCCAAGTGGACCTGGTGGCGGCGGTATTGGTGGTTTAGCATTGAACACTAATATTTCTGGATCTAGGGTATACCTAGGCGGCGGCGGTGGCGGCGGACAACAAAACAATAGCGCAAGTACCGACGGGGGAATTGGAGGTGGAATTATATTAATTAAAGCCAATACAATTACCAGTTCCTGTGGAAGCTCTTTAAATATTTCAGCGAATGGTCAACAACCCATAAATGCAGGAAATGATGGTGGCGGCGGTGGCGGAGCAGGCGGATCTATTCTTCTTGACGTTCAATCTTGGACAATACCTGGAACATGCCCACTTTCAATTACAGCAAATGGCGGAGGTGGATCAAATAATGGAACAGGCAGTTATCACGCTGGCGGAGGTGGCGGTGGACAAGGGGTTATTATTTTTAATATTGCCATTCCATCCGCAAATACCACTACCCAAACCAACAATGGTGCTGGGGGAGTAAATTGCAGTTCTTGTGCAGCTGCACAAAGTGGATCGGGAAGCAATGGCAGTGGTGTGATTGGAGGAACTGGTGGGTCTTTACCGATTGAACTGATTGATATTAAAGTTACATTAATAAATGAAAAAGAGGCGCAATTAAACTGGCGTACCGCTTCGGAATTGAATAACGATTATTTTTTAGTTGAAAAATCTTTAGACGGACAAGACTGGAAATTGCTTGAGCATATAAAAGGAGCTGGAAATTCTTCAAAAGAATTGGCCTATCAAACTACTGATTATTTGAATGATGAAAGGGGTATTATCTACTACCGTTTAAAGCAAGTTGATTTTGATGGCAGTTTTGAATTGTCGAAAGTGATTTCGATTACCCCTTTTAACAATCATGAAAAATATGCCAACATCTATCCTAATCCCTTTGAAAATAAACTGACAATAAAGACCTTGGCAGGGTCAAAAATGCATATTATTAATGTGAGTGGAATCATGGTTTACGAGACCACATTAAGTGAATCGCAAAATGAAGTTGATTTAGATTTTTTACCAAAAGGATTTTACATTATTTCAGTGGCTAATCAACAGTTTAAAATACAGAAAAACTAATTATTCAATCAGTATTTTTTTAGTGCTTTCCACTTGATTTATGCTTACTTTTAATAAATAAAGGCCTTGGGCAATTTCTTTACAATTAATGGCTGTTATATTTTGTTCCAGTTTACCTTCAAGCACTGTTTTTCCGAGTAAGTCGACCACTTTAAAAGTTGAAGGTTGAGCTTGTAATTTTGCATTTCCCTTTAAGTCAATATTCAATAAATCGTTTGTTGGGTTTGGATAAACATTAAATTCAAAAGCATGATAGTCGTTTAATCCAACATCAGTTACGGTAACAGATTCGTAAAAACTTACCCCTCCACGAATATTTCCAATTAACATTTCTAATTTATTGTCTCCATCCAAATCTGATATTGCTGGGGCTGAATAATACCCATTATTGATAAACTGCAATGCAGTATCCACTTCAGTAAAGGCACCCGTTAAATTTCCATCAATGTTATTATAATAGTATAAATATCCATCTTTGGCACCAACAATGAGGTGGTAAACCGAATCTATGTCAACAAACTCAGGAATGGCAAACCCTAAATTGGTCCCCTGTGCAGTCACGTCCACTCCTCCTAATTGATCTGTTTTGAATTGAAATGAATGGTTATTGACTGTCCCCACGTTTTCGTAATAAGAAAGCTTTCCATTTCTATTACCCAACACTAAATCCAATAAGCCATCTCTGTTTAAATCTACTAATTTTGGTGCCGTAAATAGGTTGTCTTCAAATATTCCTCCTGTACTACTTAACAAGTTTGTGTGTGCGACAAACTGAGCAGGTCCGGTTCCTCCATTATTCATGAACAACATCAATGCCGTGTCCCTTTCACTTAAAATCATATCCTCGGCCCCATCTCCATTTAAATCGCCAAAAGTGGCATAAAAATTATGATTTACTTTATTATTCACATTGGCAAGTGACATATAATTATCGGAAGCCAAGGTAAATTCAGGATTTGAAGCAGTTCCTGAATTATGGAAATAAACTAGTTTGCTGTAATTGGTATTATAAATAGTATCGAATCGAATGCCTACCGAAAGAATCAAATCTTTTAATCCATCCCGATCATGATCGAAAAATGTGGGATAAATATTGGAACCAAAATCAATCATGTGATCTTGTAAAAAGTTTTTCGCATTTAATTCAAATACAGGTTGATTATCGGCTCCTGTATTCTTATAAAGCCAATTACTTGCGTAATCCATCCCCCCTTCTTTTAAATTCGGCGACACTAACAAGTCTCGAATTTGATCATTGTCAATGTCGACAAAAAAGGCGCCTAAAAACTCAAATAAATCCACGGTGACATCATTAGATGGAAAGGCAGGGTCTTGACTAATCATAGCTGAATTGGTATTGGGTACTGTTCCGCCATTAATAAGTAAGGTTAAATGAGAGAATTCCACATCACCCAACACAATATCCATCATGCCATCATTATTCATATCCAAAGCCAAAGTTGTTGAACCAGAATGACGATCAGCTGCGTATCCAATAGGACGAGGGTTGTAAACAAATTGTGGGTTATCAACTTGATTAAAACAGCAATCGTTTAATTGCAAGGCATTACTGGTATTATCTTCAGAAAAATTACCATAGCAGACACTGGCTGTTAAAAAATCGAGGGAATCTGAATGCCCATAATTTTCTTGAGACATATTTTTATAATACCAAAGGCATTTACTATTGCCCGAAAAGGATAAGATATCCAGGTCATTATCACCATCAACATCTACAAATGCAGGAATATCGGCCAATCCACAAGATATAAAGGGGTCATTCGCCCAATTATTAAAAGAAGCGGTGATTCCATATTTAATCAATTCAAATTCAATACCAGTACTGACAGTTGAAATATTTTTAAACAATTGAACTGTGCCAGAAGCGGAAGCTAAAATATCAGCTTTCCCATCCAGATTATAATCGCCTAAAACAGCCCAATCTTTTATTACTGGAAATTTTTCAGTTAATTCAGGTGCGAATTCATAATCAATTTGTCCTGGTCCTCCATTTTGAATAAAACATAAAATTTGATTGCAGCTTTTATCAAAGACAAACAAATCTTGCACGCCATCAAAATTTAAATCAATATTGGAATACTGGGCTGAATTAATCCCTCCGGCCCAAGGATATTTGAGTGTAATACTGTTTACAATTACATCAATATCATTGGCTCTTTGAAATCCAAATTGCGCCAACACTACTTGCGGTAACACCAAGCACAATATCAACAGTTTTTTCATTTTAAATTCTTTCATTTATTTTACCAATCCCTCAATAATTGCACTGACTGGCTTAATAGCAGTGGTGTTCTCGATTGTTGGTCCGGCACACCACACCGTTTTATAAGTAGCACTGAATGCTGCTTTTTCTACTGCTTTCATTCCTTTGACAAAGGTGAACATCTTCACCCATTTTTTTAAGCGTTTATTTTTACTCAATAATTTTTCGAGCCAATTTTGTTTGGTGCCTATTTTCTGAACGTAAGGCGTATTAATGACTGTGCAAGGAGATCCTGAAATTTTAGTACTCATTACAATGTCTTTTTCACCATAATTTACACATGCCTGCTTGTAATCATCAGATACTTCTGATTCTTCACTGGCTATAAAAATACTTCCTACAGAAACACCTGCTGCACCGTATGATAATATTTTATCCAGATCAGCTTTAGTGCCTACTCCACCGGCAGAAATTACTGGAATATTACAGTTTTTTACTAAATCTTCAATTAAGACTTGAGGAGAAAGTTTACCTGCATGTCCACCTGCTTGATTATTGACTGCTATGATGGCGTCAGCACCTAGACTTTCGACTTTTTGTGCAAACTTTAAATCGGTCACATCACAAAAAACTTTTATACCTTTTGCTTTACAAGCATCAATGACTTGCTGAGGACTCCCCAAGGAAGTAATGATAAAATCAACACCCAATTCAACCGAGGCTTCTAACTGACTTTTCATTTTCGGATTTGATTTATTGACAATCAAATTTACACCGATAGGCCCTTTAGTTCCTGCTTGGATTTTTTTTATACCTGCTTTAAATGCTTCAATTGTTCGGTAATTTAAAGCTGGAATGGCACCTGCAATACCATTATTACCCGCGGCAATAAGCATTTTTTCATTCGACACCAAAAACATAGGTGCCATAATAATGGGGTATTTAATATTTAATAATTCGGTTAATTTTATGGCTTTACTCATTGAATAATTATTTTTTTGGTCACCTTATAATCTGCAATCTGTAAATTTAACACATAAACTCCTTCGGCAAGACCATTGCAATCAATTAAAGTATGGGTTTGGTTAATGGTTCCATTTAATATTTCTTTTCCACTTATATCTAACAATTTATAAGTTGTGGATTCATAGTTTTTCATGTTTAACTTCGATAAATCAATATTGAAGCCTTGTTTAGTTGGGTTGGGATAAATATTGATTTCTTCTTCGTAATCGATTAAACCAACACTTGTTACCAAAGCCGACTGATACATGGCTAATCCTCCTCTTTGATTCCCGAGCACCATTTCTAATTTATTATCTTGGTCAATATCATAAATAGAAGGTGCAGAATACGGACCAATATTGATGTGGTGCAAGTTGGTATCCACCAAATTAAAATTCCCATTTAAGTTGTTGTCTATTTGGTCGTAGTAATATAAATAACCATCTCTTGATCCTACTATCAAATGATATACTGAATCGATTGATACAAATTCAGGAACAGCTGCTCCTTCGTTCGTATAATAAGGAGATACATTTACAGCCCCTAAAAAATTAGTTTGATGTTCAAAGCTGTAATTGCTTGGGGTCCCTACATTTTTATAATATGTTAAAGTACCATCTCTTTTCCCAATCACCAAGTCTGTCAATCCATCTCGGGTCAGGTCAACAAGTTTGGGAGCGATTAAAATGCCATGGTTAATGTTTACCCCATTATTATTTTTAAGACTCACATGATTAATAAATTGTGCCGGTGCACCACTTGGGTTCGAATTGATATAAATGGTCAAACTTCCATTGTATTCTGCTAAAATCAAATCTTCAGCTCCGTCTCCGTTCACATCACCAAACGTTGGGTAAAAATGCAGTTGGTTCCCCCCATTTAAGGTGGACAATCCCAAGTAGTCTTCAGATTCAAGTGTAAATTCGGGTGCATTTGCAGTGCCCGTATTTTTGTAATAAATTAATTTTGAATAATTGTTAGTCGTAACTGAATCAAAACGTTGGCTAATTGATAAAATTAAATCCTTTAAGCCATCACCGTTTTGGTCGAAAAATACGGGCAAAGTTCGAGAACCGTACTCAATCATTTCATTTTGCAAAAAGTCTTTTTGACTAAAATTAAAATCAGGAAAATTATCGGCGCCATCATTTAAGTACAACCAATTGCTTGCATAATTTTGGGCATTTAATGAAGTATTCGGAGAAACCAATAAGTCTCTTAC
>CBDUKB010000166.1:0-6773 GCA_965367695.1 uncultured Putridiphycobacter sp.
GGTGCTAATTGTCTCACCATTAAAGTCATATCCTGATTTATCACTTCATTTTCTTCCAAAAAGTGAGTAATATACCTGCGGTACAGCCCAATATTCGTTTGTCGACGCCCATTAATTAACACATTGTGCTCCTTAATGTTTTTTGCATTAAAAGCTGCCAATTCATCTTCTTTTTCCTCGATAAAGCCACTCAATAAATCAACTTTCTTTAGCTCAGCTAGTAATTTACTATCAGCAAATTTAATGGAGTTAATTTCAATATTTATGGCTCTTTTAATTCTTCTTCCATCAGACATTTCCATGCCTCTCCAATTTTTAAAAGAATCTGATATAAAAGAGTAAGTTGGGATTGTTGTAATTGTTTTATCAAAATTTTGAACTTTTACGGTTGCTAAATTAATCTCAACTACGTCTCCATCTGCCCCATATTTCTCCATGGTAATCCAATCTCCAATTCTTACCATATCATTCGCTGCTAATTGAATTGATCCCACAAACCCAAGTATCGTGTCTTTAAATATTAAAAGCAGAATTGCAGTGGCTGCTCCTAAGCCAGTTAAAAAATACAAGGGAGATTTTCCCGTTAAAATTGACATCCCTAGAATAACCATGAACCCACCTGCAAGAATTTTACTCAATTGAAAATAAGAATGAATGGGTTTATCTTTTAATTTTTCTTTAGTAGACAGCACTTCTGAAGCAGCAGAAAGAAATCTTAAAACGCCAATCATTATAACTATTACAATGGCTAAATCCGTCAATTTTGTTAAAAAAACATTTACTTTCGGATAGGAATAAAAGACAGTATAAATAAAATGATCCATGAATAAAAGGGGGAGCAAGTTGGCAATTGCTGCAAAAAACTTGTATTTTACGAGGTAATCATCCCATTTGGTTTTAGACTTATTGACTAAAATATGTAAAGTATTAATTAACACTTTTCGTGTTAACCACCATAGCAATAAAATAAATATGGTTACAGCTACCAGCAAAATACCAGTTCTTCCTAAATCAATCCATTGATTAGAAAGCTCCATATCTCCTAACCAATTGTTTAATAAACGAATGATATAATCTGAAATTGGAAATTCTTTTAATTTTTGCATTGAAATAATTATTTGCTGCAAAATTAGTAATATTAAAAGGAGAAAAGCTTAAATTAGGTAATTGTTTTACCCAATTTATCCATGTTCTAACAATGGATTATACATCATGATTGCATGATTTTCGGTCACTAATTCTTCAATGCTTTCTTCCGAGTTTTTATCCAAAATACTACGCCAAATTTCATTATGACGTGTATAACCTCCCCACCATTGCAATTCAAATCGGTGGTCTTTTTCAAAAATACTATAGGTCTTATTCAATGGAACACTTGAACAAATGCTCCCTTTTAAATACTTTTTCTCCAACCATATATTAATTTGAAATGCTTGTGCACTTGAATTATATATTTGCAAATCTATATAATTGTAGGCCAAAGTGGCGCCACTACCAAAAGGCACTTTTCTATTTACATCTGGGAAAACATCATAACTGTGTCTATACCTTTGTTTAATTTCCAAAGGCGTATGCATACACATCCAAAAAAGTAAATTCCCGAGTTGACATAAGCCGCCTCCAACACCCCTTTTAATTTTACCTTCACTTAATATAAGGCCAGGTAAATACCCTTTTAGTTTTGTTGGTCGACCTACTAATTTCCAAAAAGAAAAAGTCTCCCCAGGTTGAATGATAATTCCATTGAGTTTTAACATTGCAATTGAAAGATTTTTTGTTTTATTTCTTTGCAATTTCATGTCTACATTTTGCAGTGGCTTTAATAAAAATGACTGGTGTTTGATAATTTCAAAAGGATATTTTTCGGCTCGAATTTCCTTGGCATAAGTATTTTTACCGAAATACCATTGCCATTTTCTTTTCATGCAAAAGTACTCCTTCCCTATTGCACGCCTCAATGGACTCCGTTTAATTGGTTTTAAAACTGGTAATGGAATTTTCATATCATTCTTTAATATACACACTATTTGAATGTCGCGAACAAAAATTTATAAAGGAAAAATTTAATTATTCAGGACCTTTTTAGAATTTTTAGAAAGGGATTTTAAATGGTTGTTATGAAGACTATAGATAATTCCATCAGACAATCCAATTTTAGGTGCCACCATTTTTTTTGCATCAATCTCCTTCATAATTCTCAAATAAATTTCCATTGCTGGAATAATTACATCTGCCCTATCTGCTTTCAATTGATAACGATTAATACGTTTTTCAACTGACAAAGGAGATAATTCATCATAAAGCGCATTCAATTCTTTAAAAGACATGGATTCCATTTCTCTTTTACCAATTAATTTATGTACCTTATTAATGTTTCCACCTGTTCCAAACACTTTCATTTTATGTTTAGACTTGGTATTCTCTTTTAACCATGTGAACATCTCAGCCCAAATTTCATCACTCACCTTATTTTTCAACAATCTAATAGTTCCAATTTTAAAAGATTCTGATGCCGTTCTTTTTCCTTCTTTAAAAATTGATATTTCCGTGCTTCCACCACCCACGTCAATCACAATAATGGGCATATTTTTTTCTATTTCCATTAAAAAGAAAACTGAAAAAACTAATTCAGATTCTTCGTGACCATCAATCACTTCAATTTCGACTCCAGTTTGTTTTAGAATTGCTTTTTTCACCTCCGAACTATTTGCTGCTTCTCGCATGGCGGAGGTAGCACAAGCACGCATTTCTTTCACATTGAACACTTCTGAAATTAATTGGAATGCTTTGATTGTTTTGATAAAATCTTGCTTTTTCTTTTCTCCAATTTTTCCTTTTTCAAACACATCCATTCCTAAGCGAAGCGGAACACGGGTATAAGATATCTTTTTAACAAAAACATAGCCTTCTTCATTTTTACTAATTTCACCAATTAATAACCTGGCTGCGTTGGTTCCAATGTCAATTGCCCCGTATTTCATATTATCCTTTTAATTTTTTTTTGAAATTTTGATAAACGACCAATTGTGCATTTATTTTTTGCTCATTATCGTCGGTGTAATACTTATTTTTTTGATGTGCATCAATAATTCTGGCTTTCACATTATCAGCCCAATAAACATCAAACATTTCATCTAAATCCTTTTTTATTCCTTTGTCTAAAATTGGACAAGTAACCTCAATTCTCTTATCTATGTTCCTTTCCATCCAATCGGCTGAAGAGATAAAATATTTAGGATGTCCACCCGCACTAAATATGAATAAACGGGTATGTTCCAAAAAGCGCCCTACTATTGACCTCACTTCTATATTTTCACTCAATCCTTTTACCCCAGGTGTAAGTGCGCAAATACCCCGTACTACACATTTGATTTGAACACCTGCCTTTGATGCTTCATAAAGCTTTCTAATGAGCTTTGAGTCTACTAAATTATTCAACTTTAGCTTAATGTAAGCTTCCTCACCACTTTTTGCCATTTTGATTTCATGTTCAATTAAAGAATTGAATTTTCTTCTTGAACTAAATGGCGAAACAATGAGTTCCCGAAACAATGAACGGTCGATATTGCTTTTAAATATTTTAAATACTTTGTCAACTTCTTTTGCAATCCTTGAGTTAGCAGTTAACAAGCCATAATCGGTATAAATTTGGGCAGTTTTTTCATGAAAATTACCCGTTCCAACATGGACAATGGATTGGACTTTATTGCCTGTTTTTCTTTTGATTAAAATCAATTTAGAATGTACTTTTAAACCAGGAACTCCAAAAATCACTTGCACCCCATTGTTTTCTAGATACTTTGCCCAATTCATGTTATTTTCCTCATCAAATCTTGCCATCAATTCAATGACCACAGTTACTTTTTTTCCATTTTGTGTGGCACAAATCAATGAATTGATAATTTGAGAATCTTTTGCAACCCGGTATAAATTCACCTTAATACTTTGTACTTTCGGGTCAATGGCTGCTTCTTGTAATAAATCTACTAAATATTGAAATTTTTGAAAGGGATAAGTCAACAAGACATCTTCATTCAAAATGGTTTTTATAATGGATTTGTTAGATGATTTAAGCACTGGATGATGCAATTGTTTCAGTTTTGGAAACACCAATTCTTTCATTCCAAAATCCGGGAAATTCATAAAGTCTTTAAAGTTATGATACTTTCCTCCTGGAATAATATTTTCACCTACTAATAAATCTAGCTCATTGATTAAATAGTGTAATAAATCTATTGGAATTGAAGCATCATAGACCATTCTAACAGGGTCTCCAGCTTTACGTTGCTCCACACTTTTTTTCATTTTTTCTAAAAAACTCTGCAAAATATCGTCATCAATATCTAACTCGGCATCCCTTGTGATTTTAAAAGTGTAGGCATCTATCTTATCAAAATTGAAAATATAAAATAAGTCATTCAATCCAAAACGAATAATATCATCAATCAACATTACTTTTCTCAGTTCTCCTTTTTCAAAAGGCAACACCACAAATCTTTCTAATGATTTTGGAATTTCAACAATGGCATATCGCACTTTTTTCTTCTCATATTCAACCATTTTTACAGCTAAATAAATAGCATCATCATTTAAGTGAGGAAATGGTAATTTATCTGACAAAATGATTGGAGCAATTCTTGGTCGAATCACATCTTGGAAATACTCTCCAACAAAATCTCGTTCCGAAGGTTTTAAATTGACTTCGTTACACTGAACAATCCCATTTTTCTTCAAAGAAATTAAAATATTTTCGTAGGCCAACTCAAACAATTGTTGTTGCTTTAACACTTCTTTTTTAATCTCAATTAACAAAGATTCTGCACTGCCTTCAAAACCTTCTAATTTTTTTATCTTTATTGCTGCCAATCTTCTTACAGCAGCAACACGTACGCGAAAAAACTCATCTAAATTATTGGAATAAATCCCTAAAAATCGAATTCTTTCAATTAATGGGGTGTTTGAATCTAGGGCTTCCTGAAGCACCCTTTCATTAAAAGACAACCAACTTAATTCTCGGTTAAATAAATCCATATAACGAATATAAAAAATATATCATTGCACTAATAAATTACAGCCCCTTAAATCGGCGGTATCTAATCTTCCTATTACTTCAAAACCTTGTGTATGAAGTTTCCCTAAATCTTCAGTTTCAATAAATGCACAAGAATCAATATTGGCTAAGTCTATCACATTAAGTCCCCCTGTTTTGCCCTCAATATAGTTAAATGGATCATTGTATTCCCTAATTAATACTTTCATCCAAGGGGGAGTTTGAAAAATGCCATCTCCTTTGGAATATGCTTGAGACATGAGCTCTGTCATGCCATACTCGGAATGAACGGACAATAAATTTAAGCTAGACTTCAGCTTTTCATGCAAAGTAGCTTTGGTCATCTCCTTCCTCTTCCCTTTCATTCCTCCTGTTTCCATCACAATGCATTTTGATAGGTCTAAGTCATAGTGTTCACACAAATCAAGCAATGCATATGAAACCCCTATTAATAATATTTGCTTTTTTCCTTGATAATTATTTAATGAATCAACTAATTCTCTGTAATTATTCAAATAAAAACCACTTAATGGATCATGAGAAGCTTCAATTAAATGAGCAACCATATATACCAATGAAGATCCTTCTCTTTCGAGATAACTGGGTAGCAACCCCATAATCACATAATCCTCTGGCTGATTATAAAATAATTCAAAGGCTTTTTCAAATGTTTTTTCATAAACATACTTATCTTTTACAAAGTGTCGACTTTTTTCTGTCCCTGTAGTTCCAGATCTTGTAAAAACAAAGGATGATGTATAATTACCTGCTTTTACTTCATGCGTTTTAAAAAAAGAAATAGGTAAAAATGGAATTTTATTTAATGAATTTACATTTTCAGGCGTTTTTTTTAAAGACAAACAGTATTTTTGATAAATATTGTTAGAAGAAAATTGGTAATTAAATAATTCAAGTGCTAATTTCTCAAATTGGTGATCATTGTTAATTTTTTGTATCTTATCAAGAAAATCGATTGAAAAATGTGTCACTTGACTTTATTTTAATATATCTTTAATAAATAATTAACACTCCTAGTATTACTGAGGTTTATGCAGACAAAAGTACGTTTTATTTTTATAATTTTGAGCTTAATTTTGGGACTAAATTCTTGCTTTAAAAAAGAAACCTACCCTACTATTCCAATTGTTGAGTTTAATGATTTTATTGTTTACGGTAAACATGATAGTGCGACTATTGTCTTTAATTTCACAGATGGAGAAGGCGATATTGGGCTCTTAGAAAGTGATACCCTTGCTCCTTATAATTTTGAAGGAGATAATTACAATAACCTTATTTTGAATTATTATGAAAAAGATGACAGTTTGGGTTGGGTAGCAGGAAAGGACCTGAACGGAACAAATATTGTTTTTAAGTTTAGGATAAAACCTGTTTTACCTTACGATAAATCAAAAGGCATTAAAGGTACCATCACCTATAACTTCGGAAAAGTTGGCTTTTTCAATCCATTTTCAAACCAAGCAGACACCATTAAATTTCAATTTCAAATAGTCGATCGCGCTTTAAATTATAGTAATTTAGGTGAAACAAGTCCCATTTACCTTTCATTATAAAATAGTATGCTCATCTATATTTTATCGCGAAACAAAAATTTATATTCTACTGCTCGAATTTATGAAGAAGGAAAAAAAGCGGGCCACCATCTTCGTGTTATCAATCATTTACATTGTGATTTATTAATTGAAAATAATCAGTTTATCATAAT
>CBDUKB010000167.1:0-6729 GCA_965367695.1 uncultured Putridiphycobacter sp.
GACTGTTTTTACTCAATTGATAGGCTAGAGAAGCCCTTGGGGATACTTTTGATTCCTTTAAATATATTGAATGGTCCATTCTACCGCCAAAACGGGTGACCAATTTTTTTGATAAATACCAATCAAATTCTACAAATGATCCTATGTGTTGATTGTTAAAACCATTGTTTATCTCAATTCCATTTGTAATGAATTGTTGATTGTATTGGGTATTGTAAAACTCTGCACCAGTGTTGACTTTAAATTGCTTGGTGATGGCGCGGGTAAACTTAGACTTTAAATGAAGTCCATTGTTTTCTTTTTCAAATAAATCTGTATTGATATTGATGGTTTCGACATAATTAGTGAAGGCCCCACTCAAATGCATGACCCAATTTTCGTTTACTAAACCTTTATAAGAAGCGTTGAGGTAAGTGTTTCTATTTTTTAAATTCAAGGCATCTTCTGCTTGAGTATCTATGTTATAGTCCATTAAATTAAATTGGGTTTGAGAATAATTCCCATATACTTTCAACAATCCCTTTTTGGTTTTCTGTCTAAAACTAATGGCTGACTCCATGGATTCAGGCATTTTGTTCCAATTGATGCCTTGTGGCACTAAATTCATGTAAGGCGTCAAATTTGAATAGTCAAGGCTAGCGGTGATGGCTGATTTTTCCCATTTTTTAGTCCCTGCTAATCCCAGTCCAACTGATAAGATAGAAATATCTAATTGATCTTCATTTTGCATGCCTTTGGTGTCTAATAATAAAACGGACGACAAGGCTTCTCCAAATTCTGCTGAAAAACCACCTGTACTAAAAACAGTACCTTCGAACATAAATGGATTAAATCGACTTCTTACCGAAGTGTTAGGTGCAGCAGCATTGTATGGATTTTGAACCAAAGCACCATCAATAAATGTTTGGCTTTCGTCACTGGAACCACCCCTTACAAATAATTTACCTGATTCTCCATTGTTTGAAGTGCCCGGCAAGTATTGCAAGGCATTCACTACGTTTCCACTTGCACCAGGTGTGGTGACCATATCTAATGAAGTGAGTAAAACAGCCTTCTTTTTATCTCCTGCTGCAAAGGCCCCTGCAGTAATCACAACAGCATCTAATTCATTGAATTTTTCTTTCAATACTATGTTGAGGTTGCTCACATCTCCTGTTAAAAAATAAGACATGGTCTTGGATTCAAAACCAACATACTGACAAACTAATTTTACAGCGTCTTTTTGTTGGGTTTTAAATTTAAATTCACCGTTTTGATTGGATATTGTTCCGTCGTACGTACCAGCAATAATAATACTAGCACCAATCAAGGGCACTCCTTTTTGGTTGGTGATTTTACCAGAGATGGTAAATTGGGCATTTAAGGTAATATTGGTAAAAAGTAGACTGATGATGAGTATTGCTTTCATGATAGTTTGATTTTATAGATCAAATATCAACGCAATTGTATCAGATTAAAAATTGAAAAGGACGAATTGTAATTCCAAAGGGATGAACTGTAATTTATTTGCTTTTTTTCGTAAATCGTCCTTTAATTCGGAGCAGCATCTTTTTTTCAAATTCCCAAAAGAAAGCAAACTGACCGAAAATAAATCCGTAAATCAATAATACAAGATTATAAATTGGCAGGATTAATATGTAATATATGATGGAGAATAATGCATTTGATTCGCCATTTTCGGTAAAGAACCCAACCACTGGTTTTTTTAATAATAAGATGGTTGTACCGGTAAGGGCGAAGACAAATAAAATAATAAAAACTTGCAAATAATTTACACCCCAGCGTTTTTGAAGCTTTTCTACCCAACTCATATTTGCTGGGTCATTTGTTTGCTTGTTTTTATTGGTCATTTCTAAAATCGATTGCAAATATAACAACTTTATAGTTGTGATAAATTATATTATTGCTTCGATTTTATGTCATATACAAAGTAATTAGTTTTTCCTTGCCAAGGCATGGCCTTGTTGATCTCTTTATAGGATACGGTGACCTTTTCGCCTTCAAAGGCTTGAATTTTTTGGTACATGGCTTCATCTTCAATTGAAAAGTCCCAAACATTTCCCATGAGGCCAGTTGATTGATCTGTGCCAAAACCACCCAGGTTCAATTGACCTTCGTAAGTTTTAAAAACATAACCTTTCTTTGAGGTTTTAATGAGGTAGCCAGTTCGGGTACCTTCACTATAAGTGTAATTGGTAAATAAAAAATAACCAACCACAAATAGCACCAAGCCAATGCTTAAAAATAAGAGGGTTTTTTTAAAAAATGGATGCATACTTTTATTTTTAAATACTACTCATATAAGATTGTAAAATAATACAAGCTGAAATTTCATCAACCAAAGCTTTATTCTGTCTTTTCTTTTTACTAAGTCCTGAGTCTATCATAGTTTGAAATGCCATTTTAGAAGTAAATCTTTCATCCACCATAATGACTGGAATATGCCCAAAGGTCTCTTCTAATTTTTTCTTGATTTCTTGAACGGGAATGGTATTGTGTGTGGGTTCCCCGTTGAGTCGTTTTGGCTCTCCTAAAATAATGGCATCTACCTTATGCTTGGCAAAATAAGTGACCAAAAATTTAAATAGGTCAGGAGTTTGAATAGTCGTCAATCCAGAAGCGATAATTTGTAAATCATCCGTTTCGGCAATACCTGTTCTTTTGGTTCCGTAATCTAGTGAAATGAGCCTTCCCATTATGTTACTGATTTTTTTCCAAAAATTTCTACTACGCCAATGATGACTAAAAATGCGAAGAGAAAAGATATGAGTGGATGAAGTCCGAGCGCTGATGGTATGGTGCCTGCAAAAACTGATACAACACCCACTGTTAATGCATAAGGAATTTGTGTACGGACATGGTCAATATGATTACAACCACTCGCTAAGGAGCTTAAAATTGTCGTATCTGAAATTGGAGAGCAATGGTCTCCTAAAACTGATCCTGCTAATACAGAGCTTACCACATTGTAAAATATTGGCATGGCAATGTCTGGCTCCATGGATTCATTCATACAAATAAGCCATGCAGCTGGTAGAATTAAAGGGTACACCAATGCCATGGTCGACCATGATGAGCCAGTTGAAAAGGCAACAAATGCGGCTAAGACAAATGTAAATGCTGGAATTAACCAAGGTGATATTCTTCCGTCAATTAAATGTGCTAAAAAGTTTGCTGTGTGCATGTCTTCAGTTACAAGTGCTAATGACCATGCTAAAATTAATATCAACAAGGCAGGCATCATACTTTTGAATCCTTTGATGATGGTTTCAATGGTATCCTTTAGGTTCATAATTCGTTGAGAAAGTGTAAGGAAAACAGCAACAAACATAGCGGTTAAAGAAGCCCATAATAAGGCTGTATAGGAGTCCGAAACACCAATCAAACTACCAAGTTTCTGTCCAAATGTATCGGCAGGCATGGGCAATAAGTGCATGTCATTCCAAATGGAACCCCAGCTTGTATAGGTGGCGCTTTCATTCAATACTAATAATTCACTTTTTAAACTTTGAAAGCCAGTGAATAATAAACCAATTAGCGTTCCGAAAACGATAATCAATACGGGAATTATCGCATTCATTGCCCGGTGTGGAATATTATCTATTGGTTCTAAGTCTTCCATTTCAGTTAAATCCGCATCATTTTCTTCCGGGTTGACAATACTTCCAGCCCTCGCTCTTTTTTCAGCACTTAACATGGAGCCAAAATCTTTTTCTCTCCAAATTAAATAAAACATAAAAAACAGGGTCAAAATTGGATAGAAGGAATAGGCCAAACTATTTAAAAATATGCCATATACACCTTCGTCAATCTGAACTGAGTCCATATTTATTTTATCTAAGCCATTCTGAATATAACCTAACTCTGCACCAATCCACGTGGTAACAAATGCAATGGCGGCGACAGGTGCAGCTGTTGAATCGACTATGTATGCTAATTTTTCCCTTGAAATTTTTAATTTATCTGTAATGGCTCGCATGGTATTTCCAACTACCAAAGAATTGGCATAATCGTCAAAGAAAATTGAAAGCCCTAAAAAGTAAGTGGTCAATTGACCACTCCGCGCATTCTTAGCGTACTTAATAATTCTATTTACAATGCCTTTCATTCCACCGTTTCGTGAAATTAACGCCACTATTCCACCAATTAATACAGAGAAAATAATGACACTTACGTGTCCAGAATCGATTAAAGCTGAAATAATATAAGTATCAATGACTCTTAAAAAACCAGTAAATATGCCTATAAACCCATCACTATAATAGCCTATAATAGCCCCACCCAAGAATATTCCAGAAAATAGTGAGAAGATTACTTCTTTATAAAGCAAGGCGAAAAAAATGGCGAATAATGGAGGTAAAATCGACATCCATAATGGAATCACACGATTGGTCGGTTGGTTGAATTTGTAATCTTCAATGTCTAATACTTCCCCGTTCTTAAACTTATGTGTAAAACTTGGATGTTCTCCTGAGAAGTCAAGTTCAATTTGTTTATTGTTGACAGTAATGATGGCTGGAAAATTTTCATTTACGTTCGTAATATAGACAGTAGATGGTACCCCTTCTAAAATAATTTCTGGGTAGTCTATTTTTAAACTCGACTGACCAATAGCATTGAAAGCTAAGAGGACAAAAGTGAATAAATAAAGAAATTTCCGCATCAAACAAAAATAAGAAGTTTGTGGAATAAAGCAACAGTTAATGAAAGTATTTAGTTTTGATAATTATTTGATACGATCTTAATGGGTTACTAAGTTAATCTTCAAAAGACTTAATACTCCATTTCAACTTTTGCAATGCGTACGGAATAGTTTTCGTACCAAATAGATTTTCCTTTGTCTTTGGCATCAAGGTGTTGGCTATTGTTTTTCCATTGTTGGATAGCTGCTAAATCTTTCCAATACGAAACGGTGATGCCTATTTCTGACCTTGCCGATTCCACACCTAAAAAACCGGGTTGTTTTTGGGCCAATTCCACCATTTTGTCTGCCATAGCTGCATAACCTTTATCGCCTTCCGACCTTTTTGAGGTGAAAATCACTGCATAATAAGGAGGTTTTGGTGTTTCAGCTATCATGTTTTAAGAATTTAAATCGACGTAAACTACTTTTTTGGTTTCAAAAAATTCTTCTTCAAAATGATCGGCCAAATGTAAATACTCGTAATATTCTCTAACAGGTTTCATTTCATCTGTCAAGTCACCTCCTTTTAAGTATAAAAGTCCATTAGGGAAGGCATTTTTATCATTTTTCTTGATTTTTTTACGGACCCACATTAAAAATTTGGGCATGGCAGTGACTGCTCTGCTAACAACAAAATCAAATTTATGTTGAATCTCTTCTGCGCGAACTTGTTTGGCAATCACATTGGTCAATCCCAAGGCGTCCTTCACTTCGTTCACTACTTTAATTTTTTTTCCGATAGAATCTACCAAGTAAAAATTACATTCAGGAAACATGATGGCCAATGGAATTCCAGGGAAACCACCTCCAGTACCTACATCTAATATATCTGAACCAGGAACAAAATTAATGGCCTTCGCAATTCCTAAAGAATGCAATACATGCTTTTCGTAAAAATCATCAAAGTCTTTTCTACTCACCACATTAATTTGATCGTTCCAAAGTTTATAAACCTCATACAATTGGGCGAACAATTTTTTTTGTTCCTCCGTTAAGTGCGGGAAATACTTATAAATTAAATCAACAGATTGGGTCATTTAATGTTTGTTATTTTCCATTTCTTCGGCAGTCTTCAATACCTTTTCTTTCAATTCCGCTTTATAAGCTGTCAGTTTTTCAAATACTGCTGGATTACTTGCGCCAATGATACTTGCTGCCAATAAACCTGCATTTTTAGCACCGTTTAAAGCTACGGTCGCTACGGGTATTCCGCCAGGCATTTGTAAGATAGATAAAACAGAATCCCATCCGTCAATTGAGTTACTTGATTTAATTGGAACTCCAATGACTGGTAAAGCTGTCAAAGAAGCTGTCATGCCCGGTAAATGCGCTGCACCACCTGCTCCAGCAATAATTACTTTAATCCCTCTACTGTGAGCTGACTTTGCGTAATCAAACATTCTTTCAGGTGTACGGTGTGCCGATACAACGGTTATTTCATAGTCAATTCCAATTACTTTTAAAGCATCAGCTGCTTCTTGCATAATGGGTAAGTCCGACTTTGAACCCATGATAATTCCAACTTCTATCATAATTTTATGTCATTATGATTCGCTTTGAACACGAATCGTATTTTTAACTTTGATGGCTATTGCCTTTGCTTTGTCTAAAGATGAATTGACAACAGTAATGTGTCCCATCTTTCTAAAAGGTTTGGTTTCGGCTTTGCCATATATATGTGGTGTTACGCCAGGTAAAGCCAAAATTTCTTCCATTCCTGTATATTTTACTTTACCATGGAATCCTTTTTCACCCAATAAATTGAGCATCACACTTGGTATTTTTATATCGGTGCAACCCAAAGGTAGGTTTAAAATCGCTCTTAAGTGTTGCTCAAATTGGGAAGTAATATTTCCTTCAATGGTATGGTGTCCGCTATTGTGTGGACGGGGTGCAATTTCGTTAACTAATAATTCATCATCAGCTGTCAAGAATAATTCTACCGCTAGAATGCCAATAAAATCTAATTTTAACACAATTTGCTCTGCAATATCAGCTGCTTTTTTGCTGATGGTTTCTGAAACATCTGCTGGAGAGAATAAAAA
>CBDUKB010000168.1:0-6697 GCA_965367695.1 uncultured Putridiphycobacter sp.
TTTTGAGCCATTCTAGAAACATCATTCAAACTACCAGCATACCTTTTAGATTCATCAATTGAGAATGACCTGGCACTTACTGAAACCATTTTATTGATAGTTTCTCCTTTTTTCTCTCCAATAACTTCAACAACACCTAATACTTCAATACTTTCTATCAATTCTATTTCAAGTACGACTTCTTTTGAACTCACCTCAACATTATTAAAATGTTGTGCTTCATATCCAACAAAAGTGATGCGTATGTTTTGTTTTCCAACAGGGACATCATCAAGCTTAAACAAGCCATTAATATTTGTTATTGCACCAATAATAGGATCGGAATCAACAATAAAAACTTGAGCACCGACTATAGGCTCAAAGGTCTCTTGGTCTCGAACCACACCTTTCACCACACCAGTTATTTGTTGCGCAACTGCCAATTGATAAAATAAAATAATAATAAATAAAAGTATCAGCCGCATAGCTTATCGCTTAAACAATTCATTAACAAGGTTTTTTTAGCTTGAGCTAAAATACTAAATAATCATTACATATTAAAAAGCTTATCGGTAAAGAAAGTAGTAGTTATTCTTATAATTTATTACATTTGTTTTTAATAATTATGCAAAGCCAAGAGAAAAAAATTGCTGTAGTTGGAGGCGGAAGCTGGGCAACTGCTTTGGTTAAAATATTAACTACCAAACCCGGGGTATTAATTAATTGGTGGATGCACAATGAAGCATCAGTCGCGCATTTATTAAAGTACCGCCACAACCCAAAATATCTTCAATCTGTTGAATTTGATTTAAATAGAATCAATATCTCTACCGATTTAGAAGAAATTGTACGACCGGCAGACATTGTCATCATTGCAACGCCATCTGCATACTTATTCAGTGTTTTTGAAAAATTCCCCAAAGAATTGTTAAAGAACAAGTATATATTTTCAGCGGTAAAGGGAATTATTCCAGAAATAAATGAAATACCTGGCCAGTTTTTTCAAAAATACATGGACGTTGATGAAGATAATATCGGAATTATTTGTGGCCCTTGTCATGCCGAAGAAGTTGCCTTAGAGCGTCTTTCATACTTAACCATTGCTTGTCAAGATGAAGACATGGCGGAGTATTTGGCGGAAACCATGGCCAATAGGTTTATTAAGACTACCATTTCAGACGACATTTTTGGAACTGAATATTCAGCAGTGCTTAAAAATGTATATGCCATTGCCAGTGGTATTTGTGCAGGTTTGGGACATGGTGATAATTTTCAAGCGGTATTGATCTCAAATGCAATTCAAGAAATTGAGAATTTTATAGATGAAGTAAATCCAATTCACAGAGATGTAAAATCTTCAGCCTATTTAGGTGATTTATTGGTAACAGCCTATTCCAAATTTTCAAGAAATAGGACTTTTGGTTATATGGTAGGTAAAGGATATTCTGTGAAAATTGCTCAGCTCGAAATGGACATGATTGCAGAAGGATATTTTGCTACAAAATGCTTGATTGAAATCAATAAAGAGTACGGGGTAGAAATGCCAATTCTTGAAGCGGTAAACAATATCATTTACGAAAAAATTGCACCATTTATCGAAATTAAAATATTGGCAGATAAATTGTCTTAATATTGCTTCCTTAAATTATTTGTCAATTAAATAATCTTTGTACCTTTGTACCAGTTCATTTTTTACAACAACTTATAAAGAAAGGTGGAGGGACCGGCCCTACGATACCTTGGCAACCCTTAGTTCTCCTAAGAAGGTGCCAAATCCTGACTCACAATGAGTCAATATAAGCAGTTATCACACTTTTAAATACCGGTCCTAACGCATTTCAATTAATGATATGCAAAATATTAAAGACATTCTAAAGAATAGGATTCTCCTTTTAGATGGTGCCATGGGGACTATGATCCAACGGTATACCCTAACTGAAGAAGATTTTCGCAAGGGTTGGTTTGAAAACCATGATAAACCTTTAAAAGGAAATAATGATTTACTATCCTTAACTCGACCAGACATAATTTCGAGAATTCATGAAGCCTATTTAGCTGCTGGTGCTGATATTATTGAAACGAATACTTTCAGTGGTACTGCTATCGCCCAATCCGACTATGGGTTAGAAAAATATGCTTATGATATCAATTTTCACAGTGCTAAATTGGCAAAAGCAGCTTGTATCAAATACAATGAACTCACCCCAGAAAAACCAAGGTTTGTGGCTGGTTCAATCGGACCAACGAATAGAACACTTTCAATTTCCCCAGATGTAAATGACCCTGGGTTTAGAAATGTAGAATTTAATGAATTAGTTGCTGCATATGAAGAACAAGTAATGGGTTTAATTAAAGGTGGTGTTGACATTTTAATGGTGGAGACTGTCTTTGACACTTTAAATGCAAAAGCTGCGCTCTTTGCTATTGAAAATTGTAAAAATAAAACGGGTATTGATTTGCCTATTATGGTTTCTGGGACAATTACTGATGCGAGTGGACGAACTTTATCGGGACAAACTGCTGAAGCATTTTTGATTTCAGTTGAACATGCAAACTTGTTAAGTATTGGATTTAACTGTGCATTAGGGGCTGATGCCATGAAACCTTATTTAAAAACATTGAAAAAGAAATCAAATCTTCTGGTAAGCGCCCATCCAAATGCAGGATTACCAAATGAAATGGGAGAATATGATGAAACGCCTGAGAAAATGGGAGAACAAATAGAATCATTTATCAAAGAAGGTATTGTAAATATTGTGGGAGGATGCTGTGGTACCACACCTGAGCACATTGAAATAATGAATAAATTAATAAACAAATATAAATCGAACTAAAATGGCAAAATTATATCAAGAAATAGACAAAAGTATTTTGAAGGCAATTCCAAACCCTTCAAAAGAGGCTTATGAAATAAAAATTAAAATTCCCGAATTCACTTTTCTAGGTGTTAAAGAACAACCCGATTTTGCCACAGTTTTTCTTACCATGTACCCAAAGAAAAAAATTGTAGAATTAAAATCCCTAAAACAATATTCCTTTCATTTAAGAGACATTGTAGTCTCTTATGAGCGATTAATCAATATATTTTATGATCACTTAATGGAAGTGTATGAACCTGAAAGGTTAAGAATTTCTATGATTTGTAATCCAAGAGGTGGAATTTCTGCCAAATTAGCGATTGATTCTGATTGGGAAGCAAGAGGCGGAAATGAAAACTTTAAGGATTGGATGGGAAGAGGAGACAGTGATGACTGGAGTGTATTAATGTAAACAATAGAATTGATAATTAACCCCTTTTTTAAATGAGCTTTCACCCCAACTATACAGGCCAATATAAATACAAATGGACCGATATTCCCTATATGAAACTGAGCGGTCTCGAACCTTTAATCTTGACCCCAGAATCGAACTTTATTAATATTGGGGAAAGAACAAATGTAGCCGGTTCTAAAAAATTTCTCCGTTTAATCAACAACAATGAATTTGATGAAGCATTATCAGTTGCAAGAGAGCAAGTAGAGAACGGTGCACAAATCATTGACATTAACATGGATGATGGACTTATTGATGGAAAAGCAGCCATGGTGAAGTTTTTAAAACTCATTGCATCTGAACCCGACATATCCAGAGTCCCAATTATGATTGACAGTTCAAAATGGGAAATTATTGAAGCAGGCCTCCAATGTATTCAAGGCAAATCAATTGTCAACTCAATTAGCTTAAAGGAAGGGGAAGCAAGTTTTATTAATCAAGCACAAAAGATTAGGGCATATGGGGCAGCTGTCATTGTGATGGCATTTGACGAAATTGGACAAGCTGATTCCTATGAAAGGAGAATTGAAATATGTAAACGATCCTATGATATATTGGTAGAAAAAGTGAACTTTAATCCACAAGACATCATTTTTGATCCGAATATTTTTCCTGTCGCAACAGGAATGGAAGAGCACCGACAAAATGCATTGCACTTTTTTAAAGCAACACGCTGGATTAGAGAAAACTTACCTGGTGCTCATGTAAGCGGAGGGGTGTCAAACGTTTCCTTTTCTTTTCGTGGGAACAACACAGTGAGAGAAGCCATGCATTCCGCTTTTTTATATCATGCCATACGTGAAGGAATGGACATGGGGATTGTCAATCCAAGTATGTTGGAGGTTTATGATAATATTCCCAAGGAATTATTGACAAAAGTAGAAGATGTATTGCTTGACAGGCATGAAGATGCTACTGAAAACCTTTTAAATTATGCTGACAATGTTGTTGAAAAAGTAGCAGGAGTAAAAGATACGGCGGCTTGGAGACTGCTCCCACTCCAAGAAAGAATTACCCATGCTTTGGTGAAAGGAATTGCCGACTTTGCAACCGAAGACATGGAAGAAGCGAGACATTTAGTAGATGCGCCTATTCAAGTAATTGAAGGATATTTAATGAATGGAATGAATGTGGTGGGTGACCTATTTGGTGCCGGAAAAATGTTTTTACCACAAGTAGTTAAATCTGCCAGGGTGATGAAAAAAGCAGTTGCATATCTTTTGCCATTTATTGAAGCCACTAAAGAGAAAGGGCAGACGAATGGCAAGATTCTTTTGGCAACTGTAAAAGGAGATGTACACGATATTGGGAAAAACATTGTTGGGGTGGTTCTTGCATGTAACAATTATGAAATTATTGATCTGGGTGTCATGGTTCCTGTGGAAAAAATAATTGAAACAGCCAAATTACATGATGTTGATATCATTGGTCTTAGCGGTTTGATTACACCTTCATTGGACGAAATGGTAACTGTGGCTGAAGAATTAGAATCTCAGGGCATGAATATCCCACTGATGATCGGAGGAGCCACCACATCTAAAGTTCATACGGCGGTTAAAATTCAAGAAAAATATCCAAAAGGCGATACCATCCACGTTTTAGACGCATCAAGATCTGTTACTGTTGCAGGTGAATTATTAGGTAAAAACAAAAAGGTTTTTACTGATAATATTGAAGAAGAATATGATAAAATCCGTATTAACTACGCAAAAAAAGCAGGTGTAAAGTCATACTTAAGCATTGATGAGGCACGTTCTAATAAGCAAAATATAGACTGGAAACAAACCGACATCAAAACACCTAATTTCATTGGTGTTAAGCATTATACCGACTTTGATTTAACTGAATTAATAGACTACATTGATTGGACACCATTTTTCTATACATGGGAGATGCGTGGTAAATATCCAGCCATCTTAAATGATGAGACAAAAGGGAAAGAAGCCACTAAATTATTCAATGATGCGAAAGCCATGTTGAAAAAAATTCAAGAAGAAAAATGGTTAAGTGCAAATGCCTCGGTTGGAATATGGCCGGCTAACACTGTTGAAGATGATGTAATTGAGATTTATAAAGATGAAAACAGAGAAGAGGTTATTCATTATCAATATGCATTAAGACAACAATTAAAAAAATCTGACAAAGCCAATAACCACTCTGTTGCCGACTTTATTGCACCGAAATCAAGTGGCATTAAAGATTATATAGGAGGGTTTGCTGTGACAAGTGGATTAAATATAGAAAAACAATTAAAAATATTTGAAGCTGATCATGATGATTACAATGCGATTATGTTAAAAGCCTTAGCAGATAGATTGGCGGAAGCTTTTGCTGAAAAAATGCATGAAATTGTCAGACAAGATTTGTGGGGATATGAAAAGAAAGTACTCACAAAAGATGATTTAATTAAAGAAAAATATCAAGGTATAAGACCTGCTCCGGGTTATCCCGCAAACCCAGACCATACTGAAAAAATTGGCCTGTTTAAAATCTTGCATGCCACCGAAAACAGTCAAATAACCTTGACCGAAAGCTTGGCAATGTACCCTACTGCAGCAGTGAGTGGTTGGTATTTTGCACATCCAGAAGCGCATTATTTTGGCGTTGGAAAAATTAAAATGGATCAAGTTACGGAAATCGCTAAGAAAAAAGACATGCCTTTAAATACTTATAAAAGATGGTTGTCATCTAATTTAGCCGACTAATTCTTGTATCTTTAAGGTTATGATGGCTCAAAAAGTTGCTTCTTATTTTATCATTTTCATCAGTATTGTTACCTTATTAGTGATTGGTAAATCATTACTCATGCCATTTATTTTAGGTTTTCTTATTTGGTTTTTAATAGTTGAGTTTAGAACCTTATTAGTAAAAATACCTTTTATAGGAAGTAAAATGCCAACATGGTTTTGGACTTTAATTTCTTCTTTGGTTTTATTTCTCATCTGTGGTTTAGCCATTAATGTTTTAATTGACAACATTAAAGCATTAAGTAAAGAAATACCCGTTTATGAAGCGAATTTAAAAATCGTGAATGCAAACTTGGACCAAACTTTTGGCATAAATATATTTGAAAGTATTAATAATTACGTGGGCGATTTTAAATTATCAAAATTACTTTCCCCAATTTTAAATTCAATCACTGATTTATTCAGTAATGCCTTCATGATCGTCCTTTATGTATTATTCCTAATCTTAGAAGAATCTGTTTTCCATCCCAAATTAATGAAAGTTTTTGCTGATGGTAAAAAGTTTACTGAAGTTTCCATTATTCTTGAAAAAATAAAAAAATCTACCAGTAATTACATCACTTTAAAAACAATTATTAGCTTGATTACTGGCATAGCAAGTTATTTCGCATTGGTGTTAATAGGCATTGACACACCGATATTTTGGGCTTTTCTTATCT
>CBDUKB010000169.1:0-6625 GCA_965367695.1 uncultured Putridiphycobacter sp.
TGTACAAGCACATTGGCAAAACACATCTGTAGGCATATTTTCAGCAGCTGTGGCAGATTATCGGCCGGCAGAAGTTGCTGACCATAAGATTAAGAAAAACTCAGAAGAAATGTCAATTGATTTGGTTAAAAACCCAGATATATTGGCTTGGGCCGGATCACAAAAATCAAAAGGACAATTTTTAGTCGGCTTTGCTTTAGAAACCAATAATGAGATTGACAACGGCAAAGGGAAATTGAAAAGAAAAAACTTAGACTTATTAATTTTAAATTCATTAAAAGATAAAAATGCTGGATTTGGTTACGACACGAATAAGGTGACATTTATTAAACCAAACAATATTTTAATTAATTTTGAGTTAAAACAAAAATCATTGATGGCAATTGATATTATTAATGAGATTGAAACAGATTTAAACAAATGAAAACACTTATTCTCGCCACTATCATTCTTCTTACAAATGCAGTCACTGCCCAAGAATTAAATTGTCAGGTTTCTGTAACAAGTACCCCTAGTTTTTCTGCAACTGCAAATGATAAAGAAATTTTTATAGATTTAGAAAACAACATTACAGAATTCATGAACACCACTGTTTGGACTGATGATGTTTTTGAAATTGAAGAAAGAATAAATGTTAGTATTTTAATTACCATTACAGCAAAAAATGGTACAGATGGATTTAGTGGACAAATTCAAGTCCAATCTACAAGACCAGTATACAATACGAGTTATAATACGACTACATTTAATCACATAGACAAAAATTTTGATTTTGTGTATTTACGTAATACAGCCCTTTTATTTTCTATTGATCGCTTTCGCTCCAATTTAACTTCAATACTTGCTTTTTATGCTTATATGGTTTTAGGGTATGATTACGATAGTTTTTCATTAAAAGGTGGAACCACTTATTTTGTAAAAGCGCAGCAAGTTGCTAACAATGCACAACATTTAACCTCTACAGATTGGGATCCCAATAAAAAAGGTTCGAGAGACACTAGATATTACATAGTTGACAATGCTTTACAATCAGTTTTTGAACCTATTCGTGCTACCTATTACAATTACCACCGTCTTGGATTTGATATCATGTACAGTGATCCTGAAAAAGCGAGACAAGTGATTCTACAAAGTATTAATGCCATGGACAGAGTAAATAGATCAAGGCCTGGCTCTGTGAATCTTCAAATATTTTTTAATACTAAATCACAAGAAATAATCTCATTGTTTTCACAAGCAGATAATAGTGTAAAAAATTCAGCAGTCAACATTTTAAAAAGACTGGATCCGATTAATGCATCTAAGTACGAGAGTATATTATAATTCCAAATAAGTATGTTAAATAGGTTAATCATTTCGAACTTCGCATTGATCGATAATTTGGACCTGAAATTTGAAAATGGTTTTGCAGCCATTACCGGTGAGACAGGTGCTGGAAAATCGATACTTTTAAAAGCTTTAAATTTATTATTGGGTGGAAGAGCTGACCATAGTGTATTAAAAGGAAATGAGCAAAAATGTATTATTGAAGCAGAATTTTCAATTCAAGAATTGGCTTTAAAAGAAGATTTTGAAAATTGGAACATTGATTACGAAGACCAAACAATTATTCGAAGAGAAATTAATACCCATGGAAAGTCTCGCTTATTTATTAATGACACCCCAACAAATGTTGCTACTTTAAAGGCTTTAGGTGATAAAATCATCAACATTCACACTCAACATGAAACGATTGATTTATTAGACAAGCAATATCAACTAACGAATTTAGATATTTTCACCAATCATTTACCATTGGTAAAATCATATCAGAAAGACTACAATATCTTGCAAAATCATAAGCAAGCGCTCAAAGCATTGGCCTTACAAGAGTCTGAAAATAGAAAAGAAGAAGATTATACTTTATTTTTATTAGAAGCATTCGAAAAAATAAATTTAGAAAGTATTGACATTCCACAATTGATGCTTGATCATGAAAAACTAGAAAATTGGGAACACATTCAAAATCAATTGGGAGCAGTTTTAGATTTATTGCAATCAGAGCTTAGTTCTCCAATTTTTGAAACTAAAAAAGGCATGGAAGCATTGGGTAAAATCGAAAACCTTTCACCTTCCTACCGAGAATTGAAAAATCGCTTACATTCGATACATATTGAATTGAAAGACATTGAATCATGTGTTGAAGATGAATTAAATGCTGATGAAATTGATCAAGAACAAGCACAATTAATTAAAGAACAAATTGAACTTATTAATGGTTTGATGTACAAGCACAATGTGCATTCAGGAGCTGCATTAATTGAAGTAAAACAGGCTTTAGAAGAAAAACTATCAACCTTTTCTTCCGTTTCAAAAGAAATCGAAAAATTAGAAGGGCAAATTAACACCCTCACTGAAGCCCTTAAAAGTACTGCTCAAAAAATTCATTCCGGAAGGGTAAACGCCATTCCACAATTTGAAAATGCAGTACAAAAAATATTATTGGATTTAGGAATGGAAAATGCTGCCATCCGATTAGATTTGAATACCAGTACTACATTACATAAAAATGGATTTGATGATGTAGAAATGCTTGTAAAGACTAATTTGGGCGGTCAATTTTTACCTATTTCTAAATCGGCTTCTGGTGGGGAGTTATCACGTATTATGTTGGCCATTTTAAAATTAACTGCCAACATTAAAAAATTACCTACTTTAATATTTGACGAAATTGACACGGGTGTTTCTGGAGAAATTGCGTCAAAAATGGCTAGCCTATTTACAACTATGGGACTTGACACACAAATTATCAGTATCACACATTTACCACAAATAGCCAGTAAAGCCAAGGCGCATTATCATGTTTTTAAGTCAACAGAAAATGAGCGAACTACTACGAAAGTATTGCTATTAAACAAGGAAGAAAGAATCACTGAATTAGCAAAAATGATGAGTGGTGAAACTATTTCAGATAAGGCCATTGAGAATGCAAAAATATTATTGAATTAAGATGCAAAAAAACATTGTAATGACTGCAGCCATATTTATATGTGTGTCAATTATTCTTGGCGCACTTGCTGCTCATAGCCTAGAAAAATTATTGTCTCAAGACTTAATTGAAACCTTTGAAAAAGGAGTTAAATATTTAATCTATTCTGGATTTGGATTATTAATCATAGGATTAAACAAAGATCGCCTAAAAGTGAATTTAAAATGGTTTTACATTTTACTCCTAGTTGGAACGATATTATTTTCAGGAAACATCTTCCTTTATGTTTTTCATGAAACAATCCCTTCTTTAAAGAATTTTGTTCATTTAGTACCTATAGGCGGATTATTAATGATACTAGCTTGGGCAGTTTTAATACTGAAATTAATTCGATTAAAGTAATTTTTTTGGTTTACCAGCAATGAAATCTTTCAAATAAAAAGGTTCAAAATAAGCCAAGTCTTCGAAGTCATTATTTTGAAATTTATCAAATGATAAGGTATTCATTCCTGTCGCTGACACTTCAGTTTGAAGATCAAAATCAGCATTTGTATGTTGAATCACTTCTTTGCATTTTTCTGCACCAGGACCTAAAAATACGACCTTTCCCTTTTTCAAATATTCATCAAAAGCATCTGCTTCTATTATTTTGGCTTCAACAGCCGTTATTTGATGATAAGTTGTGTCGAAAATTGCAGCATAAACTTCCATTCTTTTAGCATCAAACATGGGACAATAAAATGCTGTATTTTTATTGGCGGTACAATGAAGGAGTGCGGCTAATGAACTGATGGCAATTAAAGGGATATCTAATCCAAAACAAAGTCCTTTGGCTGTAGAAGTTCCGATTCTCAGTCCAGTGTATGAACCTGGACCTTCACTCACTGCTATCGCATCTAAATCACTCAACTTATAAGCTGTAGACTGCATTAGCGCTACGATAAAATTATTTAAATTTTCAGAATGAGAAAAATTTTCAGTTTTACTTTCCTTTTTTCCAATTTCTATTCCGTTTAAAGCCAAAGAAACTGAGCACACCTTGGTGGTTGTTTCTAAGTTCAAAATTAAAGCCATTTATTTTATTCTAAAATCAATATTTCTACCCTTCTATTGGCATCTTCTTGTTCGGGACTTGTTGGGTTAGGATAAATCATTTTAGTATTACCAAAGCCAACATAAGATACCCTATTTTTAGAAATACCATTTTCTACCAGGTAAATATAAGCCATTTTTGCTCTATCGGCTGAAAGTTTTTTCACCCTTCTTTTTGCACCATAACCCGGCGCGTTTACATGGCCTTGAATTTCAATTTTTATATCGTTATTTACTACCATAAAATCTAATAATCTCTTTAAAGCAATTTTAGAAACTGGCAGAAAGTTCTTTGAATCCTGTTCGAATCTCAAACCTTCTAATTTTAAGACTTTACCAGGTGCTAATTTCTCTATTTCGACAATTATTTCAGAATCTGTGGTCGCATTAAATTTCATTCCAACAATTTCTAAAAAGTATCCTTTAGCATTTACAATTACTTCCACGTATCTTGAAGGGGTGGCATCAAATAAAAAGTCTGATCCTTGAAATAACTTTTCATCAATTCTTAATCCGTTTACATTTACATTTGCTTCAACAGGATCTCCAGTCTCTTTATCTCGAATGCTTATTCTAACCGTTTTATACCTAGGATTTGTTTTATAATCTTGAATATTCGCGTCTAATTTTACGATTTCTCCTGTTAAAAAATATTTTACTTTAAAATTACCTTGTAATTTGGAGTTAGAATGGACCATTAAATAAAATACATCTGTGCCTTTTGTTTTTACAACATTTTTTAAAACTTTCAATTTTCCTTCCGTATTCGCGTTGATTCCTTTTGTATTTAAAGACAAAATACTGTCCTGTCGGATTGGGTAAACATCACCATTTTTTAAATCGCCACACATATTTCCAGTTAAATCCTTAAACAAAAAATAATTAAAATCTATGTTGCTTTCAGAAGAGATTTCAAATCCAAATTCGCCATTTAAATTTGGCTCCAATCTTAGCCAAATCGAATTTGTTTCAAATACCGCTGGCATAATCGCTTCCAAATCTCGCTCACGACCAAAATTTCCAGGTAATTGTATATTTGATTCTTCGAAATTTGTCACTTCAACAGCTCCACTACAATCAGCAACAGATGATTCAAAATTTTCAATTTCTTGACTCATTCCGAATGTACTCATAAGGAGTGCCATTATAATAAAGAAAGTATTCTTCAATTTCATAACTTATTAATATTAGGGTTAACTTTAATGTTTATTACTTAATTTTAGTCGATAAGGTTACATTTATATCGACAACTTATATTCAATACATGTCAGAAACAAGTTTTTATGAAGTTCTAGGTGAAGAAAGACTTACACAACTACTCGATTCTTTTTATAATAAAGTATTTGCTAGTTCAATTATTGGACCATTATTTTCAAAAACACCAATAGAGGAGATTAAGAGAAAGCAACATTTATTCTTAACACAATTTTTAGGCGGCCCGGCTTTGTATACTGAAACCATAGGTAATCCAAAGATGAGACAAAGGCACTTACCACATAAAATTACTAACGAAGCAAAAGATGAATGGTTAAAATGTATGAAAGAAGCCATTCAAGAATTGGACTGGGATGATAGAAATAAATATGCCTTATATACTTGTTTCCCCAAATTAGCTCAACATATGGTCAACAGTAAAGTTGATTAACACATTAAACACAAATATTTTATAACTTATAAAAAAAGCCACAATATGAATTGTGGCTTTTCAATTTTAGTATTATATTTTATTTAATTCCGTCAATAATTGCATTTAAGGTACCACTTGGGCGCATAACTTGAGCAGACAAAGTATCGTTAGGGAAATAATACCCTTTCAAATCAACTGGGTTTCCTTGAACAGCATTTAATTCTCCTACAATTTTTTCCTCATTGTCTTTTAATTGTTTTGCAATAGCTGTAAACCGTGCTTTTAAATCAGCGTCCTTGTCTTGATTTGCAATTTCTTCAGCCCAATACATTGCCAAGTAAAAGTGTGAACCTCTATTGTCTAATTCACCAACTTTACGAGAAGGTGATTTTCCATTCTCCAATAAGCGAGAACTTGCATCATCTAGGGTATCCCCCAATATATTAGCTTTTGGATTGTTTGCAAAATCACCCAAGTGATTTAAAGAAACTGCTAGCGCTAAAAATTCTCCTAAAGAATCCCAACGTAAATGATTTTCAGACATTAATTGTTGCACATGTTTAGGAGCAGATCCTCCAGCGCCTGTTTCAAACAAACCTCCCCCATTCATCAAAGGAACGATAGATAACATTTTGGCACTGGTTCCTACTTCCAAAATTGGAAATAAATCGGTCAAATAATCTCTCAAAACATTTCCTGAAACAGAAATTGTATCTAATCCTTTTACTATTCTTTCCAATGAAAAATTAGTCGCTTGAATTGGTGAAAGAATTTGTATATCCAGTCCGCTTGTATCGTGATCTTTTAAGTAAAGATTCACTTTTTTAATCAATTGATTATCATGTGCTCTATTGCTATCCAACCAAAATATTGCTGGAACTCCAGTCGCTTTTGCTCTATTGACAGCTAATTTAACCCAATCTTGAATGGGAGCATCT
>CBDUKB010000170.1:0-6602 GCA_965367695.1 uncultured Putridiphycobacter sp.
GTTTGCCCCTGCGGGGACTTGGTAGCTTTTATCTTGTACTAACATTGAAGTGTCAATTCGAGAAAAACGGCTAGGCTTTCGTGAAATAAAATTTTACGCGGAACTTGTTTTCAATACTTCCAAAATAAGGTCACCTCGGCGAGTCAAGCGTTGGTGACAATTATTATACACACTCGCCATATTGCGGTTAAAGTCCTTATAGTTCAAATGAAATTTTGATGTAAAAAATTGTGCTTTTATATTAGCATGCCAATCAAACAGACTTAAAAAACTGAATTTATATACAATAAGAACAAACTCCAGAGATTAATAGATTATAAATATTTCATTAATTTTGTCTTATGAAATTTTTAAAGTGGTTTGCGTTCATTATTATATTTGCTAGTCTTTTCATGCTAGGAATGGCATTTCAAAAAAACAAACCAGAGGTATTATCCTGGTTTGATTTCAGTAAAAGTGCTCCTGTAAGTCTCGAAAATTCGGCACCAAACATCACATTAATAGTCTCCGAAGAATCAAAGGCAAAACTAGACAACTTTCAGAAACTTGCCCTTGAAGATAATTTTCTAAAAGATGAATATAAAGTTGAAGTTCCCGCGACCTTAATCAATTTAAAAGATACTTTTTTAGTGAGTATTCGTTTAAAAGGAGATTATTCTGATCATTGGAAGGATGAAAAAAGATCGTACCGAGTTAAAATGAAAGGTGACGATCGATTTTTAGGCATGAAATCTTTTTCAATTCAAAGTCCTACTACCAGACAAAACATGAGCGAATGGTACTTTCATAAATTAATGCAAGAAGCGGGTTTAATTGCATTGAGGTATCAATTTATGAACTTAACAGAAAATGGTAAAAACAAGGGAATATACGCCGTAGAAGAAAGTTTTAGTAAAGATTTAATTGAGCACAACAACCGAAGGGAAGCACCCATTTTAAAATTTGATGAATCAATTTTAATTGATCCAACTGTCATTAACGCCAACGGGACTTTAAATCAAGAAAACCTTTTTCAAATTGCAAAAGTAGATGTCTTTAAAGCAAAAAAAACACTTAAAAACCCCACATTATACGATCAATATCTAAAGGCACAAACGCTATTAAAAAAAGTGCGCAGAGGTGATATTACCGCTAGTCAAGCATTTGATATAGAAAAAGCAGCAAAACTTTTTGCCATTGCTGATATTACTGGTGGTCATCATGCTTTGAGGTGGAAGAATGTTAGATTTTATTACAATCCTGTACTCAGCAAATTAGAACTCATAGGTTTCGACTCTAACTCGGGTTATACCTTACCTAACGTATATTATTACTCTTGGTACGATAACAAATTAGGAACTTATGACGTTAAAAAATGGAAAGATATTTTCTTCAAAGATCCCGTTTTTGTTGCAGCATATTTTAACGCTTTGAAACAATTTTCTAACCCAACATACCTCCGTGAATTTCACAAAAAAATTCAAGCTGAAATTGATTTGACAAAATCTTACTTGGCCAACGAGTTTCCCGATTACGAATTTAGTACTTGGTACTATACTAAAAATAGTGAAATGATTCGTGGACAAGTAAAAAAGTTTGAAGCTATGCAAAAGATCAACAATAATAAATACTTCTACAACTGTCAAGCAATTAACGCACTAAAAACGGGTCAAAAAAGCATCAGCATCAGCATTGTTAATTCAAACTTGAATCCTATTACCTTATTGGGTATTTATAATAAGCAAAAGGCATTATTATCGGAAGTAAAACATACTTTAATAAAGGGAAGAAACTTTGATCAGTTTCCAGAAGTACAAAAAGCTACATTTAAGTTCAAAGCTATTTTAGACGCTAATTTAACTGTGGTTTCTAGAAAAGATAACATGTGGAAATACAAAAATTTAAAGCTAGGTATTTTATCAGAAGGTGACACTTTGATGATTAATATAGGTAAATTCCAAGACCCTAACCTAAATTTTAATCAAGATGAAATTTCTCTTGACACTTCCATTTTTGACATTAATCATTCTACAAAAAATGTAACTGTTAAACATGGTAATTGGGTATTTACGAATGACATCATCATCCCAATTGGTTATGACATGGTTTGCACAGCTGGAACAACTTTACGTTTGAATCAAAATGCTAAAATAGTTGTAAATGGCCAGTTGAACTGTCAAGGCACCGCATCAAATCCAATTACAATTAAATCCAATGATCAGTCGGGTACAGTAATCGTTTATCAAAGCAATGGTACTTCAAAAATCACTTACACTAATTTTATTGGCTTAACTGAATCATATGCTGGAGACTGGCATGTATCGGGTGCAGTAAATTTTTATGAGGCTGATATAATTTTAGATCAGGTAAACTTTTCTGACAATACATCCGAGGACATGCTTAATATTGTTCGTTCAAAATTTACCTTAAGTCACTCTACCTTTAACAATGTAATGTCTGATGCTTTTGACGGTGATTTTTGTGCTGGAACAATTGATGACATAAGCTTTGATCAAATTGGAAATGATGCTTTAGATTTTTCAGGTAGTCAAATAGAAATAAACAATGTTAAGATGTCTAACATTAGTGACAAAGGAATAAGTGCCGGAGAAAATAGTCATATTATTTGCAACAATATTGAAATCAACAATTGCGAATTGGGACTTGTGAGCAAGGACCTTTCTAGTTTAAAAGTTACAAAAGCAACATTAAATGCTGTAGCTGTGCCCTATACTGTTTTCCAAAAGAAAGGTGTATTTGGTCCAGCAAGTATTGAACTTGTAGATTTCAATGCCATTGATTTTGAAGAAGAATATTTGATTGAAAGGGATTCTAAATCCACTGTAGAGGGATTAGAAATTCAATCGAATTACGACAATGTTGCTGAGATGTTGTACGGAGAACTTTATGGGAAGAGCAGTCGTTAAAACAATGAACAACCTACCATATATTTTCTTCGAATAGCTTTGTACTAAGCTGAAGTTTATCGATCACTATCAGGGGAGAGAAATCTTTATGGTAAGTTCATATAGATAGCAATGGGAATTACAAAAACAAAGAGCAAGGAATCAAGGAAGTTTTAAGCCAATGATACATATATCATCTACTTGGTCGAGCTCACCCCTCCATTTTTTAAACTCATTGTGCAGAATTTCTTTTTGCTCACTCATGTTTTTATCTTGAATAGAAATTAGTAGGTTTCTGAATTTGGCAGGTTTAAATTTTTTCCCTTTTTCTCCTCCAAACTGGTCGACATACCCATCTGAAAAAATATAAACCGAATCACTTTTTTTCAATTCAATCTCCAAAGTATCATAAGGCATTGGGAATTCAAAACTACCTATTGGTTGCTTGTTGGCCTTCATTTCAATGATGGCATTGTCTCTTACAATCCATAATGGATTATGTGCACCTGCGTATTTCAATTTATTTCCTTTTAAAGAGATCAAAGCAATGTCCATCCCGTCATTTACTTTATCTGCACTTTTTGAAAATTCCTCTATTACAATCTCCCTGGTTTTATTTAAAATTTCACCTGGATCAGATAATTGGTGCTCTCTTACACTCCTATTTAAGCCATTGTTACATAATACGCTTACCATGGCTCCTGGCACGCCATGCCCAGTGCAGTCTGCTGCAGCAATCAATATTGAATTTGGTTCTGTTTTAGATTTTTCTAGCCAGTAGAAATCTCCTGCTACTACATCTTTTGGCAAGTATAGTACAAAGGAATTTGGTAATTCTTTATTGAATAATTTATCGGTTGGTAAAATTGCTGTTTGAATTCGTTTAGCATATAAAATAGAATCCATTATCTCCTTATTTTTATCTGCTAATTCTTTATAAGCACTGTCAATAACTTCTTTTTGTTTATGAGTTACCTTAAAGCGGTTGTATACAAAGACACCAAAAATAATGGCAATGGCAAACCCGATCCATAATAAAAGATTTTGAGTTCTTTGTGCCTTTTTCTCAATTGTTTCCGCCAATAATTTAGCTTCCATTACTTTTTCTTTTTCAACATGCGTAATACTGTCGGTAGCAGCTTGCTTTTCATATTCGTATTTAAATTTTTGTCTTATAATCTCTTGTTTATTTTCATCACTTTCAATGCTATCCCGCATTTCAATATATAATTCAAACATTTCTAATGAACGACTTGGGTTACTTTTTCTGTGCAATCTATAAAGCTCTTCGGCAGCATCTGCTACCTCTTTTGGGTAGCCTAGTTTTTGCCCAAGTTTTAAGCTTTTAGTTAATAATTGAATCGCTTTTAAAGATTTCCTGACTATAAACCATTCCTAAACCATTCATGGCGGCAATAGAATTATTGTTATCGCTTATAGATTGGAACATTTCAAGCGCTTCTTTGTAATGGGCTTCTGCTAAATCGTAATTTCCAAGACCAAACTCACAAATTCCCAAATTATTAGTTGTTCTTGCTATTCCATTAACATCATTAATAGACCTGTGAATTTCAAGTGCTTCAAGGTATTTTTCTTTTGCTTTAACATACTTCATTTGATCGGCATATACAGAACCTACATTGCTTATACTGGTGGCTAAATCGGCGGTGTTATCTGTAAATTTGTAGAGTTCAATTGCTTTAAAATAACATGTTAATGCATCATCAAATTCTCCTTGGTATAGATTTACAGTACCTATATTTGTAAGGCATTGTGCTTGCCCTAAAGTATCATTAATTTCGTCGTGTAATTTTAAACTTCTCGTATAATTTTCTACTGCTTTTGCATAGTTTCCCTGGGCAAGATAAACGGACCCCAAATTCATGGTCACTTTTGCTCCACCAGCTTTAATATCTGCTTTTGCATATTCTTCTGCACTCTCTTTATAATAAACTATTGCAGAATCCAGTTCACCCCTAAAATAGAATGATATTGCTTTCATGTTGCTGGCATCTGCCATAAAAAAACCGGAGTTTATTTTTTTTGCAAAATCATATTGTAAATCAGCAAAATATTCAGCACTATCAGGTTGGGTAAATACATAACCAAACCAATTATAATTATGGATGGCTTTTAAACGAATTGTATCTGCCTGACTTGTATCAGTCCAAATATTCCAAACACTATCAGTTGCTTGAGAATAGATTAATGAGGTAAAAATGCAGAAAAAACCAGACAGAACTAGCTTTCTAATATTTGAAATGATATAGTGCTCCATTATTACCAAAGTAATAAAAAACTAGGAATTAATTAGTTAATTTATATATGTAAAAAACTACTGTTTACATATAGCCTTAAAATCCAACTCCTTAGTTGATTTTCGAAGGTAAGTTCAATAAAATATGGACTTTTTCAAAGACGCTGGATTAATTCAAGAACAAAGCCACGCCCATTCCTACTGAAAAAAGGTTGCTATACATGGTTTGGTTTCTACCGATTGATCGTTCGGCGTAGACATTGAATTTGAGATTTTCTATGTAATAATCAATGCCAAAACTAATTTCCCCATAACTTCTTTTCATTAAGTTGTCGAATAAATAGGGCGTGAAATCACTGTGGTAACTATCCTTGTTATTTTTTCCATTGTAGGTATAATCGTAATAATCTTTTTTGGTAAATACACCTTTGTCAGCATCAGGAAAATCATTTTTATTCCACTCCCCTCCTTCACCCTCCTCTTCGTGCTCATCATCATCATCATCTACTATTCCCATGTTATAATCATGAAAGTCTTCTAACAATTCACTGTCGTTAATCCCCCCTTTTTCGACTTGAAATTTACCATTAAACCAGAGGTTGTAATTAAACCCGACATGAACGCCCAACTTAGAAATGTTATTTATTTTATGATGTGCGTAAGCCGTTACGCCCAAAGACAATTCATGGAAGTTTTCTTGGTAGACCAGCTTTCTGGTTTGAATTTTTGTCTCCTCCCCAATGCGTTCTCGGGTAGTTTCATAAGCCGTAATTCCATAGGTATGGTTCTGATAACCTGCTCTTAAATCAGCAGAAAAATGCTCGAAAGGATTTAACCCTACAAAGGCATTTATCTTTGGTGATTTCACAATGGAATTAATGTTTCCCCAATCGAAAAATATGGTGGTGGCTTGAAAAACAGTATCGATTTCTCCTGCTTCATTAATGAAAATACTTTGGTCTTGTTTTTCTAAATAGAGATAATCTAAAATTTCAGCATAGTCTTGATTCTTGTTTTTCTCTTTGTCTACAAAGAATAAATCCCCGTATAGATATTGGTCATTTTTAAATTTTAAACTGTCACTATATAAAACAATATCATCCTCACTTTCTAGCTCAAAATTATCAATCAGTGACCAGCCAGAATTGTGAAAACTAGGGAAATCAATGGCGATTCCATATTGCAACAATTTTGGCTTTTCTTGGTAACGACCAATTACCAATGGATCGAGCACATTTTTTTTATCAATGCTAATGGTTTGATTAAAGTTTTGGTTAAACAGGGTATAGTTTAAACTCAGACCTACAGAAAGGTTGCTTTTTATCAATTGCCTACTAAATCCATTTGAAATGGTGGTTCTATTTCTTTTAGCATTACTTTGTCCAAATGCAGGTCCAAAGTAATAAGCCGCATCAAAACCAAAGCGAATATTTTGTTTTTCAATGCCAAAATTAACAAAG
>CBDUKB010000171.1:0-6594 GCA_965367695.1 uncultured Putridiphycobacter sp.
TGTCTTCATTTGTATAAATGTCATAATTCTCTACCAAATTAGCTAAGCTTTTTGCTTTGTTTTCAATTCTGCTATAATCTTCATGTTCTTTTGGCAAAACAGTAACGCAGCTGTCATAATACTTTTGAGATTTAATATATAATTTATCCTCAAAATGCATATCTGCTAGTTTTAGGTAGGATTTTGCTTTTTGTTTATTATTATTGACTGAAAACTGAGCTGATTTGGTCAAGTTCACTATTGCAGCTGCTCGGTTTCCTTCTCTCAAATCAATTTCTGCCAACACATAATAAACTTGGTCTCTATACTCCAGGTTTTTTTCATCTTTCAACATTTTATTCAGGTCCTTTCGCAGATCAGCTGGATTTGAATTACCGGTTAAAGCCTTATTAATTTTAGCGTAAAAACGCATTTCATAATTTGCATTTGACTTTACCACATCACCAAAGTGATTACTTGCCTCGTTATTTTTACCTAATTCTTGAAAAAGCTGTGCGAGCACAAATTCGTATCTAGCGCGTTCTTTTCTTTTTTTAGTTAGTTGGATAGCTTTTTCTAAATGTGTAATTGCTTTGGGATAATTTTCTTGTTGGATATTTAAATTGGCCAAGGTTAACTCGTAGTCTTTTTTAAGATCTTCAGTAAACTTTTCAGGGGCATGCTCTTCTTTTGCATCCTTCTTATTTTTCTTCTTTTCTCTTTTTTCTCTCGCTTTTTGATATTTATTTTTTTTGGGGCCACTTTTCTTAAGAAATGATAATCCTCCTTCTTTTTCTTTGGCATCCATCAATTTCATATCATTTTCAGCAGAAATTAATTGCAAATTTGCTTTTGAATAGGCTCCTTCTTCAATATAAATTTTTGCCAACCATATTTTAGCAGCATATTTTGTAGCTGCGTGGTCATACTCTTTAATAATGTACTTAAATTTTTCTTCAGCTTTATCAAACTCCCTTTTATAAAAGTGAGCTTTCCCAATTAAAAACCAATTATCGTCAATCCACCTGCAATACTCATCTTTTTTACGCGAAACAACATTTGGGTCTGGCATAGAATGACGATAAATTACTTTAGAACATTTTTCAATTGCTTTATCCATGTCAGGAAACAAAGCGGTTGCTTCTTTTTCATTTGGAAACACTTCTAAAGACAAAATTTTTGCATAGTCTTCTTTGTATTTATTTCTATATGAATTTACTGATTGATTAATAATTTCTCCAGCATTAAAATAACCATTAAACCTGGCAGTCATGTTATGATAACCAACATTTAAAGCCGCATCTTTTTCTGTAGAACATGCAGAGATGAACAAGAGGGTAAAAACGGTGATTAATAAATAAGTAAGCTTAATGAATTTAAACATTGAATAATTTATAATTTCAATTAACGGTGAATCAACAAAATTATTTTAAATAAATTAAAAAACATCCTTTTTTGGCAGTATTTTAAGATAAGCCTGATATTATTTGTTCTAAAATTTGTTCAAATTGCTTTGGTTGCTCTATAAAGCCCATGTGTCCACAATTATTAAGGATGTGTAATTGAAGGGAAGTGTTTTCTAATTTTAATTGCATTTGCTCCAGGGGAATTATTGGGTCAAAATCTCCCTGTATAAGCTGCCAATCAGCTTTTTGAGCGAAGGTAGAAAAATTATTTCGCGCCACCATGGCTCGGGTACAATTTTGAATAACCCGTTTGTCAATTTCGTTCGCTATTCCTTTTAAATTTTCGATTGCTACCCAATGATTCTTTACATTCCTTTTGGCAAATAGATTCGGAATCGCTAGGTTGATAAAGCTTTTTTTATTTTCCTCTACCACTTGAATTAACCTATGTCGATCAATCTTTTTTTGAGGTGAATCAATCCAAAAATTTGAATGGATTAGTACCAAATGAATTGAAAATATTTGTTCTATTTCAAGTCCAACATATCCGCCCATTGAATGTCCAAAAACTATAGGTTTCAAGCTCTTTTCTTGTTGTAATACTGTTACAACGAGTGCTGCCATATGTTTAAGTGAATAAAAACTATGTAAATGATGATTTAAACCATGTCCGGGTAAATCGATATTAATAATTTTATACCCGTTTGAAAACTTTGAAACTGTACTGTCCCAAATAGCACTGCTTTCTAAAAAACCATGAATAAAAATAAGCGTTGGTCCATTTCCATTCACTTGGTAATTAAAAACACCTTGCTCAGTTAAAATTTGTTTAACCATTATTCATGAGTGCTTCAATCTCGTCTGCTTCAATGGGTATATTTCTCATTAAATTAAATGGTGCTCCCTTTTCTTGCACGATTAAATCATCTTCAATTCTGATGCCAATCCCTTCTTCTGGAATATAAATACCTGGTTCACAAGTAAAAGCCATTCCGGCTTGAATTGGTGTGGTCCAAGAACCCACATCATGCGTGTCTAAACCGATAAAGTGTGAGGTGCCATGCATAAAATATTTTTTATAGGCAGGCCAATCAGGATTTTGATTTTTAATGTCTGTTTGATCAATTAAACCAAGTTTTAACAAAGCGGATTCCATTAACTTTCCAACTTCAATATGATACTCATGTAAAAACGTTCCAGGAACTAATAATTTTTCTGCTTCATTTTTTACATGTAGTACCGCATTATATACTGCTTTTTGTCTGGCTGAAAACTTGCCATTCACTGGAACACATCTTGTCATGTCAGACGCATAATTTGCATATTCTGCGCCAAAGTCCATCAATATCACATCTCCATCTAAACAAGGCATATTGTTTTCTACATAATGTAAAACACAGGCATTTTTTCCTGATCCAACTATGGGTGTATAGGCAAATCCTTGTGAACGGTTTATCAAAAACTCATGCATTAACTCTGCTTCTATTTCGTATTCCATTACATTGGGTTTGATGAAGTTTAATATTCTTCTAAAACCTTTTTCGGTAATGTCGCAAGCCCTTTGCATTAATTCAATTTCTAAAGGTTCTTTAACACTTCTAATTTGATGCATGATGGGTGCAGATTTCCGGACAGCATGACTTGGGTGTAATTTTGAAAAACTTTCTATAAATCTGTCTTCTCTAGTCTGAACTATTGTATTCGCTCTGGTATGTTCATTTTTATTAAAATAAATTTTATCCGCTTGCGCCATGACCACTTTCATAATTGTTTCAAACTGGTCTAGCCAATAAACATTTTTTATTCCACTGGTTTCAAAAGCAGCTGCTTTGGTTAATTTTTCTCCTTCCCAAACAGCTATGTGCTCATTGGTTTCTTTTAAAAAAAGCATTTCCCTGTGCTTTTCATCAAATGCATTTGGAAAAATTACCAAAATACTTTCTTCTTGGTCGACTCCTGATAAATAAAAAATATCGCGGTGCTGCTGAAAAGGCATGGTACTATCCGCACTGATTGGATAGATATCATTTGAATTAAAAATGGCAATTCCATTTAACTCCATCTTTTCTACAAACTTTTGTCTGTTTTTTACAAATAAACTTTTTGATATTTTTTGATATTTCATGACCCTTTTCTTTTGAAGGTCTAAAGGTATTATTTTATTCTCAAATTTACAATGCCGTTTATATAACAAGATAATAAAGTTCAAAATTGGTTGAATGATAATATTTACCTACATTTGCACCCCAATAAATTAACGCATGTCATCAGGAATTAAAATATTTTCAGGTCGAGCCACCAAATCATTAGCAGAAAAAATTGCTTTGAGTTTTGGCAAAAATCTTGGTAATGTAATCGTTACTGAATTTAGTGATGGAGAATTTGAACCTTCATTTGAAGAGACAGTTCGTGGTCAAGATGTATTTTTAATACAATCTACCATGCCACCGACAGAAAATTTATTTGAATTATTATTGATGATTGATGCTGCAAAAAGAGCATCAGCAAAGTCAGTTACAGCTGTAATTCCATATTTTGGATTTGCAAGACAAGATAGAAAATCAAAACCAAGAGTTCCAATTGGTGCAAAAATGGTAGCGAATATGTTACGTTCTACTGGAGTTGATCGCATCATGACAATGGATTTACATGCGGATCAAATTCAAGGATTTTTTGAAGTCCCAGTTGATCATTTATATGCTTCAACCATTTTCATACCTTATTTGCAAAAAATTGATACAGGTAACTTAATAATGGCAGCACCAGATGCAGGAGGAGCTAAACGTGCAAATTCATACGCTAAAAAATTGAATTTGGGATTGGCCATGTGTCACAAACAAAGAAAAGTGGCGAATGAAGTTGCAGAAATGACCGTAATTGGTGATGTGAAAGGTAAAGATGTTATACTAGTAGATGACATGGTTGATACAGCTGGTACGCTTACAAAAGCTGCTGATTTATTTATGCAAAACGGTGCAACATCTGTTCGTGCATTCTGTACTCATGCAGTATTATCAGGCCCAGCAATAGAAAGAATTGAAAAATCTGCATTAACTGAATTAGTCGTTACTGATTCAATTCCACTGGTAGGAAAAGAAAGTGACAAAATAAAAGTGTTGAGTGTTGCTCAGCTATATGCTGAAGTTATGAAAAGCATGGTAAACCATGAATCAATTAGTTCACACTTTATAATCTCGTAAATAAATAAATAAATATAAAAATGAAAGAAGTATCATTGAGCGGTTCGCTTAGAACGAACGTAGGGAAAAAAGATGCGAAAGCGGTAAGAAATGACGGTAGAGTACCTTGTGTAGTTTACGGTTCAGGAAAACAAACACATTTTAGTGTTAAACACATGGATTTATATAAAATCATGTATTCTCCTGATGTATTTGCTATCAACCTTGACATAGATGGAACACCTGTGAAAGCAATTATCCAAGATTCACAACAACACCCAGTTACTGATAAGATTTTACATGTTGACTTTTTAGAATTACAAGAAGATAAATTGGTAAAAATTGACATTCCTGTAACAGTTAGCGGTAGATCAATTGGTGTAATGAACGGTGGTAGATTACAACAAGTATTTAGAAAATTAACTGTTTTAGGATATCCAAAAGATATTCCAGCAACAATTAATGTAGATATTACTAAATTAAGAATTGGACAATCTATTAGAGTAAAAGCTTTAGAGTCTGGAGATTTAAAGGTATTAAATGCACCAAACGCAGTAGTAGTATCAATTAAAATGTCTAGAGGTGCAACTGATCTTGAAGAAGAAGAAGAAGAGGAAACAGAAGGAGCAGAAGGAGCAACTGAAACTGAAGCAGCAGCAGCTGAATAAAGCATTTAAATTGCTAATTTTAAAAAAGGTGATTACATTTGTAATCACCTTTTTTTGTACATATTAATTTATGAAATATCTAATTGTAGGTCTGGGAAATCCTGGAGAAAAATACGAAAACACTAGACATAATGTAGGTTTCAAAGTGTTGGACCACTTAATTGAAGGAAGTGAAACAAAATTTGAAGTTGATAAACTAGGGGATGTTGCCAGGTTTAAATTTAAAGGTAGAACCTTGATATTGTTGAAGCCTTCTACCTTTATGAATCTTAGTGGAAAAGCAATCAATTATTGGATGCAAAAAGAAAAGATTACCTTACAAAAATTATTGGTTGTAGTTGATGACATTGCTTTACCATTTGGTAAATTACGATTAAAAGGTAAAGGAAGTGATGCAGGACATAATGGTTTAAAAGATATTAATCTGGTATTAAACACAAGCAATTATGCACGATTAAAATTTGGTATCGGCAACGATTTTCATCCAGGTCAATTGGTGGATTATGTTTTAGGAGAATGGCCAAAAGTTGAGGAATCAGCATTACCTGCTCGTATGGATGCAGCTGTTGAAATGATTAAAGCATTTACAATCATGGGTATAAACAAAACAATGAGTGAATTTAACAACAAGTAATTAGAATTTTCTTTTAAATAAAGCAAATTTACTATTGGTATAAATTACGGAAAACTCAACACCGCCACCTCTGTGATACCTTCCTAATTTAGAAATGGTTATATCATAAGACAAACCAAAAGACCAAGCCCCTTTTTGAAATTTTAATGTGGGAATAATGGCGTCTTTGTGTCGGTAGCCTAAACCATAAATCAATGTGGTACGTTTATAAAAAGTAGTGAATTTACTCCCATTATCCAGTCGATATCTCGCATAAATTGCAGTGTAAAGTTCAGCAAATGGCCCCTGTCTATAATAATTAATATACGATTCAATACCCATTGAAGAATTTGAAAAATCCTTACTGAAATGAGTTCCAAATGTCAATTTTTGAAAGATTTGCTCTGCAATACCTTGATTATAAATCAGGTTAGGATTATTTAAGTGATGCATGGCCACTCCAATTGAAAGGTTCATATTATTATTGGAAGCAAATGTTCTTTTGGTTTGTCCATACTGATACATCAAACCTACACCAAAATCGGCATATGCATTTGATTGAATGATTAATTGTTCACCACTATTAATTGATGGATTTAAACTTGTGCCATCAAACTGATTAGAAAATAGGAGGTCAGCTGTTTGACCAGACTTTTGTCCAAATCCAAATTCAAATCCAACTGAAAACTGATTGTTTCTATTCAAAGGTAAAATTCAAACCTACATAAGTCCATACGTGCATACACGTA
>CBDUKB010000172.1:0-6568 GCA_965367695.1 uncultured Putridiphycobacter sp.
ACGGAATATCCAGAAACAAGTAGGGCTAACGCAAAGTTTTTTAAGGAACAATGTGAGAAAAAATAATGTGTTTGGATTAGTAATTAATTTTAATATTTCAATATTTAAAAAAAGTCAGTACATAGTGTACTGACTTTTTTTTTCAATTTTTTTTTAATCTTCCCTTTTTTCAAAAGTTTCTTCTCCTTTAATGCGGTATCTTCTGATGATCAAATATACCAGCAGGATAATGGTAAGCAAACCGATTAGGCCATACAAGGTGAAAATTACAATTGGAAATATATCGCTCATTATTTAAGTTTTACAGCAGTACCGTATACTAAAATTTCAGCAGCACCTTGCATTACCATGGAGGTGTTCATTCTTAAATTCACAATTGCATCTGCACCCATTTTTTCCGCATCCTTTTGAATGCGTTCCAATGCTTGCTCTCTTGATTGGGCTTGAAGTTTAGTATATTCTTCAATTTCTCCCCCTACAATATTTTTCAATCCCGCCATAAAATCACGACCTATATTTCTAGCACGCACACTACTTCCTCTTGCAATGCCCAAAATACTTTCAATTTCCTTTCCAGGAATCTTTTCTGTTGTTGTAATTATCATTTTTATTTTTTTATATATTCATCAATAAATTCTCGTATACAGCCTTTTCCACCTTCTTTTTCAAGTACAATGTCAGCAATTGCTTTGACTTCCTTTACAGCATCTTTCGGACAAGCAGAAAGACCAACTGCCTCCATTATTTTTAAATCATTAATATCATCACCTACAAAAGCAACTTGTTCCATAGTTAAATTCAATGCTTCAAGCCAAGTATTTAAAATTACCAATTTGTCTTCTTTACCCACATAAAGATGCTGTATTCCTAATAAATTATCCCTGTCTTCTACAACTTTAATTTTATAGCCATGTGAAATAATTCCAAAGTGAAAACCTGTTTTGGTTAAATTTTTAATGGCCATCCCATCCTTTGTATTATACTTTTTAATTTGGTCTCCATTTTCTGTAAAATACATGCCTCCATCTGTCATGGTACCATCTACATCTAGAATAATCATTTTAATATCTTGTGAAAGGACCTTGTTTAAATTTCGCAGCGGTTTGGTGATCAATAAATCAATTGAAATATCTAAGAAATTCGCTATTTTCACTAATTCTACAGGAGTAGGTTCTAATATTTTTACTTTTGGAATAAGAATGATGTTTTCGAATTGAGCGACACTCAAAGATTTCCTATCCAAAAGATAAGTTAAGTTGTTGTAATATATACTCATTAATTTAAAAGGTATAAAATGGGTGGTTAATCGTAAATCTAAGTTAAGAATTTTTTACAATTTGATCTTTGGTTCTGACAATGAATAAGGTAATTTTTGTTAATTACAAATGCAACTGCATCATTCAATTGATAGAATTATTTTATTACTTTTTTGCGCAATTCAAAATTAGCACCTAAGTATACCTTTCTTACCATTTCATCTTTAGATAATTCTTCGGCAGTTCCTTGTCTTAATATGCTACCTTCAAATAAAAGGTAAGTACGGTCAGTAATAGCTAATGTTTCTTGCACATTATGGTCTGTAATTAAAACACCAATGTTACGATTTTTGAGTTTTGATACAATGTTTTGAATGTCTTCAACAGCAATAGGATCTACCCCAGCAAAAGGTTCGTCCAATAAAATGAATTTTGGATCGGTTGCTAATGCCCTGGCAATTTCAGTCCTTCTTCTTTCTCCTCCAGATAAACTTTGGCCTAAATTTGTTCTAACATGATTTAAGTTAAATTCTGAAATTAATTCTTCTAATTTAGCTTCTCTTTCTGTCTTATTTAGTTTGGTTAGCTCTAATACGGCTAGAATGTTATCTTCAATTGAAAGTTTTCTGAATACAGAGTTCTCTTGAGGTAAATACCCTATTCCCATTTGAGCTCGCTTATACATGGGGAAATTAGTGATGTCAATGTCATTAAAAATAACACGGCCGGAATTTGGCCTCACCAAACCAACAATCATATAGAAAGAAGTGGTCTTTCCGGCTCCGTTAGGTCCTAACAAACCAACAATTTCACCTTGATTAACTTCTACAGAAACACCTTTAACAACGGTTCTTCCTTTATATGATTTTTTTATGTTTGTCGTAATTAATTGCATCATTGGCTTAAAAGTCTCCTGTGAAAACAAATTTCACTCCAAATTTAGTAATATCTTGGTGATTTAAGTATGTTAAACGCCATATTGCATCAATTCTTATATATTTTAAAACATTTTCAACACCAATACTTACTTCTGCATAGGGTTTAGTGAAACTCAATGTATGTGAAAATGAAGGCAGTTCCATTTCGCTTTTGTGTTTTGAAGCCAAAGTTCCAACCACCATTTTACCACCATAAACCAATCTTAATTTTAGTTTCCTTACTAAAGGAATTCTATCCATTATAAAGCCTTGTAAGCGGTGTTCAATGTTGAACCCGACCCAAGTATCACTGATAAACTCGTAATACCTCAAAAGGTTCATAGAGCTCTGTTGTAAATAGAAAGATTGGTTCCCTTGATGTACATTTAAAAAAGGATAGGGGAGGGTACCTAATATTTTACCGGCATATAAAGAATAACCCAGTCTTCCAAAAACGCCTAATTTTGGTCGGTGGTCAATAATTAAATCAAATCGATTAAAATTGTACTGACTGCCTAAAACATTTTTTAAACCCAAAGTATGTGTTAAGCTGACAATCGGATGTTTAGAGCCTAAAGAAATACGATCGAAACTACCTGAAATAAACTTTTCATCTTTTGTGTACATCACTTGATTTCTGATTTCAAAGGAAGTAATGTCTGCAATTCGAATGGTGTCTACTCCGTCAATTTTCAAATAATCGGAAACTTGAAGTGCTGTAAATTTTTTCCATTGAATAGCGGAGTAGGTGCGCATGTCAAATGCATAATCTTTATCAAACCCAATTGAATATTGGTCGACCATGGTGAGTTTATCAATATCACCAACCGTAAGTAAAGTTGAAAATGAATTACCGATATCACCTAAAGTTGGAGGTAAACTTAATTGTTCAATCTTCTTTTTATAGGCAAACCTTAAAATCTCTCTATTTGGATGTTTAAATTTCCAACGGTAAGAACCACCATATTTAAATTCTTTGTCAAGATCACCATAAATGCCATAGGCAGAAATTTCATGCCAACGACTAAATTGGTTTGAAGTTCTTGCAGAAAGAAAAAACCGATTTCCCTCTACTGTATTATTTTGATAAATAGAATAAATGTTACCGAGCTCAATCGGACCTAATTTCCAAAAACCGGTGTAGCCTAAATAGGCAAAGTTTTTATACAAAATAAAAGTATTATTCTTTTCTAAACTATCGACCATTTCAATGATACCTTCTTCAACTTCATTCAGTGGGGTATGTCGAATCGATTTCCATTGATCTTCGGTAATGCTTTTTGTAGTATCACTTAAAACAACATCAGCAATATAAAAGTTTATCGGTCTTTCACTGTTGATTTTAAAGTTTTTTCGACTGGTATTTTTATAGACTTTTAAGTCCATTAAGTATGCTTTTTTTACATCATTTAAAACTTTAAAATGAATTTCTAAATCTTCATGTTCTACAAACCAAGCCTTCTGCTCAACTTGGGTATAGTTTTGAGTTATTTTTAAATAGGAAACATAATTAATATTTATTTCATCAGGTAAAGTTGCAATTATTTTTACAATGGCAAAAGTGGAATCACTAACCCAAAATTCACCATTAAAAGTGGCATCTCCTTTTCTTTTTTGATTGAATTGCATTCGAAAGCAAGGGATGGCGTTTACAGTGTCTCGGCCCATTAAAGTATAATCATAAAATGCACGAGAGCCAGTAGCGATTGGACTCATAAAGTCCATATTGAAAATATCGATAAAATTATCGTAAATATTAAACTTTTGGAAGAGATCACCAGTGTATTTGTCAAGACTAATAATGCTGAAACCTGTAACCCTAGATGCAATTAATTCTTCTTTTTTTAATTCAGGTAACCTGTGAAAATAGTAATTGGAAACTGACTCAGTGAACATAAAAGGCAAGGTTTTTTTACCATTCAAGGTGTCCATGTAATCGACAATAAAGTCGAAGTTTTTAATGAGCGAACGGGATTCAAATTTATCGTTAATGTTGGAAAGGTTAAACTGAATTGTATTATACGCTTCATATTCATAAGTATTTAACTTATCAGGATCATTAAAATTTGCATTTTCATGGATGCGCTTAAGAATTTCAAAAGCCGGATTTTTTTTACCAGCAGATACTTCTACCTCGTTCAAAGTGGTATTTGAATTCATTTTGATTAATAAGGAAGCCGTATCTTTTTTTGATACAGCGATTATTCTGGATTCAAATCCTACACTGGAAACTTTTAAAATGTCATTGTTAAATTGGATTGGAATTTTAAATTCTCCATTAACATTGGCAATCGCTGCGCTTTCACTCTTTTCTAAGTATAGTTTTGCAAAAGGAATGGGTTCATTCCAAACAGAATCCAATACTACACCTTTTAAATTTTGTGCTTGAGATAATGTGATGTAGAAGAGGCAAAGACATGTAAGGAATACCCTCATTTTTATTGGTTTAGTTCTTCTAAACGTTTTTTCTTTTCAATGCGTTTGGCAATGATAATTCCAAATTCATAAAGAAACATGATAGGAATGGTTACAATTATCTGTGTAAAGACATCAGGTGGAGTTATGATTGCTGCGATTAATAATACAACTACAATAGAATGTTTTCGGTATTTCTTTAAAAAATCAGATGTAAGAATGCCAATTTTTGTAAAAATAAGGATGAATACTGGCAGTAAAAAAATGACACCAGTTAAAATTATTGTCGATATAATGGTAGAAATGAAATCGCTAATGATTAAATCATTTTTTGCGTTTTCAGTTAATAAGAAATTACCTAGAAAGTTTACTGTAAGTGGTGCAATGACGTAATAACCAAATAGGACTCCAATAAAAAATAGGATGGTGATAAAAAAAGTAATTCCTCTAAAGGATTTTCTTTCGTTTTTTTTGAGGCCTGGTTTAACAAAACCCCATATTTGGTAAAACACAAATGGAAAGGCTCCAATGAAGCCACCCACCAATGCCATTTTAATAGAAGTTCCGAACTGTCCAGCCAAAGCAGTGTTTTGGAAGTTTATTTTAACGTCTTCGAAACAAATCCCGAACCAATCACAAGCTAATTTAAAGGTAGGGAAATCACCACTTTTTAACCTAATAAAGAGTGTGTCAATAATTTCTTGTCGAAATACAAATACGACAACAGCAACTATTAATATTGCTATCACTGCTTTTACCAGCCGCCAACGCAATTCTTCAAGGTGCCCAAGAAAGGACATGTTTTGATCTTCCGATTCCATAATAAGATTGCAAAATTAAGAATTTAAAAATAATAAGTACCTGCTTAAATTTTTATTTCTATATCATTTACATAGGCCGTTTTTGCCTTCATAGACTTTATGCGCTTCAGTACTTTTTTCTTCAATTTTGGATCCTTCAAGTATAAATTTGCCATGGCAATTAATTCAGCTTTAAATTGGAAAAAAAACAACCTCGCTTCTTCAACTGTATACACTTCAATTGGGTTGAGTTGGGGATTGTTGCCCGCAATAAGTATTACTTTAAGTTGACTTAATGGTGGGTTGATTTCGTTTGACCATACATCAACACTTAGCTTAATGTTTTCTTCTTTTTGAATTTGTAAATAATAAGAAGTAATGTTTTTGTCGGTCTCATTTTGTTCTATAATTTTGGCTTGATAAGCAGTCGGATAGGGTGCAGCACCTTTTGCAATTCCTTTTCCATTTAAATAAATCTCAATGGGCATTTTGGTTTTACCAATTAATTGAAAGAATTCCATAAACTGTATCGAGTCACTTATACTTACTTTTTCATTCTTTTTAAGGGAGTTTCTAAATTCATCTAATACAAAAACATCCTTGCTTTTTGTATGATTCAGACTTAAATGAACAAAGAATTCGGCCAAGTTTTTATCAAAAACTGTTTTCCCGAAACTTACTAAAATTACTTCGAAATAATCTACATCATCTGCAGGAGGAAAGGTTAAGTCTTGTGTTTGCGCATTAAAAATGGTACCATCACTAAAAATGTAATTTCCAAACTTATCTAATTCGTATTCCATTAAATTAAAGCCCATGTTTTTTTTCATTTGGTCTAATTTTGTTTCAAATTTTGCAAGTAGATCAAAAGCTTCTTCTTTCTCTTTTTTTAACTGCCTTAAAGTGGCCAACTCAGTTTCTAATTGTCCATTTAATGCAATTAAATTGTGTTGTTGTATTTGTCTTTTTTTAGCCGTTTTTGTCATTTTACCTCTCGGTACTTCATTGGAATCTTGATAAGAAAGACCCGAGCTCTTTTTTTTATTTCGCTTTGTTTTTCTTGTCGTTTTTATCTTGGGTTTACCAGCTGGTGTATACCTAATTGCATCCAATTTTTCTTCCGTTATTTTTATTTTTAATCTTGTTTTGGCTTGTTTTTTTTCGTAAAGTGCGATATAAT
>CBDUKB010000173.1:0-6467 GCA_965367695.1 uncultured Putridiphycobacter sp.
ACTTTTATTATCGCCCTATAAAGTTGTTGAGTACTTATAAAATTACAGCAAACCATTTTAAATCCTAAGCGAAAAGGTAGACAACAGTATCTTGCAAAGTGAGCTATTACACTTCATAAAATGTAAGCAGTATGGAGTCTTGCAAAATTATTAAACTCAAATTAATCCAACTTCAAAACAGCTAAAAATGCTTCTTGTGGAATTTCAACGTTCCCTACTTGACGCATTCTTTTCTTACCTTTCTTTTGCTTTTCTAATAACTTACGTTTACGAGAAATATCACCACCATAACATTTAGCCGTTACATCTTTACGCAATGCTTTAATCGTTTCACGGGCAATAACTTTAGCCCCTATGGCTGCTTGAATAGGAATTTCGAATTGTTGACGCGGGATTAATTCCTTTAATTTTAAACAAATTTTCTTTCCTAAATCATATGCATTTGAACGGTGCACCAAGGCTGACAATGCATCTACAGGATCGGCATTCAATAATAAGTCTAGTTTAATTAAGTCCGACTGTTGATATCCAATTGGGTGGTAATCAAATGACGCATACCCCCTTGAACAAGATTTTAATTTGTCATAAAAATCGAACACAATTTCTCCCAAAGGCATTTCAAATGTGAGCTCAACCCTATTTTGGGTTAAATAGACTTGATTTTTTAAGTTCCCTCTTTTTGCGATACACAAACTCATCACTTGTCCGATATATTCCGACTTGGTTATAATTTGCGCGTTAATGAAAGGCTCTTCAATGTAGTCTACTTTAGAAGGGTCGGGTAATTCAGAAGGGTTGTTTACGATTTTAGGTTCAGTTTCTTTTGGCAAGTAGGCTTTGTAAGATACATTGGGAACCGTAGTGATTACCGTCATGTCAAACTCACGTTCTAGGCGTTCTTGAATAATTTCCATGTGCAACATTCCTAAGAATCCACAACGAAATCCAAAACCTAATGCCATTGATGATTCTGGTTCAAAAACCAAAGACGCATCATTTAATTGTAATTTTTCCAAGGAAGCTCTTAACTCTTCATATTCATCAGTATCAACTGGATACAATCCAGCAAAAACCATTGGCTTTACATCCTCAAAACCCTGTACCACATCTAAACATGGATTTGCGGTCGTGGTAATGGTATCTCCAACTTTTACTTCATTTGCTTTTTTAATTCCCGAAATAATATAGCCCACATCTCCAGTCAAGACCTCTTTTCGGGGTTCCATGGTCATTCTTAGAATGCCTATTTCGTCGGCGTAATACTCCTTTTTTGTATTGACAAATTTTACGCGATCCCCTTTTTTAATTTTTCCGTTTAACACACGGTAATAGGCAATAATTCCTCTAAAAGAATTAAAAACAGAATCAAAAATCATTGCTTGTAAAGGGGCATCTTCATTCCCTTTTGGGGGTTCAATTCGACTTACAATGGCATTTAAAATATCTTGCACCCCTAAACCAGTTTTTCCACTGGCTGGGATTACATCATCAGGACTACAACCGATTAATTCAACTATCTGATCGGTTACTTCTTCAGGCTGTGCACCTGGTAAGTCCATTTTATTTAAAATTGGAATAATCTCCAAATCATTTTCTAGTGCTAAATACAGATTAGAAATCGTTTGTGCTTCAATACCTTGGGCGGCATCAACAATCAATAAAGCGCCTTCACAAGCAGCGATAGAACGCGATACTTCATACGAAAAATCAACGTGACCGGGAGTGTCAATTAAATTTAAAACATATTTTTGACCATCTGAATGCGTATAATCCATTTGAATTGCATGCGATTTGATTGTGATTCCTCTTTCACGTTCAATATCCATATCATCCAAAGCTTGATTTTGCATGTCACGGTCTGAAATTGTATTGGTAGCTTGTAACAACCTATCAGCTAAAGTTGACTTCCCATGGTCAATATGTGCTATAATACAAAAATTTCTAATATGTTTCATGTTGCAAAAATAAGCTATTTTTATAATTATGAGCATGGTTTAAAAAAAATAGAAAAAACAAGTATTATTGGACTTTTAAATTTGTGAATTCAAATCATAAAAAAACTTAAAGAGCAAGCGGTGTACGGTTAATTTAAGTAAATTTGAACTCATTGAATTATTATAATTCATGGATTTTGGGTTAAGGTCGGTGCAGCAATGTGCCGACCTTTTTTTGTTTGGTTAATTCCCAATAAATGACACAGAAACATTGATATTAACCACTAAAAAATTTACTTTTGTTCAAATTGAAAATTGATGGAAGAAATTTTGGTCACCGGTGGCAGTGGTTATATTGGTTCACACACAGTGGTTGAGTTAATCGAATCGGGTTACAAACCAATAATTATTGATGATTTTAGAAATTCTAAACCATTTATATTAGATCGATTAAAGGAAATAACTGGAGCGCAGATAACACATTATAATTTAGATTGTGCTAATGAAGAAGCCCTGTCTGAAGTTTTAGAAAAACATCCAAATATTACCGGTGTCATTCATTTTGCGGCCGACAAAGCGGTTGGTGAATCAACAGTTAACCCACTAAAATATTACGATAATAATGTTGGTGGATTGGTAACAATACTCAAAGTGATTTTAAAGTATAAAATCAAACATTTAGTGTTTTCATCTTCTTGCACTGTTTATGGAGAACCTGAAGAAGCAGTAGTGACAGAGTTGACACCAATACAAAATGCTGAGTCTCCTTATGGAGATACTAAAATAATTTGCGAAAGAATCATACAAAATACTGTGTTGGCCAACCCAAGTTTTAATGCTACTTTACTTCGTTATTTTAATCCAATTGGTGCACACCCTAGTGCGTTAATAGGTGAATTACCACAAGGCGTACCTAATAATTTAGTCCCTTATATCACCCAAACTGCCAATGGTATTCGGGATTCATTAACTGTTTACGGGGATGATTATCCTACTGCAGACGGAACGTGTATTAGGGATTACATTCATGTTGTTGACTTGGCAAAAGCACATGTTAACGCTATTAAATGGCTTAGTAATCAACAACAAGGAGTTGTTGAAGCATTTAATATTGGAACGGGTAAAGGTACTTCAGTCCTTGAAATTATTCGTACCTTTGAAGATGTAAATCAATTAAAAGTAAATTATTCAATTGGACCAAAAAGAGCAGGAGATGTGATTCAAATTTATGCCAATCCTTCTAAAGCTAAAACAGCCTTAAATTGGTCGGCAAAATATACTGTTGCCGACGCTTTAAAACATTCTTGGAAATGGGAAAAATCATTATTAAGTTAAAAATGAAGTTCATCTTTTCGCTCATTGCCTTGTTTATTTTTCAAACGGGAATTGGACAAAATAGTTCAGAGCGCCCATTTAATTTGGTGAACAGGAAGCCTGGTGCCATGCGTCATTATTCTTTATTTGCGCCTACCGAAACCTCAGCAGAAAAATTTGATCGGTTTAACACGCATTTTTTTTATAATAATTGGCTGGGCAACACCAATGGTGTGACAACTAAATTTTATGCAATTGGTCATGGAATCAATCTTTCTTTTGATATTCCTTTTTCTAAAAACGCATTAGTTGGAATTGGAGTTGGCTTAGGTTATACGCATTATAATATCCGACATGATGGTGATTTATTTTTCGGGTCATCTCCAAGTCTACAAGGTCAAACAGAAGATTATACCATTTTAAAGCCCTATACTGGTAGTGAAAGGTGGATCAATCGAACTGTTTTTAATCAAATTGATATTCCTTTTGAAATTAGAATTCGATCGCGAAAAGAAAGACACAAATTTAAAATTTACCCAGGATTTAAAGTTGGGTATATATTTGATAATTATGAAAAATGGAGAGTGAATGGTTTAAAATACAAGACCTTTAATTTTCCTGATGTACAACATTTACAATATGGTGCTACTTTAAGAATTGGCATAGATAATATCTTTCTATTTGGAGAATATAATCTCAGCTACCTTTTTGAAAATGTAAACAGCAATGAGCTCAATATGTTTGCAGTGGGTATTAGTATTGGTTGGTTTTAATTTTGTCATTTTCTTCCAGAACAATTAAGAATTTTTAGCGAATAATATTTAAACAAATAGGTATCTTTGCATCACAATCTATGGTATCTGTAAACGAAATTAAAGAAAGCGTTAGTGATGAAATGAAGGTCTTTGAAAAAAAATTCAAAGAGGCCATGGTTTCTGAAGCGCCTTTATTAAATAAAATTACACATTACATCATTAAAAGAAAAGGCAAACAAATGCGCCCTATGTTTGTGTTTTTAACAGCCAAAATGTTACATGGTCAAGTAGAAGAAAAAACATATAGGGCCGCCTCCTTGATTGAACTTTTACACACGGCCACTTTAGTTCATGACGACGTGGTGGATGATGCCAATGAGAGAAGAGGGTTTTTTTCAGTCAATGCTTTATGGAAAAATAAAATTGCCGTTTTGGTTGGCGATTATTTATTATCTCAAGGCTTGTTAATGTCGGTTGATAACAAGGAATTTGAATTATTAAAAATCGTTTCAGAAGCCGTCAAAGAAATGAGTGAAGGGGAACTTTTACAAATTGAAAAATCTCGTAAACTAGACATTACAGAAGAAGTTTATTTTGAAGTGATTAGAAAAAAAACAGCTTCTTTAATTGCATCTTGTTGTGCCGCAGGTGCTGCCTCGGTGAGTGATGATGAAAACACCGTTGCGACTTTAAAGAAATTTGGTGAATTGGTAGGGTTGGCCTTTCAAATAAAAGACGATATTTTTGATTATGGAGACAGCGAAACCATAGGTAAACCGACAGGTAATGATATCAGGGAGCAAAAAATGACCCTACCTCTCATATATGTTTTAAATAATGGAAGTCTTGAAGACAAACGTACTTTAATCAACATTGTGAAAAACCACAATGAAAATTCGGTTAAAGTAAAACAAGCCATGGAAATTGTGATTCGCAGTGGCGGCATTCAATACGCCCATGCAAAAATGTTAGCCTACCGAAAAGAAGCCATTGAATTATTGGCTCAATTTCCAGAAAATGAATCAAAAAGAATATTAATTGGATTAGTAGATTATACTGTAAATAGGACAAAGTAATGAAACAGATTTTTTGTATATTTTGCTTCACACTATTGATTTTACCAAGTTGTGGTGAAGCCGATCAACAACCTGAAAAAAAAGGTGGAAGCACCAATAAAACAGTGCCTAATAAAAATATTAAACCAGGTTTTTATCAAGAATTTTACGATAATGGGCAAGTTAAAATAGAAGGAAAAAAGAATAAAGATGGTTTAAAGCATGGAATTTGGGTTTCATTTTTTGAAAACGGGGAGAAGATGAGTGAATCCAATTTTAAAAATGGTGTGAATGATGGTTATTCAATGGTATGGCAGCCAAATGGACTGGTACACTATTTTGGAAGCTATAGGGCGGGTAAAAAAGTTGGAGAGTGGACTTTTTATGACAAGGAAGGCAAAGTTAAAAATGTTGAAAATTACTAATTAAACAAACTTTCAATAGTCTTTTCAGCACCGCGCTTATTGTTAAATATTTTCTTGAAAATTTCTTTGCGTTTTTCGTAATTATGAATGGTAAATGGCTTTTCCATTAGACGTTCAAAAGTTTGCAAAATTTCTACAGGATTGTCAATTACGCTGCACAATTCTTCAAATATACCTTCATCATCCATTTTACTATTGATGATAATGTGTTTTCCATTCGACAAAGAATGCATGAGTTTTAATTTGATACCTGTTTGTTGATCAGTAAAAAGTAAATGGACTTGTGCATTTGCAACTAATGCATCCATTTCACTCTTTGAAGGATTAGGATAAATACGCACATTTTTGATTGCGTTTATTTTATCAATTAATTCCTTGGAAGGGTTTTTACCAGCGATTTTAATCAGATATTTTGACTTTGCAGCAATTTCCTTTAAGATAAATAAAACGGTATTAATATTTTCAATCACCGATAAATTTCCATGAAAAAAGCCATAAGTTTCCGCTATATTTTTCTCATTAAATTCAATTGAATAATCGTTGAAAAAAGGAGGAATATGCTTTGTTAAGGTATACTTTTCAAAATGTTTGACATCTTTTTTAGAGATTGATAAAATACCGGTTGCATGTGCTAATTTACTTTCAAATTTTTCTAACTTACTTGCTTCCCATAAATAATATTGCTTTTTCATTAAGTTACTTTCGGCCATTGATAGACCTCGATAATAATCATGCTCAATATTGTGTGCACGTACAATTTTTACACGATCTTTTAAGGAAGGATGCGCCAAAAAATAGCAAGTTTGAAGTCCGCTAAATAAAATAGGACTATTGTCCATTGATAAATTTTTTAATAAATTTTTATCATTTCGAGTGGCAACAATAAAAGGGAGCTTGCTCGCCAACATTTTACCAACATGTTTTTTTCTATGATAATAATTTATATTGGCACAAAAGGCTTCCAATTTTTCATTTGGGGGATTG
>CBDUKB010000174.1:0-6448 GCA_965367695.1 uncultured Putridiphycobacter sp.
AACTCAAATCTAAGTCTTCAGTTAAGGTGTCTGCTTCCCATCCTCCTGCATCCTCAATACAGGCTTTTCGCCAAACTCCTGCTGTTCCATTAAAATTGATAAAATGGTCCTTGGCACTCCTGCCCACTTGCTCAATACTGAAATGTGCATTTAAGCCAAATTCTTGTAATTGAGTTAAAAAAGAATAATCAGGATTTGAATAACTCCATTTTGTTTGAACCACACCAATATTTGGCTCATTGAAATGCGGAATGGTTTCGTTTAAAAAATTTGGATGCGGTTGGAAATCAGCATCAAAAATGGCAATGAATTCTCCTTTACAAATTTCAGTACCATGTTTTAAAGCTCCAGCCTTATATCCCGTTCTTTTCTTTCTAGTTATTTGTGCAATATCAAAACCCAGTGCTTGGTATTGCTTCACTTTATTTGCGATTATTTCTACGGTACCGTCAGTTGAATCGTCTAATACTTGAATTTCTAATTTATCTTTAGGATAATCAAATTGACAAACGGAATCAATCAAAGCTTCAATGACATAAAACTCATTGTATACTGGTAATTGAATGGTAACGATTGGCAATTCGGTTAATTGAGTTGGAATTGATTTTTTCTTTTTATGTGCTTTTTTATAATTGAGTACTAAGTTTAATTGTACCAAACTATATAAAAAGATAAAAGCCATGCACAAAGTAAATACAAGCAGTATTATAAAACTCATTCAACTATTTATTTAAGGTTATAGACGTGTCGGTATTTGATTGCTTACACATCTAACATATTTTTTTCAAGGACAATTTTTACCCTTTCTGGAACTGGAATTGTTTTTTGTTTGGTAAAATCGAAACAAACGAGTACCGATTCTCCTGAAGATTTTAAAGTTTTTTTATCATTATTAGTGGCATAAACTTGATAAGCGAGGGTAAAACTTGCATTGCCAACTTTTAAACAACTCACTTCAATTTCACAATTGTCTTCAAAAAACAAGGGGATTTTATAATCAATCACATTTCTTGCTAAAATAATTCCTTCTTTTTTCCAATCCCAATCGGGTAAACACTGTGCGAAAAAATTGATTCGAGCAATTTCAAAATATTGAAAGTATGTGGCATTATTGACATGGTTGAGCATGTCACAATCCGAAAATCTTATTTGTATTTTAGTACTTACCATCTTTTAATCGAGTTTAGCATAAACTGAATTATTACTTTTAAATTCAGGTACAATTTCTTTCATTGTCCTCACTATTTCAACATTGTTTTGATCTTCGAATTTATCAATTAATGCTTGGATTTTTTGGCTGACTTCAGAAAATTCATAACCCCTGACCTCTGCTTTTAAAATTTGATTATGATGTGTAGGCATGGTGTTTTCTTCTGAAGCAAGTAGCTCTTCATAAAGTTTTTCCCCTGGTCTTAAGCCCGTGATTTTAATTTCTATATCTTTTCCAACTTGAAGTCCACTCAACTTGATCATTTTTAGCGCCAAATCATAAATCTTTACACTTTCTCCCATGTCGAACACAAATATTTCTCCACCACTACCCATGTTGCCAGCTTCTAATACAAGCTGACAAGCTTCAGGAATGGTCATGAAATAACGTGTAATATTCTTATGGGTAACTGTTAATGGTCCGCCTGCCTCAATTTGTTTTTTAAATAGTGGGATAACGGAGCCGTTACTGCCCAAAACATTACCAAATCGGGTGGTAATAAACTTTGTTTTTCCTAAACTATTTGCCGATTGCCCATAAATTTCTGCAATTCTTTTCGAACAGCCCATTACATTAGTAGGATTTACTGCTTTATCGGTAGAGATTAATACAAATTTTTCGACCTTGAATTCAATGGCTAAATCAATGAGGTTTTTAGTTCCTAAAATGTTCGTCAAAATAGCTTCTGATGGATTTTCCTCCATTAAGGGAACATGTTTGTATGCCGCAGCATGAAAAATTACCTCAGGTTTAAAATAATCAAATGTTCTTTTCAGTCTGTCCTTATTTCTTATATCTCCAATAACCGTCTCTGTCAAATGTATTTTTCCTTTTTCTTTAAGTTCGTTTTCTAAATTGTAAATAGGTGATTCTGCTTGATCGAACATGATAATTTTTCGAGGTACATAGTCGGTCAATTGACGCACAATTTCACTACCAATACTACCAGCAGCGCCTGTCACCAAAATTACCTTATCACTATATTCATCAAATAAATTTTCTTTATCCAACTTAATGGGTGCACGGCCTAAAAGGTCTTCAATATTTATAGGTTTGATTTGGCCAGTCGAAAATTCACCATTAATCCAAGTTTTGGGATCAGGGACATTCAGTACTTCCACATCATGATCAATACAGATTCTTATTATTTCTCTTTTGTGTTTACCGTCAATATTTTTAATGGCAATAATCAATTTTTTAATCCCTAAATCTTCAATGATTTCAGGTAGTTTGGCCGTGTCGTATATTTTACAACCTTCAAGCGATTTTCCTATTAATTTTGGATTGTCGTCAATAAATGCCACTACTTTCCCATCAATTCTAGCTTCTTTTTCTAAGGTATGCTTGGTAATTACGCCATAAATTCCTGCCCCAAAAATAAGTGTGGGTGTACTCCCTTTTAACTTTTTTAAACCTTCTAAATAAATTAGTTTAACACTAATTCTAAACACCATTAACATAAAAATGGAAATAAAAAATTCCATGATGATAATAGATAGGGGAAAGAGGAAATTCGAATCGAATGCAAACCTTTTAATCATTGAAATTGCAATGATGGTAAATGTTCCAGCACCGATTGCAAAAACGACTCTTTTACCATCTTGTGTACTGGTATGCCTAATGACGCCTTGATAAGTTTTGAAATAGTAAAATCCTGCAGCCCTTATCAATAAGTAAAAAGGTAATCCAGATAAGAAAATATCGTACTCATTTGTGAATTCAAAGTTTTTAGATTCAAACCGTATGGCATAGGCCAACAACAAGGAAGTGAATGCAATACCTATGTCGAATAGGAAGATGAACCAACGTGGCGTATTTTGAGTAGGTAGTTTTAGCACAATACAAATTTAAATGAATTATTTTAATATGTGGTTGAATGAAAAAAGAAGCGCAAACAAGTTAAAAGTAATGGATATATTTTTATTTAAAATATGCGACAGCTTAATATGGCCGTATCGTCAACATAGTTTTTCACTCCTCTCCATTCATCTAATTTCTTAAATATAATTTCGTTTAAATCCTCCATAGACAATGGGTAAAAGTTTTTAGCGACTTGAATTAATTGGTCAGTTTCGAATTGTTCTTCATTTTCATTTTCTAATTCAACAACGCCATCTGTATACAAGAGTAGGGTGGTATTTGGTGAAATTTCGATTTCTTCCGACTCTAGGAAAGGTAATTCTGGAAGCATCCCTAAACCGATTGTACCTTTGTTTAAAAATCGTTGTCCTTTTTTATTAATTAATATTGGCCAATTATGTCCGGCATTCACATACTTAAGGGTTCTTTTTTTAGCATGATATTGACCAATGAAAAAAGTGATGAATTTTTCCCCATTTGCATTTTGATAGACTTTTTTATTTAACTCATTGATTAAAAATTCCAAATCAAAACGCTGGTATTTGAATACGGTTCTTAAGGTAGCTTGAAAATTAGCCATCAACATAGCGGCAGATATACCTTTACCTGATACATCAGCAATACAAATGATGAATTCATCTTCACTAATTTGAATGTAGTCGTAATAATCGCCACTCACTTTATTATGCGGCAAATATTTCGCTGATATATCAAGCTTGTTGGTGTGAGGTAAGTTATTAGGAAAAAGTAGTTTTTGCATTTCACTGGCAACTTCTAATTCCTTTTTGACTACTTCTTGTTTCAAATTTTCTTGAAACAGTCTTTTATTTTCCAGTGCAACTACTATTAAATTAGTGAGTGTTTGAATGAAGTTTAAATTCGCCAATGGAGAACCTTCTGTGGCTTTCATTTCTTGCAGTCCACCCAATATTAAATAGGCCAAGCATTTGCCATTGTGTAACACGGGTACAATCACATCAAACTCGTTCAAGTACATTTTATAAGATGATTCAATAACGGTGATTTCCTTGAACTTTAAAATATCTTTTTCAATGTCTAATTCTTTGATGCTTCCTTTGATTCCAACCTTGAGTAGGATTTTCCAGGTCTCCTCTTTATTAAATAGAATGAATTTTTTTAAACCTAATTGTTCTTTTAATATAAAATGGTAAATGGTTAATACTTCAGAAAGGGGTTTACTTGAATTAATAGAATTGGTAATTTCTAATAAAGAATTTAATTTAAAATCTTTATCGTTTATTTTTTGTTCTAATTCTTGTAATATTTTCTCTGAAATATAGGTCATAAATGCTCAATAATTTGAGGCAATTTTTTAAATGCGGCTAATTCCTTAAATTTAGTTCTGGCTTCACCACAAGGAGAGCCAAAATAAGTTTTGTCCGCCGGCAAATCGGATCCAACACCCGATTGTCCTAGTACAATAACATTGTCGTTTATGATGACGTCGCTAACCACCCCGACTTGCCCCCAAAGCGTGACATTGTTTTTTATGGTAACACATCCAGCTATGCCAACATTTGCGGCAAATAAACAATTTTCCCCAACCACTGTATCATGTCCAATATGAACTTGGTTGTCTATTTTTGTTCCTTTTCCAATGATGGTTTGTCCAGATACACCTCTGTCAATGGTAGTGAGTGCACCAATTTCAACATGATCTTTAATTAAAGTGCTACCACAACTCAATAAGCGATCGTATCCATGTTCTTTTTTCTTATAATAAAATGCGTCGAAGCCGATTACGGTATTAGGACCAATGATAACGTGGTCACCAATTTCGGTGTAATCACAAATTACGGCACCGGCATGAATAATAGTATTTTTACCAATTTTTACATGGTGACCAATGGTCGCATTTGGGAAGACGTGTGAATTTTCGCCTATCTCAAAATTCAATCCTTTGGGTTGGTCCCAAGTTTTGAATGCCCTAAAGGTCCTGGTGATTTGATTAAAAATATCAAATGGATTCTCTGAAATAATAATCCCTTTTCCTTCAGGGACCGTCACCTTTTTATTGATGATAATTACATCAGCCGCGCTATTTAAGGCCTTGTCGTAATACTTTGGATGATCTACAAATACAATGTCCCCAGTTTCTACTTGATGAATTTCATTGATACCTGTAATGGCCAAATTTGGGTTTCCTTCAAATTGGCAATTCACCATTTCAGCGATTGTTTTCAGCGTACTTGGTTGAGGTAATTTCATAACACACTTTTATAACAGCATAAAAGTATGGATTAGTAGGCTTTAATTCCTTCGTTTTCCTTTGAACTTATCAATGTTGAATTGTTTAAACCTTAAGGTTGTTGCCTCCAAATTTGCTTTGGTTGGTAATAATATAATCCATAAAAAAAGATGAGTAAAGAAACTACACCAGAAATATAAATGAAGGGATTAAGGAAAGGGAAGGAAAGGGCAAAGAAAAATAAAATGGCGATAAACAAATTAGAAAGCAAGGATAATGCTAATAATAAAACTAAGTAAAATGGTTGTTGTTTAATGGTCCAGCCCAATAACTGAAGTTCAATGGCCAAAATAAATAAGATGCTTAACCCAATAATAATAAACCAAAAATGCTCGAAAGGTAGTAGGTTAAATAAGACAACTGCAGCAAATAAAATGAGCCCAAGACCAATGAGGACGAGTACTTTTTTTATTGTTTTTGGAATGGTGTAACAATATTCAATCAAAATGTAATTCAGGCTTAGTAACATGGAAGTGTAAATTAAAAACATGCTACTTTTAATTTCAAATCCAGCATATTCATTGCGAATAAATACAAAGAGTAAAAATAATATGCTGCTAGGAATAGCGATAATAGTTGCAATTTTAACCCACTTGAATATGTTCATTTTCTTTCGACGCTATTTTGGGATTTAAATTTAATCGATTTTTTTTAATAATCTATCGGGTTTTTTACTTTTTTTATCGACAAATTTCTTTAAAAACAATTCATCCTTACTTGCGTTTTTGATTGGACGGAAAACTGCGTCTGGTTCTTCGGTAAATTTGATTCTGCTAATTTCTCCATTTTTAAAGTAGATAAAAATTTTCGAAGAAATCATATAGTTTGCACCTTTTAAAGTTTTAGTTTCTTCTAAAGTTACACTGTCTTTAGTGGTCTCTGTTGGAAAATAAATGGTTTCTGCATTGTCAATGATTTCAATGCGTTTTATGTTGCCACTGTCTAGGGTGGCAATCATGTTTTTACCTGAACATTGATCGTAATGCAAAGAGTCGTGTTTCATGGATAAGAAAGCATTTTGGTATAGGTAAATGTTTTTCACTTCGTTATTCATTAGTTTAAGCGCAATGGAATCTGCACTCACCTCCATGTTGTCCTTCCACAGTATT
>CBDUKB010000175.1:0-6436 GCA_965367695.1 uncultured Putridiphycobacter sp.
CAAAGCAAAGCGCAGCGAGCGTCCACAAAAAGTCCCTTCCTTACGAGCGCAGCGAGCAAAACAACAAACATTACCAAAGCAAAGCGCAGCGAGCGTTCACAAAAAGTCCCTTCCTTACGAGCGCAGTGAGTAAAACAACAAATATTACCAAAGCAAAGCTTGCTGCCCCAAAGAAATATCACTCTACCCAAAAGCAAATTAATAAAACCATCCAATTCACTGATTCATAAAAATGAATTAGAAAAAGGCTTTAAAGGTTATAGCTTGTTAAAAATTAAAAAAACTACAATTATTCAAGTAGAATGTATTATATTAATTAGAACTTTATACATAAATTGATAAGCATGCTAAATTGGAATGATATTATTAAATACGCAACACATGGAAATCCAAAGCCAGATAGGAGAATAGAGAAAACTGAAGCGGAATGGAAATTAATCCTTACGCCGCAACAATTCCAGGTTACTAGATTGAAAGGTACAGAACCAGCTGGTTCAGGAGAATTGTGTCATGCACATGATGCCGGAAAGTATAATTGTATTTGCTGTGGTACTGAACTGTTCGATTCTACAATAAAGTTTAGCTCAGGAACTGGGTGGCCCAGTTTTACACAACCAATAAAAGAAAATGCGATAAAATACCATAAAGATACTTCTTATGGTATGATTAGGGTAGAAGTAATGTGCAATACATGTGATTGTCACTTAGGGCATGTTTTTCCAGATGGTCCTGAACCCAGCGGTTTAAGATATTGCGTTAATTCAGAATCAATAAAATTAAATAAAGTGGTAGCTTAAATAAAAAGATATTTAAAATATTCATTAAAAAAAATAAAATGAATCAACTTACACACAATAAAGCAATGAACCAATTTATTATTCAACTCGAAAATGATCAAAAAGCATTTGTTGAGTATGAAATTATAAACGATAAGTATTTCTTAACCTACTCCGAAGTACCAGTGGAGTTAAGAGGTCAAGGAATTGGTAAAGAATTGGTAGAGAAAACATTTGAAATGATTGAGAAAGAAGGTAGGCATGCAAAAGCAATCTGCGGTTATATAAAAGTAATTGCAAGGCGAAGTGAAAAATGGAAAAACATAATTGAATATTAATTTAATCGAAAAGGATATGTCAATATTAGACAATGTGAGAAAATACTTTATAAATAAAAAGAATGGAGAGCATTCAATAAAAGCGCCAAAAGGCGTTTGTCCAACCTGTTGGGGACGTACTGAATGGGAAGGTAAGTTTTATGAAATTATTAAAGATGAAAAAGCAATTCCTGGAAGTAGTATTTATGAAAACTTTATTAGTGAAGTGGTCAATGATCATGTCCTAAAAACACACAACCTTCAAGATAAATATATATGTTCTTCTTGTAACCAAGAAATACCAGAATGATTGATTTTAAAGATTTAAAAAATTCCCCTACTTTTTCCAAAAACTTGATAGCGGACTCCTTGTTGCTCAATCAGCCCCGTCAAGTAATAAACGCCAATTTTTCGTTTGTAATGCCCAAACATACAAAACTTCCAAAATGGGTTCACTTCAATAAAACTTTATTAAAAGAACTAGGCATAGAATTTAATACCGACCAAGAAGCACTAGAAATTTTAAGTGGAAATACTACCTTTTCAGATTTTACACCATACGCAATGTGCTATGGTGGTCACCAATTTGGACATTGGGCAGGGCAATTGGGAGATGGCAGAGCAATAAACATTGCGGAAATCAATATTAACAATATCAATTGGAAATTTCAGTTGAAAGGAGCTGGTCCAACTCCTTATTCCAGAACGGCTGATGGATTAGCGGTTCTAAGATCTTCAATCCGTGAATATTTGTGTAGTGAGGCTATGTTTCATTTAAATGTGCCAACTACAAGAGCTTTGTCAATTGTAAATACTGGTGATATGGTTTTAAGAGATATGCTTTATGACGGGAATCCAAAAGATGAAAAAGGAGCTATTGTTTGCAGAATGGCGCCATCTTTCATTCGATTTGGAAATTTTGAAATATTCGCAGCCCGTGAAGATTTTGATAATTTAAAATTACTCGCTGATTACACAATTAAACATCATTTCAAAAATATTAAAACCAGCGGTAAAGAGAAATATCTTTCTTTTTTTAGGGAAGTTACAAAATTAACTAAAGAAATGATTCTTCATTGGCAAAGGGTGGGCTTTGTTCATGGAGTGATGAATACTGATAATATGTCTATTTTAGGGTTAACCATTGATTATGGTCCATATGGTTGGTTAGAAAATTACGATCCAAGTTGGACACCGAATACAACAGATAGTCAACATAAGCGATATCGCTTTGAAAATCAACCAAACATAGCCTTATGGAATTTAACCCGATTGGCCAATGCATTATACCCACTAATTAATGAAGTAGCCCCTTTAGAAAATATATTGGAGCAATATAGAGATGAGTTTAAAAAGGATTACACATACCTCATGCTTTCAAAATTAGGTTTAACAAACGTTAAAGATGAAAATGAAAGTTTTATTAATGATTTAAATAGATTAATGGAAGTTTCAAGCCTGGATTATACTATATTTTTTAGAGAAATATCTAATATTAATAAAACAGATTTTGATACATATTGGAAAGTGATTTTAAAAGCTTCCTATTTAAATGAAGATACATTAAATAATCAATTAAAAAGTTGGGAAAAATGGATGACAAATTATTTTTCATGTCTAAAAAATGAAAGTATTCCCTTTCATAAACGACAAAAAAATATGCTATCAATTAATCCTAAATATGTTTTGCGAAATTACATGGCACAATTAGCAATAGATGCTGCAAATAAAAATGATTTCTCAGTATTAAATGAATTGTATGAACTTTTGCAAAATCCATATGATACACAAATTACAATGGAAAAATGGTATAGCAAAAGGCCTGAATGGGCGAATCATAAAGTAGGATGCGCCATGTTGTCTTGTAGTTCTTAAATTTAAAATTGATGAAATTGTATACCCATAAAGAAGCTGCTGAAGAATTGAGTCATTTAGACCTTGCTTGGTGTATTACGCAAGACGGCATACAAAAAACAATTGAATTTGAAAATTTTATCAATGCTTTCGCATTTTTAGCAAAAGTGGCTTTGATTGCAGAATCGAAAAATCATCATCCAAAAATTATCAATGAGTATAATAAGGTAAGTATTTCATTTTATTCTCATGAAGCAAAAGGTATCACAGAACAAGATTTTGAAATAGTAAAAGTCATCAATAAACTGATAAAAAATGAAAATAGTAGCGTTTGCAGGGAGCAATAGTAAAAAATCAATCAATAAACAACTAGCAATTTATGTGGCTCACTTTTTTGAAGGACATGAAATAGAAGTATTGGATTTAAACGACTACCCACTGCCTATTTTTGGAGTAGACTTAGAGGCAGAGATCGGAATACCAAAATTAGTCACTGAATTTGCTGGTAAAATATCTTCTGCCGATTTTATCATTTGTTCATTGGCAGAAAATAACGGTTCTTACAATGCAGCGTTTAAAAATTTATACGATTGGGTTTCTAGAATACCAAATAGAAAGGTGTTTGATGAAAAACCATTGCTATTAATGGCAACTTCTCCAGGAGGAAGAGGAGGACAAAGTGTTTTGTCAGCAGCAATTGAGAGATTTCCTCGTGATGGCGCACAATTGTTAGGTCATTTTTCTTTACCGAAGTTTAATGAAAATTTTATTCCAGAAAAAGGAATTATTGAACCTACCTTATTAATGGAACTTAAAAAAACACTTACAATAGTGAATCATCAACTTAAAATAAAATAAAATGAAAAAAGCAATTTGGAATGGTGTTGTAATCGCTGAAAGTGACGACACCGTTAATATTGAAGGAAATCATTATTTTCCAGTATCGGCTATCAAAAAAGAATATTTTGAATTAAACGAAACACATACAAATTGTCCTTGGAAAGGTATAGCGTCCTACTACAATGTAATTGTTGATGGAAAAGTCAATAAGGATGCAGCATGGTTTTATCCTACACCGAGCGAATTAGCAAGGTCTATCAAAGATCGGGTCGCTTTTTGGAAGGGAGTGATTGTTGAGTAAGTTGCAAAAAATAGGTTTAGGCAGTGGATGCCATTGGTGTACAGAAAGCACATTTCATTCATTAATTGGTGAAAATAAAGTAGACCAAGGTTGGATCAGTAGCATATTTCCTTACGAAAGTCTTTCCGAAGCAGTAATGGTATATTTCGATTCAAGCATTCATAAAATGCGATACAAATACCAGTCTGCAGTATACTTTTCCAATGAAATCCAACAGGCTAACATTAATAAAAGTATCAATTCATTAAATCCTGCTTTTCTAAAGCCCATCATTACTTTGGTTTTACCATTTGTAGCTTTCAAGTTGAACAAAGCAGAACAATTGAACCACTTTTTATCACATCCAAATAATCCTTTTTGTAAAAAATACATTCATCCAAAGTTGACATTAATCAAGAATGAATTCAATGTATATGTCAACCATCAGCATTTAAAATATTTAAACGTTTAACTATTATGAATACTCAAAACTTAACCATTCCTTCCATAAACGGTCATAATCTATCAGCGAAATTAGAACTACCAGCTGATGGTGTCATTCAACAGTATGCCATTTTTGCACATTGTTTTACCTGTAATAGTAATTTAGGTGTAGTTAGGTATATAAGTCGTGAATTAACTTCAAGAGGGATAGGAGTGTTGCGTTTTGATTTTACTGGTTTGGGAAATAGTGCTGGAGAATTCGAAGACACGAATTTTTCGAATAATGTAAGTGATATAATAGCCGTTAATCATTATCTTACGGATAATTATAAAGCTCCACAATTATTAGTTGGTCACTCATTAGGGGGCACGGCGGTGCTAGCAGCTGCTTTTCAATTGCCCTTAATAAAATGCGTAGCAACAATTGGGGCTCCAGCTCAACCAGATCATATCAAAAAATTATTAAAATATGATCAGTCTAAATTTGATTCAACAAATTCCTTTGAGACCAATATTGGTGGCAGGCCTTTTACAATTCAGAAGCAATTTATTGAAGATATTGAATCAAGTGATTTATTAGGAAAGATAAAAACACTTAACAAAGCCTTACTTTTTTTGCATTCTCCTCAAGACAGAATTGTAGGAGTTGAAAATGCCGCTAACTTATTCCACAATGCATTTCACCCTAAAAGTTTTGTCAGTTTAGATGGGGCCGATCATTTATTATCAAAAAAAGATGATGCGCTATACACAGCTGATGTGATTGGTTCATGGGCAAGTAGGTATATAGATATAAATAAGGATGCTACTAAAAAGTTGAGCACTGATGGGGAACAAGTTGTAGTTCATTTAAACTTAGAAGATAATTTTACGAGTCAAATCTTTACAAATAAACATCATATTATTGCAGATGAGCCAAAAGAAGTTGGGGGAGATGATTTGGGGGCTTCACCTTATGAATTATTAAATGCCGCCATTGGAGCTTGCACTGTGATGACTTTGAAATTGTATGCCGAAAGAAAGAAATGGAATTTGAAAGAAGTTTTCGTTTATCTTTCATATGCGAAAAAACATGCGTCAGAATTAAATATAGATAATTAAACTTATTGGTGATTTGGACGAAAGCCAAAGATTAAAGTTATTGGAAATTGCCTCAAAATGCCCAGTTCATAAAACAGTTACTAACAAGGTGCACTTTCAAACTTCGGAAGTGTGACAGTATTTATTATATGGAGGATGATAATTTAAAATCTGCAATAAGAGAATGTAATATTTGTAAAGACTATTTACCGTTTCAGCCTAACCCAATTTTTTCATATACTGATCAAAGTAAAATAGTCATTATTGGTCAGGCCCCGGGTAAAAAAGTTCATGAGTCTAATATACCTTGGGATGATCGAAGTGGAATCAATCTTCGAGCCTGGCTAGGGGTAAATGAAGAACAGTTTTATAATCCATTAAATTTCGCACTCATTCCAATGGGATTTTGTTATCCTGGAAAAAGTAAAATAGGGGATTTACCCCCAAGAAAAGAATGTGCACCATTATGGCATAATCAAATTTATTTTCAATTGAAGCAGGTGAGATTGACCATTTTAGTTGGTGCATTTGCCCAGCAATACTATTTAAAAGAGAAAAGAAAAAAAAACTTGTCTGCAACTGTCAAACATTATCATGAGTACTTGCCTAATTTTTTTCCTATCGTTCATCCTTCACCATTAAATTTCAGATGGCATACTAATAACGAATGGTTTAAAGAATCCGTAATTCCTTCGCTTCGAGAAACTGTTCGAAATACTCTTCAAATAATTTAATTTTTTTTAAATTATAATTAAACTTTTATATCTGTTTATCAGTTGTTTAATTTTTTTTCAATAAAAAAGTCAAAATAAAATAAGCAAAGTACTTGTTGAATAAAAAAAGAG
>CBDUKB010000176.1:0-6433 GCA_965367695.1 uncultured Putridiphycobacter sp.
CAGTCTGGAAGGCCTAATAGTGTAACATCACGTGATGCCAGCAGATGTGGCGGAAGTACTTCAGATAGTTATATGAATAACCCGAAGTACGTGGGCATACGGGATAATGGTCTAAAATGGCCAAATTACCTCCAATAATTTCTCCTTCAACCTGACCTTGAACATTCAACTTATGTGACTTAATGGTGTACTGATTTTGCGCTCCTAAAATTATGTTTTGTAAGGAGGCCAAGCTTTCAGGAGTGTTACTTCCAAAATTTAAAGGCATGGATGCGTGTGCTGTTTGTAACCCCAAGGATTGACAATGTGCATGAAAAACGGTCACATCACTAAACCCAATGATTAATTTTGGGTATTTTTTCAAGGGGGAAAAATCTAATTCATCAACAATTTGAATGCAGCCGTAACCGCCTCGGGCACATAAAATAATTTCAATGGATGCATCATCAATCACTGCTTGAAAATCACTGATGCGTTCAGCAACTGTCCCTGAAAAGTAATGGAAATTACCCAAGCAATTTTTCCCAATGCTCACTTCATGTCCCATTGCGGTCAATTTACCAATTGCAGCATCAATTAATTCTTTTGAAATGGCCTTTGCGGGCGCTATTATTCTTATATTTTTACCCATGAAGGCTAAAAATACAATTTGGAATTGAATTGCACCAATTCCTTTTACTATTTTTGTGCAAGATTCAAGAATAATTAGATGAGTGAAAAATTTACAGTAACCGCAGCTTTACCTTACGCAAATGGACCCCTACATTTAGGTCATATTGCAGGCGTTTATTTACCTGCCGATATTTTTGTGCGTTTTTTAAGAATGAAACACGAAGATGTTTTATTTGTGTGTGGAAGTGACGAACATGGTGCAGCCATTACCTTACGCGCAAAAAAAGAAGGCATAAGTCCACAGGATATTGTAAATAAATACCACCAAATTAATTCAAAGGCATTCAAAGATTTTGATATTGATTTCGACGTCTATTCAAGAACTTCTAATGAAATTCATCACCAAACAGCACAAGAATATTTTAAAGTGCTCAATAACAATGGCACTTTTACCAAACAAACAACTGAGCAATTTTATGATGCTGAATTCAAGCAATTTTTAGCGGATAGATATGTAACTGGTGAATGTCCTAATTGTCACAATGCGAACGCTTATGGCGACCAATGCGAAAAGTGTGGTTCGGCTTTAAGTCCTACTGAATTGATCAATCCAGTTTCTACTTTAAGTGGAAAAACACCTGTGCTGAAAGAAACTACCCATTGGTTTTTACCCATGGAGCGACATGAAGCATGGTTAAAGGAATGGATTACTGATGGAACGATTGATGGCAAACAACAACACGACCCAAAAACATGGAGAAATCAAGTGAATGGTCAATCTTTGAGTTGGATCAATGGAGGATTACATCCCCGTGCCATGACCAGAGATTTGGATTGGGGAGTAAAAGTACCTGTTGAGGGGGCAGATGGAAAAGTATTGTACGTCTGGTTAGACGCACCAATCGGATATATTTCTGCAACCAAAGAATGGGCACAAGCCAACAATAAAGACTGGAAAGATTATTGGACTGGTGACAGAAAATTAGTACACTTTATTGGAAAAGATAACATAGTTTTTCACGCCATCATTTTCCCTATTTTATTAAAAGAACATGGAGGATTAGTATTACCTGACAACGTACCGGCTTACGAGTTTCTAAATTTAGAAGGCGATAAGTTTTCTACCTCAAGAAATTGGGCGGTTTGGCTACATGAATTTATGGCAGAAAATCCTGAGAAAAAGGATGAACTAAAATATGTGTTAACAGCTATTGCACCAGAAAGTAGAGACAGTGAATTTACCTGGGCAGAATTTCAATCAAGAATCAACAATGAGTTGGCAGATGTTTTTGGAAACTTTGTCAATCGTTCTATTGTATTGACCCATAAATATTTTGAAGGGAAAGTTCCTGCAAGAGGTTCAATGGAAGCTTATGATAAGGAAGTGCTGGCAGAATTGGCAACCTATCCTTCAAAAATTGAAAGTTTAATTCGCGCTTATAAATTAAGAGAGGCCCAAGCTGAAGCTATGAATTTAGCAAGACTTGGTAATAAATATTTGGCAGAAACAGAACCTTGGAAATTGGCTAAAACCGATATGAAAAGGGTAGAGACCATATTAAATATCGCCTTGCAAATCACAGCCAATTTAACGGTTGTTTTTCAACCATTTTTGCCTGAAAAAGCTAAAACTTTAGCCGAATTTTTAAACATAGCATTATTAGATTGGTCGGCTGTTGGAAAGGCTGATATTTTGAGTGAAGGTCATGCTTTGAACAAGGCAAGCATCTTGATTACTAAAATTGATGATGATTTTGTGGCGAAACAAATTGAAAAGTTGGAAGCTTCAAAAGTAGTGGAAGTTGTATCTTCATTTGAGCCTCAAAAAGAAAATATTACTTTCGACGAATTTACGAAATTAGACATTCGAGTAGGCGAAATTTTGGAAGCTGAAAAAGTGCCAAAAGCCGATAAATTGTTGAAGTTGTTAGTCGATACCGGTTTAGATAAAAGAATCGTAGTTTCAGGAATTGCCGAGCACTATCAACCAGAAGAAATTATTGGTAAAAAAGTCTCTATTCTAATGAATTTAGCCCCAAGAAAAATTCGTGGTGTTGAATCGCAAGGCATGATTTTAATGGCGGAAGACCAAGACGGAAAACTCAGCTTTGTATCTCCAGAAAAAGGATTCGAAGCCGGAGGAGAAGTAAGGTAGTTTACTTGTTACTTACAATAATCTTTTTACTGATTGTAACTTGCTTGTCACTACTTATTTTAATGATGTAGGTGCCGGCATCAAAATCACCCAGACTAATTTGGGTTGTATTTGTTGATTGCGCTAAAAGATAAGATTGAATCAATTGACCTTTCATATTGTAAATGGTGACAGCACCGATTGAATTTGTATCGTGCTGAATATTTAATAAATCACTGGTAGGGTTTGGATATAAATGGATTGCTGTCGCGATATTTTCGTCAATTTGCACATTTTTAATTGCCTTCTTTTCTTGAATTTTAATAACGGGCAAGTTAGACTGAAATTTCCCTAATTTCCGTAAATGAAAACTCCCAAGTTCATCCGTTTTTAATAATGTAGTACAATCTACCCAATGATTTATTTTTCGGTAGAAATAGGAATACTTTGTGGTATCTAAAAGTGTATTGTTATAATACCAGTCAACCCCGTATGTGGGCATAATATTTTCTGGAGTAAAGTATTCATCATTATGAAAACGCCATTGAAAGACTACATATTGGTTCGTTTCTATATCGATAAAGAACGTATCTTTTTGAATGATGGGAAAATTTGAAGGATATTCTTGGTAAAAATGCAATGGCTCTTTTTCAATGTATGCGAAGTCAAAATAATCGGTTAAAAATTTAAAAGAATATAAAACCCCAACCTCCTCGCTCTTATTGGCTATGTAAACAGCAAAGTCTCCGTTATAATACCCACCCCGTTCGTCTTGACCATATAGCGGACAAAATGAAAATAACGTTAAGTAATAGAACAGTGAATAAGGCATGGCTTTGAGTATTGGGTGCTATAATAACGGGTTGAAAAATAATATATTGCTTAACAATTGTCAGTTATGAGGGAAGTAATTTAACCACCACGATAGTAATCGGGATACGGACAAAGGGAGGTGATTCTTTAATGGTCCCTATCCCTCCGAACTGAAACGGCAACTTCATACGCTATTCAGCTTAAATAATAATGTGTATTTTTGAATTGACCTGATTAAATGGGTGGATTAGATGAAATGCTATTGGGAGTTATTATTGATTTTATGTTGTTTGCACTTGCCACTGCACAGTCAACTTACAGCCCCTACTTTCCAAACTGGTCACTACTCTAAAGTCAAGGAGGTATTTTTTCATCCAAATAACAAACACCTGATCAGTTGTGGAGATGATGGAAAAATAATTGTGTGGGACATTCAATTGGGGCTGCAAAGGGCAGAAGTGTTAGGCCATAAAAATGGGGTGTTGGATTTGGATTTATTGAATGATTCTATTTTAATCAGTCTAGGTCCTGATAACGACTTAAAAACATGGTCTTTTCCCGATTTAAAAGTATTAAGTACCATACAAATCAAAGCAGACTCCATGCAAGCTTTTGCTGTCATTGATGCACAGAAAATTTGTATGGTGGGTAGAAAGGTGCTTTTTTACGATTTAAAGTTGGACAAATTAACCCCCACAAATCATCAATCAAAAGGCTTGTTTAAAAGTGTTGCATACAACAACTTAAATCAAGAAGCCCTGGTGTCTGGTCCGGCGGATAATTACGCCGTAAGTATCAAGGTCAATCAGCCCGTTCAATTTCAAAAATATTTTATCGGAAACATTCATAAAGGGACTTATGGCAGTGATTTATTGCTGATGGCAACCACCAAAGGGGCCTTGATTTATTACAATGCCGCTACCCAAAAAAAACGTGTTTTTACCTTAGACGACGACTTGAACTACATCAGCGACATGGATGTAAATAATGGTTTCATTGCGGTTGGTACCGCTTTTGGTTTTACCAGTGTTTTTGATGTGAACAGTAAAAATATTCACGCAAATATTGGCATGAATGGAATTGCAATTGCAGCCCTTGCTTATAGTAAAGATGGTAAATGGTTGGCGGTGTCGAATACGAAAGGAATTATTTATCTGTACGATACCGAAAATTATAAACTCAATAAAATATTAAAGGGTGGAGCAGCAAGTATTATTGATTTAAAAGCATTTGAAGAGGAACTCATTATCGGTTACTCAGACGGAGTGATTCGGTACTTGAATTTACCCGATAACCAATTAAAAAGTAATTCAATAAAATTGGACAGGGTGCAAGAACAAAATGGAGAGAATTACAGTATTCTTTCAATCGATAGTATGGCCAATAAAGCAGTTTATTTTACTGTACTCAAAACGAATCGGCATCACATAAAGACAAGTCTGTTGAAGAAAGCAGAAAAAATAAAAGCCATTTGGCATTTAAGCACCAATAAAATTGTGCTCATTAAGCAAATAAAAGACGGTGAATTGAACCGTAAAGTCAAGCAGCGCTTTAGTGAAAGTAAAGCCTTTGTTTTTAAGGACTACAGTAATTATCAACAAAGTTATCGTTTCAATAAACAGGACTATGTAATTGATAGTAACTCCTTTTCCTTTTTTAAAATTAAGGAAGAGCAGGAACTGCATTATCCCGTAAAACACAGTGCACCCATTAGCGGATTGCGGTATTTGTACAAATATCAAATTATTGTTTCGTTTTCCCAGGATGGAAGTATCCGCTTCTGGAATACAAATGGTGAATATTTAGGAGTGTTATACCTCGCTGGTCAGTATAGTTTTTTCTACTTAAACAAGGAGAATTATTATTTTGCTTCCAAAGAAATATTAGATAAAATTGCATTTGTAAACAAAGGAAAACTCTTTGGATACGAGCAATATGATTTGTTTTACAACCGACCAGATGAGGTAATGAAGGATTTAAACTTTTTTGAAACGGCAGCAATAATTGACTATAGAAAGGCCTATTTAAAAAGGCTAGAAAAGTTAGGTGTAATTAAAAACACTTTAAATGTGTCAGAGCATATTCCAGAAATAGTGGTCGATTATTTTGGAGACTATAGCACCAAGAATGAAGCCGTCAATTTTTCATTATCCATGGCCGATTTGCATGGAAACGTGGCTGCATTTTCTTATTTAATTAACGGCATTGAAAAGCGCTTTCAACTCAAGGAACCCACTCCAAATTTTGAAAAGGAAATCACCATTATTTTAGGAGCAGGTATCAATCAAATTGAATTTTATTGTGTGAATGAACAAGGGGTGCGTTCTTTGCTTAAAAAGAAAATAATTACCTGTGAGAAAAACTTTGAAAAGCCAAATTTATTCCTGGTTTCAATAGGGGTGACCAATTATTTAAACAATGATTTTGATCTTAAATATGCGCGTAAGGATGCCCAAGAAATTAGCGCAATATTATCAAGTGGAAAAACTTTTGAAAATGTGTTTAAAATGGAATTATTCGACTCGTCTTTTACAAAAGATAAATACCAAAATATGGCGGCCTTTTTAAAAGATGCAAACATCAATGATGTAATCGTATTTTTTTATGCTGGACATGGGGTACTAGACCAAGACTTTAATTATTACTTGGCCACGCATGACATGGATTTTAATCAACCCAAAACCCTCGGCTTACCATTCGATTCATTGGAGGTGCTTTTCGAAGGCTTAAGCTGCAGAAACAAACTAATGATGATTGATGCCTGTTTCAGTGGGGAAATTGACAAATCAAGTTTAAAAACAGACACTACAGCAGTTGAAAGTATTAAAGACATTCAGTTCAGGGCGACACAAACGGCTGCCATTGATGACAATG
>CBDUKB010000177.1:0-6418 GCA_965367695.1 uncultured Putridiphycobacter sp.
TGCGCTTAAAGTTAAGTATAGAAAAAATAAAAAAGTGACCACCTAAATGGAAAAAGACGCTCTTAACCACTTATTCAATACAAACATTTAATTTAAAGACAAATCAGAATAATAGAAATTCAAATTCATTAAAATGCAAGTTCAATTGAAAATAGTATTTTATTAAAAAGCTTATCAATAGGCACAAGGGGTTTAAAATCGTAAATATTTTGATAGCTCAATATTAAACCAATATTATTGGTGAAATTATAAGTAATACTCGAGCTACTTGCTAGTCTTGGGGTAGAAATAAGTTCATTGAATCTACTTTGATGATATAAACTCAGGTCAATATCAATTTTTTTATTGGTAAACCATTTAAATGAAACATAGGTGCCCAGTTTTATACTTTGTTGTTCCACTGGTGTTAGATCAGTAGGCAATAATGCATCTTTCACACCTTTATAATTCCACCTTTCAAATTCATAAAATGGACCTGTTCCACAAAATAAACCCATCTTATCAGTTGTGTAAATTCTATATCTTAAATTAATGCCGCTTGCAAATTTATATGCCAAGCCTCGGGCTTCTGACCAATGGAATTTAACAAATGGTTCTAATACATATTTTCTTCTGAAAATCCTCCTATATTCCATGTACAAAAATCCTCCACTCAAAAGGGTTTCCGTTCCGTATTTTGCTAATTCAATTCTATTGGCTAAAGTAATTGCATTGTTTTTAATTCGAAATGAAATATTGGCCGTATTTTCAAATTCTAACAAATCCTTTTTTAAGTTTTGGAATTTGAAATCTGGAATGACAGATCCTTTAAATTTTTTAGTGGTGTCCAAAATAACAGCAAAATTCTCGGTGTGAAGTATCTGCGCATTTGCAAATGTTGAGCTAAACAAATTACTGATGAAAAATATTAAAACTGAAATAAAAAATTGATTGGATTTTATTTTTTGAATGTTCATTTTAGCCAATTATGATGTTTATGTGGAAAGTTAATCATTTATTCTTGGGCTTGACTTCTACATCACTTTTTATAAAAAAACCATGAATCATATGAATACTAAAAATGAGCATATCAAAAAAAAATGCGACTCCAATTAAGGAATCGCATTTTTAAAGCTTTAAAAAAAATTAAATATTTGAACGCATTGGCGTTTTAAAAATTTTATACAACCATACTTTAAATTGGTAAAACAATAAATACATGGCAGGTATCACTATCAATGTTAAGAAAGTAGCAAAGGTCAATCCAAAAATAATGGTTGTTGACATAGGACCAAAGAATATTGTATTATCTCCTCCAAAATAAATATCAGGGGCGTAATTGCTCAATAAACCAGCAAAATCAATATTAAATCCTGTAGCTAGTGGAATCAATCCTAAAACGGTAGTGATGGCGGTTAACAACACCGGTCGAAGCCTTGTTTTTCCGGCTTGCACTATGGCATTCTTAACTTCCGTTAATGGCAATTGATCAAATTCACCCAAACCTAATTCTTCTCTTTTTTGTTGTCGTAATAAATTGGTGTAATCAATCAATACTATGGCGTTATTTACAACCACCCCGGCGAGTGAGATAATTCCAATCATGGTCATCATGATCACAAACTCTAATTGAAAAATCACTTCACCCAATAAAACACCAATCAAACTAAAGATAACCGCAAATAAAATTATAACCGGTGCTGAAAATGAGTTAAACTGCGCAACAATGACAATTAATATTAAAAATACAGCAATCAGTAAGGCTTTTGATAAAAAGGCCATTTGCTCGGCTTGTTCTTCTTGCTGCCCTGCAAATTTATAATTGATGCCATCCGATATATTACCATCTGCTTCGTATTTTTCTAAAATGGTTTTCAATTCATTTACAACCTCAGTTGGATTGAAACCTGTATTTACATTTGATGCTATCGTTACCACTGGAACCAAGTCTTTATGAATCACTTGAGAATAAGTATTTGTTGGTTCAGGTGTTTTCACTAAAGAACGGATGGGAATTCTTAACATTTTACCCATGTTATTTCTGAATATTAATTTTTGATCCAACAAGGCGTCTATATTATCCCTGTCTTTAGCAGCAAATCTTAAATTAATGTCATAAGTCTCATCTCCCTTTTTATAGGTCGAAATGTCTTTTCCAAACAAGGAAGTTCTAATCGCTGTAGCGATTTGTGCGGTTGAAGTATTAAATAATCTTGCTTTATCTCTATCAACTTCAATTTTTAACTCAGGCTTTCCAGTTTCTACATCTAGCGTTAATTGCTCAACTCCAGGAAGGTTTTGACGGTCTAAAAACGTTTTTATTCTTACAGCCTCTGCAATAATTTCATCATATTTTTTTTCAGCAGTTACTTCTATAGTAATTGGTGAACCTGCAGGTGGCCCGTTTTCATTTTTACCCACTACTATTTTTACATCTGCCGGAAAACGACCTCTAAGCCCTTCACTTATGCGTTTTAAAAGTTCAGTTGTATTGTACTTTCCTCTATGCTTAAATTCTGCAAAATTGACTGACACCCTAGATTTATGCGGCGTATTCCCCATAACTACCCCCCTGGTTGGATCACTCGCTCCTTCTCCAACTTGGGCAATGACAGATTGAATAATATGCTCTTTTTGAGGGATTCCTACAGTATCAGCTACTTCATCTTTTAAGATTTCATTCATGATTAGATTCTCAACTTGAATCGTAGTCTTATTTGTTTCTGAAATATCTGTTCCAATTGGTAAGTCAATAAAAATATTGGCATAATTTGGTTCACTGTCTGGAAAGAATAAAATTTTGGGTGGAAAAGCACCTAATAAAATAGCCGATAAGATCAATAAAACAAAGGTTCCTAAAAATACCATTAAAGCTCTTTTACCCTTAATGGCGCTTATTAAAGTTCTTTCATACCAATTTTCTAAAATGGGTAAAAACTTATTTTGAAACCAATATGTAGCTGGATTTAAAAAAAAGTGATTAAACATGGTAATTAAGCCAATAATGATAAAGATATTACCCCAAAGGATAGAACCCGTTAATATAAGGACTCCTAGTAAAGTAAAAACACCACCAATAATAATCACGCGTCGGTGATTTTTATTTTCAGTTTCTAACTTCATCCAAACCGCTGTAAATACCGGGTTAATTACTAAAGCGACAAACAAGGATGATCCCAAAACAATAATTAAGGTAATAGGTAAATATTTCATGAATTCACCAAAAATACCAGGCCAGAATGCCAAGGGTACAAAAGCAGCCAATGTAGTTGCTGTGGATGCTATAATTGGCCAAGCAACTTCCCCTACCCCTTTTCTAGCAGCTTCAAAAGAATCAAATCCTTCATCCATCAAACGATAGATATTTTCAACTACTACAATACCATTATCGACTAACATTCCTAAAGCTAATACCAAAGCAAAAAGCACCATGACATTTAAGGTAATGCCCATTGAATTTAAAATCAAAAAAGACATTAACATTGATAATGGAATGGCCACCCCAACAAAAAGTGCATTTCTAATCCCTAAAAAGAATAATAACACACTTACTACCAATAAAATACCAAAATAAATGGAATTTTCAAGGTTTGAGACCATTTCCCTAGTCTTATCAGACTGATCATTTGTAACCGTCACTTTAATATCTGATGGAATAATATGATCAATTTTAACATCTGCTAAAATTTTCATGATTTTATCCGAAGCATCTAATAAGTTTTCTCCACCTCGTTTTTTCACATCTAGCATTACCACGGTTTGTCCATATTCACGAGCGTATGAAGTGGTATCAGCGTCAGCAAAAGAAACTTTTGCAACATCCCTTAAGTAAATGGGCTTATAGTCATCTTGTTTTATAATAATACTTTCTAATTGTTGGGCGTTTTTGAACTCTCCTTCAATTTGTATGGTTCGATTTGTATTACCATCTTGCATTTCTCCACCAGACATGGTGATATTTTCACCATTTACCGCTCCTTCAACTGTTCCAAAAGAAACATCTACTGCTTCAGCCTTGTAACGGTCTAATTCAATTTTCATCTCCTTTTCTTGCACCCCTCGAATATCCACCTCTGATATTTCTGATAAATCTTCAATTTTTTCTTCAAGAATCTCAGCGTATTCATTTAATTGCTCAGTGGAATAATTTCCTGATAAATTGATATTTAGAATTGCCATTTGCGACATATCTAATTCAAAAATATTAGGCTCTACAGGTAAATCAGATGGGAACTCCTTTTTAGCTCTCGCTTTATCTACAGCATCCTTTACATCTTGTAAGGCATCTTTTGCTGTTACGTTAAAATTAAACTTTGTCGAGATTGTTACATACCCATTAATAGAAGTAGATTTAATTTCATCTACATCATCAATTGACTTGATTTCCTTTTCAATGGGGTCAGCAATTTTATCTGCAATAATTTCTGGTGAATTTCCAGGGTATGCAATCCCTACATAAATTTCAGGAATTTGTAATTCAGGAAAATTTTCTTTGGGCATATTTGTATAAGCACCAAGTCCCATGATTACAATAACTGCAGTAAGGAGATAAACTGTTTTTCGGTTATTTACCGCCCAACTGGTTAATCCAAACTCTTTTTTATGATTCTTATTTTCCATTTGTAAAATAGCTATTTAGTTATTGTAATTTTACTTTATCAGAAGCAGTGATGCCTTTTCCTCCTGCCAATACCAATCTTGTATTTGCTCCTAATTTGTTTGGTTCTACAGATTCAATGGCTGCTTCTCCTTTGTAAGAAGATAAAACATTAATAAATACTTGCTCCACAGTATACATGTCACCATCTGCTTTATGCATCACGAAAACATAATTTTTATTGTTGGTGTTTTGAAGAATCGCATCTTTGGTTACGACTAAAGCAGAATCTAAACTAAAATCGGTGATATTTACTTTTACCAATTGATTAGGCAAAAACTTTCGATTTTTTTCTTTCTTCAATTTAACTTGAACCCTGAAAGTTCTATTTACTTCGTCGATATAATTCCCTAAATACGAAATTGTAGAAATCACTTTATAATTTTTCATGGTCGGAAAAACAACTTCTACTGGTGTTCCAATCGCCATTTCACCTAAATAATTTTCAGATACAGAAGCGGTAATTTTCATATTAGAATTATTGACCAATCTTATTAAAGGAGCTGCTGGTGATGCCATTTCTCCTGTATGTGTAAAAATTTGGTCAATTACTCCTGAAAATGGTGCACGTACTACTGTTTTACTTTTCTGTGCATTTAAAGATCTCAATTTCGCTTCTAAAGCATTTTTTTGATTCTTTGATTGCTCCAATTCAATTTCGGTTCCCAATCCTTTTGCGTTCAATGATTTTTGTTTTTCATACATGAAAGTTGCCAAATCGAGAGAGTTATTAAGCTCTGCTATTGAAGTTGAAATTATATCAGAATCAATCACTACCAATGTTTGACCTTTGCTTACCATTTGTCCTTCTTTCACATTAACGTTTTGAATCACACCATTTGCCTCTGCATTTATCAAAATATTTTGGTCCGTTTCAACTTGACCTTGTATTTCTACTTTATGACTGAAAGGTTTTACTTCCAACATGGTAGAAGTAACAATAAGCGCAGTTTCTTTTGCAGTTGTATCAACCGTGTCAACAGCCGTTGTTTCGGCTCCTCCACCGCAAGCGCTTACAATAAATATTAAGCTTAAAATAATGATTACTTTTTTCATTAGAAATTTTATTAGATCTGTTTAAATTATTGGTTATAAAGTTTATCAAGTGATATTTTGTAATTGAGCATTTCCATTATAGCTGCGATATAATTTCCTTCAGCTTGTAGCAATTGGTTTTGCTTTTGCGTCACATCCAACGCCGAAATTGCCCCTACCTCTTTTCTTTCAATTGACTTTTGATAAATATTTTGGGCCAAGTTTACATTTTGTTCTTCTAAGTGCATTTTTTCATAAGCATTAATGAACATTGCTTTTAACTGTAGTTCTTGAAACTCAAGCCCTCTTTTTACCTGCTCTATATTATTTTGGTCTTGTTCAATTTTTATTTCAGCTTGTTGCACTTTCATTATTTTTTGACCGCTTGTCGTGATTGGAACAGTTAAACCAATTCCCCAAATAGTGGTCGGATACCAAGGTTTATCTTGAAAGAAATCGAATTCACTTCTGTAAGCATTTTGTGAGTGGGTTAAAAATGCATATGCAGAAGGTAAATATTTAGACTTTTCATTTTTTAAATTAAACTCATCCAATGTTTTCTGTTGACTCAACATGATATAATCAAAATTATTTTCAATAGAAAAACTTTGAAGCGCTGGATTATTTGCTTCTATTTCACTTAATAATTCATCAAAGTTTTGAGACAATGAAATTTCATCTTGCATACTGATTCCCATTTGCAATTTCAACATGTTTTTAGCAATCCCTAGTTGATTTTTAGAATTT
>CBDUKB010000178.1:0-6404 GCA_965367695.1 uncultured Putridiphycobacter sp.
TGAATGGTTTGATTCAAGGCTTGTTTCCTTAATCTGAATAATTTTTTCTACTGCCGAAGTATCAGAAGGAATATAAGAAGCAAAATTTTCCCTCATGGAATATTGCTGGTTTTTATTTTGTTTATTATTCCAATTAACTGCCAAGAAAATTAAGGTTAAAACTGCTGCCAAGGTCATGATTCTAGCAAACATAGTGAATACGATTGCATTCTTTTTTAACAAGCTTTTTTTATTTTCAAAAACAATTTTTAAGTTTGGTCTTAGCTTAATGTTTTGATACAAATTATATGTTTGCCCAAGTTCATTTTTTTGAACAAATTCTAATAATTTTCGATTTTCATTTTCAGAAAGTAAACCTTCAACAGATCCAATCATCCAATTTTCAACGTTGTTCAATTGAACGCCATTTTTTAAAACCGGCTCCATTAAACTTGTTTTATCTTCGAACACAATTTGATCCTCTACCAATTCAAAATCCAAAATATCTTCCATGCCTTCCACTTCCTCGGCGCATTCTGGATGATCTTTTAAAAATTGTTGCAAGGCTTCAATTTCTTGGGCATTTAAATTCCCCTCTAGATAATCTAGATAAAAAGCTTCATAATTATATGTTTCTACTTTTATCATTTTTCTAAAACGGCTTCAACACTCACTAATATTTCTTTTAATTTTTTTCTCCCTCTAAAAATGTATACTTTAACCTGACTTTCTTTTAAGTCTGTTATCTTACCAATCTCAGCATAATCATAACCTTCATAGTCACGCAATAGAATAATTGTTTTCTGAATGGGTGGAAGTTGGTCCAAGGCATCATTTAAGATGGTTTGTAAATCCATATTTTTAATTGGATCTTGATGTTTTATATAATCAATATTTTCTTCGCCAACTTGGTATTTTTCCTTTCTCACTACATCAATTAAACGATTATAAGCAGTTGTAAATAAATAGGATTTTACTTTTTGGCCATCAATATTTTCTTTTTTAAGCCAAACTTTTTCAAAAGTATCTTGCACAACATCCCTTGAAGCATCTACGTTTTTTAGATGCTTCAGAACAAACCGATAAATATTATCAGCGTATTCTGCTACTGCGCTATTGTATTCATCAACAGTCATTTTTTTCAAAGGTCAATGTTAGGACGGGATAAGCTGCAATTAGTTACACCTACTATTGAAATTTCTTAAAAGAATACATTAAAAATAGTAAATTAGTCCAAAAGAAAAGTCATGAGCTATCATTATTTATTCATTATTATTTCCTTTATCCATTTCAATGTAAATGCTCAATTGTCATTAAGTGATATTATGCAAGGAAATGATTTCATAGGAAATCAGCCATATAATGTATTCTGGGGACCAAATAACGAACAACTTTACTTCAAATGGAAAAAAGACACTTTGGCTTATGAAAACCAATACAATTATGATATTAAAACAAAAAGTATAAATGCTTTAGACCTTGTTTCTCAGATTGATTTACCATTGAACGGATATAAAATGAGTGACAATGGAGCGAAATACTTTCAAAATAAAAAAGGTATTTATTGGGTCCAAAACGATAAAAATAAGTTGATATTTAAAGCAAGTGACAATTATCGCTTAAAGCATGTTTTTAATGATGATAAAATATTAATTCAAAACGGAAAAAGTTACTTGATTTTTAACCACAAAGAAGGCACTTTTAAAGAATTAATAAAATTTGTAGCGCCAAGTAATGAAAAAAAAGAACTTGATTATTTAAGTCGACAAGAGTTGTTTTTATTTGAATTTTTAAGAGAAGCAAAAGGTGAAGAAGCAGCATATCATGCAAATAGAGAAAAACAAACAGCAATCTATCAAAAAACTTATGCCATAGATAATCAATCACTTGGCTTATTTGAAACCAATTTTAAACATGATTTTACTTTGTTTAGGTTAGATGAATATGCAAAAAATACTTATACCGAAATGCCTAATTATATCACAGCTGATGGTACTGTAAAATTAATCAAGGCCAGACCAAATGTTGGTGCGAAACATCCCCAACATACCTTTGCATTTATGGACCTCATTAGTGGTGAATCAGGTGAAATTTCTATTGATGATTTACCTGGAGTTAAATTAGATCCCGCATATTTAAAAATCTACCAACCCAATACTGACTTAATTCGAAGTACACCAAAAGCAGTAATTTATACCCAAATAAAATTCAATAAAAATGGAGATAAGGCTTTAGTTGAAATTAAATCTTATGACAACAAAGACCGTTGGATTTGTGTTTTCCATACCAAAACTAGGAGTTTGGAATGCGTTAACCATCAGCATGATGAGGCGTGGATAGGCGGACCGGGAGTTTCGGGATGGAATATGGTACCGGGAAATCTAGGCTGGTTTCCAAATGAAAACAAAATATTTTTTCAGTCAGAAATAACCGGTTATTCCCATTTATATACTCATTCATTAGAAAATAGGAAAACCGAACAATTAACCAGTGGTGCTTTTGAAATTCACGAAGCCAAATTAAGTCGTGATGGAACCCTTTTTTATATTACAGCCAATAAAACTCATCCTGGTAATCGCAATTTTTATCACTTCGAAATTGCTTCAAAAGTTTGGGTGCCAATTTTAGCCGAAAAAGGCAATTATGAAGTGAGCATTTCTCCTGATGAAAAGCAAATTACTTACCGTTATTCCTACCAAAATAAACCATGGGAGATATACTTAACAGAAAACAAAGCAAGAAAAACTCCCCTACAAATAACCCATTCTCAAACACAAGCTTTTAAAAATTATAAATGGAGAACACCTGAGATTATTCAGTTTAAAAACAGAGAAAATAAAACCGTTTATGCCAGGATATATCGACCTGAACCCTCCAAGAAAAATGGGGCTGCAATTCAGTTTGTACACGGTGCTGGCTATTTACAAAATGCACATTATTGGTGGAGCGGTTATTACAGAGAGTACATGTTTCATAATTTATTGTGTGATAAAGGTTATACTATCATTGACATTGATTATTCAGCAAGTGCAGGCTATGGGCGAGACTTTAGAACGAGCATTTACCGTCATATGGGAAAATCAGATTTAAACGATCAAATTGATGGTAGAAGTTATTTAATTAATAAAGAAGGAATTGATTAAAATAAAATTGGGATATATGGGGGCTCCTACGGTGGTTTTATCACCATAATGGCCTTATTAAAATACCCCAACTATTTTCAATGTGGTGCGGCAATACGATCTGTCACTGATTGGGCACATTATAATGATGCATATACCAGTAATATTTTAAACACGCCCGAAACAGATAGCCTTGCCTTTCAACAAAGCTCACCAATATATTTTGCAGAAAATTTAAAGGATGAATTATTAATCTTACATGGAATGCAAGATGACAATGTTCAGTTTCAAGATGTGGTGCGATTAAATCAGCGATTTATTGAATTAGGAAAAAAGACATTTACCATGGCATTATACCCAATAGAGCCACATGGCTTTGTAAAATCGAGTAGTTGGGTAGATGAATACCATAGAATTTTAAACTTGTTTGATGCTCATTTGACAAATGAGTAGTACCTTGCGAAAAAATAATTAATCATGACAAATAACGATATTTTCAAAAAACTACGTGTCGCGCATAAATTAACAAATACTGACATTGTTGCAATTTGTAAACTTGTTGATTTTAAGGTGACTGAAAGTGAATTAGGCGCTTTTTTCAGGGCTGAAGGACATGAAAAATACCGCAATTGCGGAGATCAAATATTGAGAAATTTTTTAAATGGATTAGTGATTCATTTAAGAGGACCTATGCCGGATAAAAGAATTGCTAAAAAATCAGATAAATAAAAAATGGCTGAACACACGCATTTTGCTTTGCACAAACCCTTTGGATTTATTTCACAATTTATTCATAAGGGAAAACGTACCAAAAAGGTTTTAGGTGAATTACACGAATTTCCTGAAGGTATGATGGCCATTGGTCGACTTGATGAAAACACGGAAGGTTTAATCCTTTTAACAACAGATGGGATGACCAGTGAAAACGTCAGAAGAAAATCTGTTGAAAAAGAATACTACGCACAAGTAGATGGTTTCCCTGATGATGCGGCAATTGCAAAATTAATGCATGGGGTTGAAATTGGAATCAAAGGTGAAAAATACATGACGCTTCCTTGCAAAGTGAAAGTAATTGAAGATCCGATTGATTTTCCACCAAGAGAAAAAAAAGTGAGAGACGAAAGGCACGGTCCAACAAGTTGGATTTCAATTACGGTCACCGAAGGTAAGTATAGACAAGTAAGAAAAATGACGGCGGCAGTAGGCCACGCAACTTTACGTTTGGTAAGAGTTAGAATTGGTAGTATTAAATTAGATGGCTTAAAAAGTGGAGAAATTAAGCCCTTTGACCCAAAAGTCTTTGTTTAATTATATTTTCACCCCAATCACAAGCACATCATCAACTTGATCTAGCGTTCCTTTCCAATTAAAAAAAGTAGCCTTCAATATATTTTGTTGCTCATCCAGGGGTAAGTCTGCGTTCTCAAGCAAAAGCGTTCTGAATCGCTTATAATTGAATTTTTTACCTTTTTCTCCACCAAATTGATCGGCAAAGCCATCAGTGAAAATGTAAATTGTTTCACCTTTTTCTACTGTTATCTCATGATTAAGGAAGGACTTTAATGCGGCGTCAACATGATTACCGATTGGGTGTTTATCTCCTTTTATCAATGCCAATCCATAAAATTCATTTTCACATATTATTAAATCTTTTAATGCTGCTCTTATCGGTTGGGGTGTAATAATATACAAGGGGTTTTTTGCGCCAGCAAAGTCTAATCTATTTCGTTCAGTGTTCAAAGTACACAACGCCATATCCATTCCATCTCTTAAAACATCTCCCGCCTTATTAGCTTTCAAAGTCTGACTTAATCCAATATTCAAAAATTCCAAAATAGAAGCTGGCGTATTCAAGTTTTTTTCAGCAATTGATTGATTTAAATAATTGTTACCTACAATACTCATAAAAGCACCAGGCACACCGTGTCCTGTACAATCAACTGCTGCAAAAACAACGGTGCCATCAACTTTTTGATCAACAAAATAAAAATCTCCACTCACAACATCTTTCGGCAAATAAAAAATAAAGTTTTCACTTAATAATCTATTTACTTGCTCATCAGAAGGTAAAATTGCTTCTTGAATACGTTTCGCATATTGAATGCTCGATAGAATTTCATCATTCTTATAAGCTAATTCGGCTCGTTGAGATTCAATTTCACTTGTTCGTTCAATCACTTGCCTTTCCAGACGAATATTACTTTCGTCCATGATCATATTTTTTTCCTTTAGATTTTTAAGGGCTATGGCTTGCGCCTCTTGTTTTTCTTGTTGTAATTGTCGGTATTTAAATGACATGGAAATACTCAATATGATGACCTCAAAAATTGAACTGATCTTCAATGCGTTCAACGAAACGGTTGAATTTTTTATGATATTAAAGTTTCCTAAAATAAAAAGTATTGCCCCTAGAATTAAAACAACAAAGGCAGTAGTAAAGTAATTATCTACACGCCTACCCTTAAATTTTTGATGAAATATAGCAATTACAGATAAAACAATGCTTAAAAGACTAAAGGTGTTAACCATTGGATACGCAAGTGCATGAAATTTTCCTGGTAAAAAAGTAAATACTATACTGATAAACATTAAACTACCAACCAACCAAAAAGCCTTATGAAATTGAGGTGATGCCCTTTTAAGGTTCAAAAAATAATTAACATAGACCAACATAAACAAAATGGCCATGGCACCCATAAGCGGTGGAAAGCGATTGATCATGTAAGCATTATTAGGGAAAAAGTGATGGTGAGCGTAACCATCCAAAGAAAATTGCAACAATCCTTGAAAAAAAACATAGAGTATGTAAAACAAAAAAGTACGATCTCGAAGTAAAAGGTAGAAGAAAAAGTAAATTACAATGATAATACTCATTAAGCCATAATAGAACCCATTTTTAAATTGGTCTTTATAATCTTGTTTGTAAAAAGCTGTTTTATCATGTATTTTCAAAGGTAATAACACCCCTTCTCCCCCGCTAACTACTGCAATTAAAAAAGTCTTTTTTTGTCCTTTATCAATTTCAATCGGAAATAAATTCTTTCTGTGGTAAACATCTTTTTTATAATAATCAAAATCATCACCATTAATCATTTCCTTTACTACGACACCGTTTTCTATGCTATAAAAATAAATTTGATCGGTAATTGGTCTTGCAGCTTCAAGAAAAAAGGAGTTCAAGTCTGAATGATTTTCAATTGAAAATTTTAACCAAAACCGCGAAGTTGTAAATTGCACCGCTGGATTATCGCTGTTCATTTGCGAAAATGAATCGAAAGACATGCTTAAAATTTTACTAACATC
>CBDUKB010000179.1:0-6401 GCA_965367695.1 uncultured Putridiphycobacter sp.
ATAGCTATTAAAAACACGTCTAACTCAGGCGTGTTTTTTTTTGTTGAAAATTTATCTATTTCATGATGCTAAAGTCATTTAGGATTACAAAATTATTTTGTTTTTTTACTTACTCCCCTTCTCATTTCAAATCATTATTTCATACATTTAAAGAATCTACTATTAAAACCAAACTAAATGAATTTTAAATTTAAAGTATTTTTTCTTTCAGTATTGAGCTTAATCTTTGCTAATCAAGGCGAAGTCTTTGGACAATCTAGTATTCCTTTGTATTTAAAAACAAATACAATCGAAATTAAAAAGGCAGAGAAATTCGGAGATGAAATTGTTCGACTTCAAAATGAACCTTTAGTAAATGGAAATGTTTATCGAATCGTGCAATTTGAAAATATTCCTTCGCAAGCAGAAAAAAGAGCACTAGCAAACTTAGGCGTTCAGCTATTTCATTACTTGCCAAAAAATAGTTATTACGCAGCCATAAAAGGGAATACAAAAAAAAGCGTCTTCAATCAATTTAACATTCATAATCTGCTCACCATTGAACCGTCTTTTAAATTATCCCTTGAATTGATGAGTATGAATATTGATGAGTGGGCAAGAAGCGGGAATAAAATTAGCATCAATGGAATTTATTTTAAAGGAATTTCCAAAGACTTAATAAAAAGTCAATTAGAAAGCTTAGGCGCTAAAGTTGAATTGATAAATGATGCGGAGATCGTTCAATTTTCAATTGACTTGTCAAAACTTGATGCGCTTTATAAAATACCTTCTTTTTATTATTTTGAACAAATTGACGGACCAGAAAAACCAGAAAATTTAGTTGGTGTGACTGATCACCGAAGCAATACATTAGCAACTTCATACGACAATGGATTAAAATATGACGGAACTGGTGTAACTGTAATGATGCAAGATAACAGCGTATTAAACAACCACATTGATTACACTGGTCGTTTTTTTAATGCGAATGCGTCTCAAACTGGTGACCATGGCGAACATGTAGGTGGAATAATTGGAGGAGCAGGAAATTTAGACCCAACCACTAGAGGGATGGCTTTTGGTGCTGAAGTATTGGTATACGATCCAAATAATGGAAATTATAATACCGTCCCAAGTTTAGTTAGCAACAATGATTTAACCATTACTTCAAAAAGTTATGGGAACGGTTTAAATGCCGGATACACTTCTTTAGCGAGTCAATTAGACCAACAAATAAGAATGATGCCTGCTTTGGTACATGTATTTTCAGCTGGAAACTCCAACGGAAGTGGTAATACTGCTGCTGGATCTCAATGGGTAAATATTACCGGCGGCCATAAATCTGGTAAAAACGTGATTGCGGTGGGTAATTTAACTTCCACTGATAATATCGCAAGCTCAAGTAGTAGGGGGCCAAGTTCAGATGGAAGAATCAAGCCAGATATTTGTGCGGTAGGAACCAATGTCTATTCCACTATTGAACCAAATGATTACGATACCAAAACGGGAACATCAATGGCTTGCCCTGGTGTTGCTGGAACATTGGCACAATTATACAATGCATATAAGGACTTGAATAGTGGAAACAACCCACCTTCAGGACTTATCAAAGCTGCGGTACTAAATACAGGAAAAGATTTAGGTAACCCTGGACCAGATTACATTTATGGTTGGGGAAGAATGAATGCTAGAAAAGCATATGAAACAATTTTCAATAACGATTATATTGTTGATAGTATCACAACAGGAACCAACGATACACATACTTTAACAGTACCTACCGGTATTGCACAATTAAAAGTAATGGTTTATTGGACCGATTTTGAAGGAGCTGCAAGTTCTTCTCTTGCTTTAGTAAACGATATCAACATGACAATTACTGATCCAACCTTAACTCAATTGTTACCATGGACTTTATCAACAACATTGAATGCAACAGCTTTAAATAGTGTTGCAGTTCCAGGCGTTGATAATAGAAACAATATGGAACAAATTACGGTTGATAATCCAGCAGCAGGTATTTACACCATTGATATTGATGGATTTTCAATTCCTCAAGGACCTCAAGAGTATTATATTGTATACGAAATGGTGACAGATGAAGTAGTACTTACCTACCCAATTGGTGGAGAAAGTTTTGATCCTTTAAAAACAGAAATAATTAGATGGGATGCGCATGGGGACACTGGTCCGTTCACTGTTGAATATACAACCGACAACGGGGCAAATTGGACCATACTTTCTTCAAATGTAGGGGCATCTCTAAGATATTTCAGTTGGAATGTACCTAATGGAGTAGTGAGTGGTGAAGTAAAAGTGAGAGTAACAAGAGCTGCGAGTACTAGTGAAAGTCATTTTCCCTTTTCTATTATTGATGTACCAACCGGATTAAACGTCGACTGGGTTTGTACTGATTCAATGCATGTAAGTTGGAATCCGGTAACGGGTGCTACCGGCTATGAAGTCAGTTTACTTGGAAGTAAATACATGGACTCAGTTGGTTATACTACAACAAATGAAATGACCATTTTAGCAGACGCTTCTATAGGGAGCTGGTGGAGCGTTAAGGCTTTAGAATCAACAAGTAATTGTGTTGGAAGAAGAGCAATTGCTAAATTCCAAGCTGCAGGGGTAAACAGTTGTTTAATGCCTTTAGATGCTGCCATTTCAAATAATGGTTTTTTTAATGGAACAACAATACTCGACTGTATTACTCCAAACGGATATGATGTTTCAATTGAATTATACAATAATGGTACTTCCCCACTTTCAAATATTCCAATTAATTATCAATTTAACAATGGAACAACTGTCACTGAAACTTATGCTGGTCCATTGAATCCAGGAGCTACTGTCACCCATACTTTTGCCAATCAAATAAACGCAATAAATGGGGCCAATAATTTACTAATTTGGGTAAACTACACTAATGATGGTAATAATTTAAATGATTCTTTGGTAAATAATTTTAGCTTTAGCGATAGCCCTCCTGTTTCCTTGCCTTGGTCAGAAGATTTTGAAAACTTTCAATTGTGTTCTACTGCGAGTAATTGTGAAGAAGAAGTATGTGCTACCATCAACGATTTTATCAATGAAGCGAATGGACTGGGAGATGATATTGATTGGAGAACAAATGAAGGTGCTACCCCTTCAGCTTCAACAGGCCCCAGCATGGATTTAAATCCAGGAACTACAAGTGGGAACTACATGTATCTGGAGCCTTCTGCCTCCCCTGTTTGTGCGAACAAAGAAGCGCACTTAGTGAGTCCTTGTATTAACATTGAAACCGCAACCGTTTTAAAATTTGGTTACCATATGTATGGTACTAATACTGGTGAATTGCACGTAGATGTTTATGCAAACGGTGCTTGGGTTAATGATGTGTCTTCACCTATTATCGGCAATAAAGGTAATTCCTGGTTTGTTGAAACAGTAGACCTAAGTGCATATGATGGACAAGTAATAAATATAAGATTACGTGGAATAACAGGAAATGACTTTAGAAGTGACATGGCCATTGATGACATTCATGTTGTGAGTACATTGAATACTGAAAACAATCAATTGGAACAAGCGTTCTCAATCTTCCCAAATCCTTCTAAAGGTGAATTTAATTATACCTATAGTGGTGATGATTCAATTGACATCACTATCAATGATGCGAATGGAAAAGTAATCTATCAAAGTAGTTTGAATGGTGCAAATAATGGATCAATAAATTTGAATGAATTTGCAAATGGCATTTATTTTGTAAAAATTCAGTCCAATACCATTCAATCCATTCGAAAAATTGTCAAGTATTAATATAAATACGATTGTAATATCAACTCAATTAAAAACCTTGGACTTCAACTTCCAAGGTTTTTTTTAATGGTTAAATAAAAAAAAGGGAGAACTATGTCCTCCCTTTCTTGCTATTACATTTTATTTTAATCTATTAACTCAACACTTCTATTGATAAATTTAGATAGTGCTTCACCTTTCAACATACCTTGTGAAAGCATGGCTAAATCGGCTAACTGTTTTGCAACCTTCGTTTTATTATCTCCTTTTTTGCGCAATAATGCACCCACAGCTGGATGGTTTGCATTGACAACAAAATTGAACATTTCAGGGAAAGCACCAAACATGCCACCACCGCCCATGCGCTGTTGTTCTTGCATCCTTCTCATAAACTCAGGTTGAGTAATGATAACTGGAGCTTCCGTCTCACTCATGTTTTCAAACTGAACTGTGAATTTTTCTTTGTTCACAACTCCTTCGAATAATGGTTTCAATTTTTCTTTTTCTTCATCCGATAATTTTGATGGCAATTCAACATCTTTTTGAATTAATTTATCTAAAGTATCTGAATCCACTCTTGAAAAACTCACATTTTCTAATGTTGACTCTAATTTTGCTATGAAATGAGGTGTTAATGGACTGTCAAATAACAATACATCATACCCTCTTTCGGTTGCGTTATTAATAAATTGATGTTGTGCATCTACACTGTTTGCATATAACACTACTAATTTATCATCCTTATCTGTTTGAGTAGCTGAAATCTTCTCCTTGTATTCATCTATGGTATAATATTCACCTGCAGTGTTTTTTAATAAGGTAAATTTAGCAGCTTTCTCAGCAAACTTGTCGTCTGTTAAAGTACCATATTCAACAAACACTTTTAAATCATCCCATTTTTCTTCAAAATCTTTTCTGTCTTCATTGAACATGGAATTTAATTTGTCTGCTACCTTTTTAGTAATGTGCGAAGCAATTTTTTTCACATTCCCATCACTTTGTAAGTAAGAACGAGATACATTCAATGGAATATCAGGTGAATCAATCACCCCGTGTAATAATGTTAAAAACTCAGGTACAATTTGCTCTACCGAATCAGTAATAAAAACTTGATTAGAGTACAATTGAATTTTATTCTTTTGAATTTCAACATTTTCTTTAATTTTAGGAAAATACAATACCCCTGTTAAATTAAAAGGATAATCGACATTTAAATGAATGTGGAATAAAGGCTCATCAAAACTTGACGGATACAGTTCTCTGTAAAAAGCTTTATAATCTTCTTCTTTTAAATCAGCAGGTGCTTTTACCCATAAAGGATTGGTATTATTAATAATTCTAGGTGAAGTAACATCTACTTGTTTTACTTTTCCTTCTTCATCTTTCTCTCCTTTTGGATCGTCAATTTTTTCTGTTTTTTCACCAAAAACAATTTCTACTGGTAAAAACTTACAGTATTTATTTAATAAGGTTGAAATTCTTGCTTCTTCTAAAAACTCCAATGAATCTTCAGCAATATGCAATACTATTTCTGCTCCTCTATCTTTTTTATCAATGGGGGTAATTGTGTATTCTGGAGTGCCATCACTTTCCCACATTACAGCCTCAGCTCCTTCTTGGAATGAAAGTGTTTTAATTTGAACTTTTTCTGCCACCATAAATGCAGAATAAAATCCTAAACCAAAGTGACCAATAATTTGCTCAGCCCCTTCTTTCCCTTCGTATTTTTTAACAAATTCTTCTGCGCCTGAAAAAGCGATTTGATTGATGTATTTTTCAATTTCCGCTTCTGTTAAACCAATCCCTCTGTCTTTAACAGTTAAAGTTTTTGCTTCCTTGTCAATTGAAATTTCTATGCGGGTATCACCGAGTTCACCTTTTACTTCTCCTGCTACACTTAATACTTTTAGTTTAGAAGTAGAATCGACTGCGTTTGAAACTAACTCTCTTAAAAAAATCTCGTGATCGCTATATAAAAAGCGCTTAATTAATGGAAAAATATTTTCCGTTTGTACGTTAATTGTTCCTTTTGTTGCCATGTTTAAAATTATATTTTAATAACAATACTCCATATTCAAAGTTTATACCATTCACTGTTTAACTGACAAATTGACGGGGAACCGAAATTAAGTGGTAAATTTTGGCATTATTCTTTCTTTTAAGCTGACTATGAAACAAGCGTTCACATATTTTCGTATTATTAATTGATGGCTGTTATTTTTTATAAAAAATATATTTGGCAATTTTTGTTTTTTGTCTTGATAATGCATTCAATGCATGTAGCTAATTGTCAAAGAAAAACAGAATTTGCTATTGGAATCATTCCAGGTGCAAATAGCAGCATACTTTCTTTTGCCATTGTCACAAGAAACGGAGAAACGTTTACCGGAACTCAACTCATCACAGAGCAACAATTCATGTATTTTATTTTGGGTTACTGGCCTTGCAGGGCAAACCCTCAAAAAGAAGATTTAATGCAAAAAAATGAAGTGCCAAATATTGCCTTAAGTTATGATCGCTATGGTAAAGTAAATGGTTACTACAACCCTCCTATTCATGAATTATGGAAAATAAAATATCCTGAACATCCAATTCGCCGTGATTTAGGTCCAGGTTGGGGCTTGGGGAAATACAACCCT
>CBDUKB010000180.1:0-6330 GCA_965367695.1 uncultured Putridiphycobacter sp.
TTTTATAGGTTACAAAGTTTGTGCTGACATTAATTTCTGCATCACAATAATATATATTGAAAATCGGAATCTCAACAATCAATCGGGTGAAAATCCTTTAAAAAGCCGATTTCATCCAAACGGGTGAGTTAAAAAGATCGATTTAATTGATCAGATTGTCTAATAAAATTAAAAAATTGCTACTGGGGTTATTTTTAAATATACTAGGCCTTTACATTAACTTATGTTAATAAAGCGATTGATAGTCACATTTAAGTAGATGGCATTCATTTCTGTTCACTTTGATTTTTTACATTTGCAATCAAATTAACAAATAAAAAAAACACAATGAATAAAATGATTTTATCGGCCTTAGCCTTAGGTCTAATTTTTACTGCTTGCACGGACAACGGTAAAGAAGTTGAAGCGAGTGATGCAGTTGCTATTGAAAACAACACAACTGAAGAGTCAATTAATCTTTCTACAATTGCAGAAGGAAGTAATGTACAATGGTTTGCTTCTCACCTAGGAGGAACTGGCGCAAGATTTGGAAAAATCATGCTACAATCAGCAGAGGTTTCTGTAAGCAATGGATCAGTTGAAAATGCAACAATTACGATAGACATGAACTCATTACTAGTGGAAAATTTTGAAGGTGATGCTGAGCAAACTGAAAAATTAACTGGTCACTTAAAAAGTGCTGACTTTTTTAATGTTGAAGTAAACCCAACAGCAAAATTTGAATTAGCAAGTGTTGCTACTGGAAGTGGTGATTACAACTCAGTTGTAACTGGAAATCTTACGATTTTAGACTCTACTAAAAGCATCAGTTTTAATGCTAATATTCAAGTAAACGAAGAAGCTGAAGTAGTTACTATTTCATCTGAGAAATTTGCGATAGATAGAACAATGTGGGGTATGAATTACCATGTTGAAGGAAGTGAAGGTGTACCTGTAGATTACTTAATTGCAAACGAAGTTGGATTCATTATTAATGTGAAATTGACAAAATAATTTTATACAACGACTAAAACGAGAAGCTGTTCCAATTTGTGGAGCAGCTTTTTTTTGTTTTAAATAACCATGTATTGTATTATTAAAACTGAGCAATTATAGTGCAGGCTAAATTACCCGTAGAAAGATAAAAAAGAATTACTTAAAATTAAGAGCTAAGGAACAACCGAATTCATTATTCATAAAATACTTAGGCCTTAGATTTAAGGAAAGATTATCGGACACATCAAAGGTTACAAAATGAGCATCTACAAATGCATCTACAATATTAAGGGCATAAACCAATGCAAAACCTGCAATGGCATAATCTCTATACTTAGCCTTCAATTCAAAACTCTGCTGAACTTCAAACTTTGATAAGCCAGTAAATTTTGGATACAAATTAATATTGTCTCCATAAGCGTCTCGATACAACCATTCCTTTTTATAGATTCGTGCCGAGTCGGCATTGGTATAACCTAAATAAGCTGTAAATACCATTCCTCCAACATATAATGGCGCTCTCCACCACGATATATTTTTTCTGCCTTGTACTTTTCTGTGACCAAACTCATTGTAAATTTGACCTGAGCCAGGCAAAACAGCTGATAAAATTGCTGCTTTTTTTCTCTGATGAATATAGGATGAATCAGATTGAGACCACGCATTAAAAGCAAAACCGATAATTAAAATGGTTAAAATGCTTTTCATGTAAAAAATTTAGTCGTTTAATAAATTCAAAATCTTTTCAAGTTCTTTTTCTGACTTAAAATCGATAATTAACTTACCTTTTCCTTTCTCAGAAGCCTTAATGTTAACAGTAGAATTAACTTTTTCTGCTAAATACTGCTGAGATGCTTGAATGACAGATGAAAGAACAGGAGCGGGTTTTATGGCCGCTGTACTACTTACTGTTTTACCTTTTATAATCCTTTCCAAATCTCTAACCGACAATTGATCAATAAGCACCTTTGTAAACAACTCTTCTTGTCGTTGCTCATCTCCCGCAGAAACCAACGCCCTAGCATGTCCCATTGAAATAAGTCCCTCTCTTACACCAATCTGAACCTAAACTGGCAGTCTTAGCAATCTTAAATAATTAGTAATATTTGACCGACTCTTACCTAGTTTTTGTCCTAAATTTTCTTGTGTAAAATTACATTCATCAATTAATCTTTGATAAGATAATGCTACTTCAATTGCATTTAAGTCTTCACGCTGTATATTTTCTACCAATGCCATTTCCAACATGGTAGAATCATTAGCAACTCTTATGTAACAAGGTATTTCTGATAGTCCAGCTATTTGGGAAGCTCTAAACCTACGTTCACCCGAAATTAACTGGTATTTATCTCGCCCTAACTTACGGACGGTTAATGGTTGTATTATTCCATGTTCTTTAATAGAACTCGCCAATTCATTTAAAGCATCTTCTTCAAAGTTTGTTCGCGGATTAAATGGATTTGCTTCTATTTGACCAATTGCAATTGAGGCTATGGCTCCAATTGTTTGATTTCCACCTGCAGACTGATAACCTGGATTGATATCAGTAGATGCACTTTCAAGCAAAGCGCTAAGTCCTTTTCCTAAAGCTCTTTTCTTAGTCATTAAATGATTTGTTTATCGCGATTTTTGATTTTTGTAAGGTCATTTTTCTGTAAAACTTCTCTAGCAAAATTCAAATAATTTATAGCGCCTTTACAAGTAGCATCATGCATAATGATAGTTTCACCAAAGCTAGGCGCTTCTCCTAAACGTGTATTTCGGTGAATAATTGTTTCAAATACCAATTCTTGAAAATGAGTTTTTACTTCATCTACAACTTGGTTTGCTAATCTTAATCGTGTATCATACAAAGTAAGTACTATGCCTTCTATATCAAGATCTGGATTAAGACGAGATTGAATAATCTTAATTGTATTTAATAATTTACCGAGACCTTCCAGAGCAAAGTACTCGCATTGTACTGGAATAATAACTGAGTCTGCTGCAGTTAAAGAATTTACAGTAATTAAACCAAGAGATGGTGAGCAATCAATAATTATGAAATCAAAATCATCTTTAATTTGTTCCAAAGCTATTTTTAACCTATGCTCACGGTTCGCCATACTAATCATCTCCAATTCAGCACCAACCAAATCGATATGAGCTGGTAAAATGAACAAATTCGGGTTATCAGTCTCCTTTATTAATCCTCTCACATCAACATCATTCACCAAGCAATCATATATACTTGCCTCTACCTCTCGAGGGTCAAATCCTGTACCACTTGTTGCGTTAGCTTGAGGGTCAGCATCCACAATTAATGTTTTGTATTCTAAAACCCCAAAACTAGCACCTAAATTAATAGCTGTAGTGGTTTTTCCAACCCCTCCTTTTTGATTTGTAATTGCAATTATTTTGCCCATTAATTATGGTTTAATATAAGTAACCAAAGATACTTTTTTTATATCATAATTGAGGTGGATTGTTAATAACTTCCAAGGATTATGGGATATTATTATGGGCGATAAAGTCAAAATTACTTAACGAATTTATATTTGAAAACCGCTCCAATTATTTTATAACCAGCCATTAATGCCCCCTTAATGGTTCCTGACACTTTTGAAACACCGATTCGTTTTTTATAGTTAACGGGCACTTCAACGTATGTCATTTTTTGATTTGCAGCTTTTAACTGCATTTCTATGGTCCATCCATAAGTTTTATCAGACATATTTAATTCTAATAATTTGTTGTATTTAATTGCTCTAAAGGGCCCAAGGTCTGTGTATTTTACACCATAAAAAATACGCATTAACCTAGTTGCAAGCCAATTTCCAAATATTTGAGGAAAAGTCATGGATCCTTTTACCTTTTTTCCAAGTGCTCTTGAGCCAATTACTAAATCAATGTCGCTTTCAAGGATGGGTTTAACAAGCGCTGGTAACTCTTCAGGATAATCTGAATAATCACCATCAATAAAAACCACTATTTCAGGTTTAACGGACCAGCTAGCTATATGATCCATTGCCTTTAAACAAGCCCATCCATATCCTTTATTCACTTCATCTACCACAATTGCACCCGCTTTTTCAGCCACTTGTTTTGTATTATCTGTAGAAGCGTTATTTCCAACAACAATATTCATGATTTGTTCTTTAGGAAGATCATTAATTACTTTTCCAATAGATGCTTCCTCATTGATAGCAGGAATAATTACAGCAATGTTTTTTAAAGTCATTTTTTTGATTGGGGATGTTAGGATTCAATTTTAAATCCGTCGTTGCCAAAAACAATTGGATTGTCGGATTTAATTCTGCCCGCTTCTGGGCCATTTTCGAGTTTTAAAACGCCTCGAGGGCAAACAGCTGAACAAACACCACAACCAACACAAGAGGCTCTGACTATGTTTTGACCCTTTTGCGCATATGCTCTGACGTCAATTCCTTGCTCACAGTAGGTAGAACAATTTCCACAAGAAATACACTGACCGCCATTTGTGGTAATTCTAAACCTTGATTTAAATCGCTGAACAATTCCCATATAAGCGGCAAGCGGACATCCGAAGCGACACCAAGTTCTGTTTCCGAAAATTGGATAAAACCCTGTTCCAATAACGCCTGCAAATATTGACCCAATTAAAAAACCGTACCATTGTCTGACATCAAAAGCCGATATTCCAAATAAAATTTCTTTATGGTCCATGTTGGGATTTACAAAAACGTTATAAGTGTGATACCCTGTAAACAATGTCATCACAACTGCAAATACCAACACTAAATGTATCATCCAACGCTCCATTTTCCATGTCCACATTTTTTTATTCGACAATTGACGATACGGGTCTCCTAATGTCTCAGCTAAACCACCACAACCGCACACCCAAGAACAATACCAACGCTTCCCGTAAAAATACACCAATGTTGGCACTATTATTACTGACAAGACGATCCCCCACACAAACATAAATTTACCAAAATGGCCAGCTGCAATAAGCTTCTCAACATTCCAGTCGAATAAAAAATAATAGTCAAGAGGCCAAGCGTTTTTCAGATCTTTGCCTGGCAGTCCAAACATTGGCAGTATTTCTACCAATAAAAAGGCAAAAATAATTTGGAATAACACCACCACAATTGTTCTAACAATCTGGTAATTATTGTGCCGGTACTTAAATATCATTCTCAAGCCCATAATTGTCATTGACACGGTATATAATAATCCGTATAAAAACCATTTTGACGCGCTTTCATTTTTAATGAAGAGCTGTTTAATTGGGTCAGTGATACTAATAACATCCGCAAATGCATACGGATGGAAATATAAAACCACATAAAAAGTAACTAACCACACACCGGTTAAAATCCCTATCCACCCTCTGTTGACAGCACTATCATGATAAATCCCATCATTTTTAATTCCAGGGGCGCCTTGCATACTTACTGTTGCAAATATGTATAATAATGCTCCAATGATGCCGAAGCCAAAAGTGAGAAATAAAAACAACACCTTGTTGCTAACGACCAAGCCACTACTCGCATTTTGAGTCATTTTTAAAGCGATATCTTCAGGAGGTGTCCACATCACTTTTTCCCAAGCTTTTTGCTTTTTTAAATCTTCATTTACGTCGTTAAATTGATGAATAAATTCTCGTGAAAAACTGAATGTTGTATGGAATGTTTTGCCAACCAAGTTTTTACTGAGTGGTTCATATAAACTAGCGAATTCATGCTCTGTTAAACTTTTATTCAAAGTATCTGTAGATAATTCAACATGTCCAACAAAAGGAATTGATGTGAATATGGCTAACCCCAACAAGAAAACGCCCATCCCTATGTATTTAAGTAACTTCATATTTCCGCTTTAATGGGTTTGAAAAATTCGTTTCCAACTTTTCTTCTTCAATTTCACATTACAATTATGCATTGTATTGAATTGATGTATCATATCCTTCTCATATGTTCTATAAAACTCAGGATCAAAATTAGCGTCCGCTAAATGTTCTAAAACATACTGAACAGTTTTTTTTTCATTCAATGCTTTATCAAAAAACTCGTGGCGCATGCGGATTCCAAACGTATTAATTCCAATAAATTGATGCGAATGCTTGTCGAAATTTAAATGAATTGCTATGTCTTTATTGGCATGTTGCCAGTAGAACCTTTCTTCATTATCTTTTGGTTGCGCCCAAACCCAGCCATAAGTTTGATATTCAATATCCATAAACTTAGCGGAATTAAACCAATTACCGGGTTGGTATGCCTTTCGATTATCACAGATTGTTTGTGCAACTGTTTCCCCCATCATTCTTCCAGTGTACCAAACTGCTTCAATAGCTCGCCTTTGGTCAATCGGTTCATGTTGTTCTGCGCAATCCCC
>CBDUKB010000181.1:0-6183 GCA_965367695.1 uncultured Putridiphycobacter sp.
AAGCCTCCAGGTTGTAACACCCAATCATTTTGATTTTGATTGTAAATATCCATATAGGTTTTAAACAATAAAGTATCCCCATTCGGTTTTAGTTTGATAAAACCAAAATGATAATGACCATTTACAGGAGCTACCGTAAAAGTTTTAGCAAAATTGCCATCTAAAGTCTTAATTAGGTTCGGGCTTTCCCAGAATATGTATTCAACCGTATCATTTCTATAAAAAGAAGTGTCTGAAATTGTCCCATCTAAATTGAAGCGTATAAACACGCCTTCTTGTAAATCTTGTCCTTGTTCATAAACTTGCATTCCTGAAACATAATAACATGAATCAGTAGCTAAAATACTGCTGAAAATACTACCATCAGCTCCTAAACTATAGCTTTCGTTCAAAATTGGCTGTGCAAATATCAAGGAATGACACAATAGAAAAATAAGCAGTACTTTAGTTCTCATCAATAGTAAATTTAAAACAAAAAAGTAATATACTGCTGAATTTCAAGGTGAAAAAAAAACTGAAGAACCAAAAAAGTCACCTCCCTTTATCCCTCCTCAGCCTTCGAGACCATAAAATAGATTCCATCCATTTTATCCTCAGGCGTCGGTTGGCAATACTCAATAATCACCCCCCTCGGTCCCCATCCCGATTACGATTACGATCGGGGGAGGGAAATCTTTTTAACTAAAAACCAAAAAAGTCACCTCCCTTTATCCCTCCTCAAGGAGGGAAATCTATTTGACTAACGACTAGAAACCAATAACTACTAACTAAACAACCGGTATATCCTTCAACACTTCTAATAAGTATCCCCAGAATTTTTGAACGGAAGCAATGTTTACTTTTTCATCTGGAGAGTGTGGATTTCTAATGGTTGGACCAAAGGACACCATGTCACAATCGTGTAAATGCTCTTGTAAAATACCACATTCAAGTCCTGCGTGACAAGCTTGTACGTTTGGTGTTTCTTTAAATAAAGTTTCGTATTTATCGACCACTATTTTTAAAATAGCTGAAGTTGGATTAGGTGCCCATCCTGGATAGTCTCCACTTTGCACCACACTTGCTCCCATTCTTGCATAATTTAAACGCATGGCGGTCGCTACATCATTTTTACCCGACTCAATCATACTTCTTTGTAGTGATTGTGTAATAAATTCTCCATCTTTAATAATCACTCTTGCCAATGAAGAAGAAGTTTCTACTAAACCTTCAATTTTATCGCTCATTTTCCAAACGGCATTTGGGGTGTTGTACAACACTTCCATGATGCATTCAAATTCGTCTTGATGTAATATAGTTGCTGGCAAATCAATCCCAGTCATTTCAACTTTAAAGTTAGGCTCCACCACACTATACTCCGCCATTATTTCTGCAGCTTCTGAATTTAAGAAGCTTTCAAATTTACTTACATCTCCTTCGTTGACAGTTATTTTACAAGTGGCTTCTCTTGGAATAGCATTTCTTAAACTACCACCATCAAATTCAAATAAACCGACATTGTATTTTGTACTCACTTGAAATAAAAGACGGTTCAATAATAAATTGGCATTTCCCCTGCCCAAATTGATTTCCATTCCTGAATGTCCACCTTTTAAGCCAGATAATTTAACCTTAAAGGCTTTTGTGTTAGCTGGACAAGGAACAGTTTGATAAGTATAACTGGTGTTGGTATCAATTCCACCGGCACAACCGATAGAAATTTCATCATCATCTTCAGTATCTAAGTTCAATAATATTTTACCATCCAATAGGCTCCCGTCCAATTTCTTTGCACCAGTCATTCCTGTTTCTTCATCCACAGTAAACAAGCATTCCAAGGCTGGATGAGCAATATCTGTTGAAGACAATAAGGTCATGGCACAAGCCACACCCATACCATTATCTGCTCCTAAGGTAGTACCATTTGCAGTCACCCAATCACCATCAATAAAAGACTCAATTCCTTGAGTCAGAAAATCGAAATTAGTGTCTTCGTTTTTCTGGTGTACCATGTCAAGGTGTGTTTGAATAATCACCTTCTTGCGATTTTCCATCCCTTGACTAGCAGGTTTTTTTATAACAATATTTCCGATAGCATCTTCCAATGTTTCAAAACCCAAACTTTTACCAAAATCTTTCATAAATGCTCTTACTTTCTCTTCTTTTTTCGAAGGGCGTGGTACGGCATTTAAATCTTCAAAATGGTTCCAAACTGCTTTTGGTTCTAGGTCTCTTACTTGCATGTTATTGTCGTTTTATTGTATTTAATCTCACTTATTTAAAGAAGAAGAAAAAATAATTAAGGTTATAATGGCAAAACTATCTAAATTTGAAGGATAATCACAATGAAATGAAAAATTTTATACTACTAATATTACTTTCTTTTTCCTTCAACGCCATCTCCCAACAAAATAATGGGTCGATTACTGTTGGACAAGAAACAAGGACCTACATAGAATACATTCCTCAAAATTACCAAAATTCAGAATCGGCACCCTTGGGTGTTATTTTACATGGTCTTGGTGGCACAGCACAAGGATTAGCAGGGGCTGGTTTAAACTTTATTGCCGACACGGCAAGGTTCATTCCTTTATACTTGCAAGGACTTGATAATTGGGGGGGAACAAGTTCTTGGAATAATAATACTTTGTTGGCTTCTACTGCCAATGATATTGCTTTTTTTCAAACCATGATTGAACACATGGTTGACAACTACAATATTGATCGTTCAAGGGTTTATTTTGTCGGCATATCAATGGGTGCTATTATGACTTTTAACGCATTGAATGTGATGGATGGTCAAATTGCAGCAGCGGTTTGTCATATTGGTACCATGTCGGACATTGATTTGGCAGCTTATAACCCAAGTATACCCCGTCCGGTGATGCAAGTACATGGAACCATGGACGGAACAGTGCCTTATGCAGGGACACCTTTGCCTTCATTAAGTTTGGTAAACCCTACCATTAGTAAATTGAAAGAAGCAAATGGGTGGAACGGGTCAGATTCAACCATTATTAATATTGCCGACAATGTTAATGACGGCATTACAATCGAAAGAGTAATTTATGATTGTACCACTCCTTTGGAGCACTGGAAAATGAATGGGGCTGATCATATTTTTTTAATCCCAGTTGTAAACGATACCTCGGGTGCGGTCATAACCTGGAATTTTTTGGCACAATACAACCATCCAAATCCAACATTAAATATTGAAAAAGCACCGAGTAAAATTTCAGTTTACCCGAACCCTGTCAACAATATATTAAACATTCCAATTGAAGAGGGAATTGTTGAATTATACAATCTGAATCAGCAATTAATTGGCACTTTTATTTTAAATAACCAACAAATTGAACTTGGACATATTTCAAAAGGAACTTATTTAATTAAAGTAATTGCAAAAGATCAATCAGTCACGCATTCATTAATCACAAAAGAGTAGTTTCCATCCATGTCTTCTGATGAACAGTTTTTATTCAGGTGCATTCAGCTAGCCAAATTAGGATTAGGTGAAGCAGCACCAAACCCTTTGGTGGGTAGTGTGGTGGTTCATGATCACAAAATCATTGGAGAAGGTTACCATCAAAAATATGGGGAAGCGCATGCTGAAGTCAATGCCATTGCAGCGGTACAAGACAAGACTTTACTGAGTGAATCTACCATCTATGTCAATTTAGAACCCTGTGCACATTTTGGAAAAACACCTCCCTGCGCCAACCTCATCATTGAATCAAAAATTCCTAGGGTGGTAATTGGATGTGTAGACCCTTATGCTGAAGTAGCAGGCAAAGGGATTGATAAATTAAAAAAAGCGGGCATTGATGTAAAAGTGGGCGTATTGGAAAAAGAATCACAATTATTAAACCGTCGTTTTTTTACTTTTCATGCAAAACAAAGACCGTTCATTATCTTAAAATGGGCACAGTCATCAAATGGTATGATTGACATGCAACGCAATGAACAAGAGAAAGGAATCCTTTGGATTACCCAACCTTCAACAAAAACTTTGGTACATCAATGGAGGGCCCAAGAAGCTGGAATATTAGTGGGCAGAAAAACAGTGGAGAATGACAACCCCAGTTTAACTACTCGAATGGTGTCTGGAACAAATCCCATACGCATTGTGCTTGACCCAACTTGTAAGCTTGATGTAGCTACTTACAAAATGAATGATGGAGCAAGTAAAACTTATATATTTAATACACAAAAATCTGAAATTTATTCCCAAGTTGAATACATAAAAGTAAGTCCATTTTCAATTAAAAATATTGTTTACAAGCTCTATGAATTAGATGTACAGTCGGTAATTATTGAAGGTGGTAAACAGACCTTAAATAATTTTATTGAAGCTGAATTGTGGGACGAAGCAAGAATATTGACGGGTATCAACATCATTGAAAAAGGGGTAAAAGCGCCAAACATTGCCCAATACAAGTCTTCAGAAAAATACTACTTCGGAAAAGACCAAATCCAAATTATTCAGCACTAACAGCACTTAATTGTGCTTGATTGATAATGGCTGTGAACAAGGAAATTTTTGTATCATCCAAACGTGTCCAAATTGGTCGAATCATTCCATTATGCACTGAAATATTAGTGTAATCGCCAAAAAATATTTTTGGATTGGGAACAAAGGCGGTATTGCTAATTTTATAATTCTTAAAGGAAGTTCCTCCATTTTCGGAGACCGCTAAATAAACATTTGTTTCATTTCCCTTTGTATTTCTTCGGTCATAAAACACACAATAAACTACTCCTGTAACTTGGTCAACTGTCATCCAAGTAAAAAACTGATGTGCTTTTTGACTATCTGTGTTTACTTTTATAGGCCCTGACCAGCTTTCACCACCATCAGTACTTTTTTTCAACCAGATATCAGTGTCATCATCCCCATTTCTTTGGTCCGCCCAATTGACATACACGGTTCCCCTATAGGCTGAGTTTGAAATATCGCATGCCGTAATGGGTAAGCCATTACAGCGATAAATACCTGGTACTTCAAGTGTCCATCCATTTTTTTGAATGCCTATTTCTTTTTCTGCTTGCAACCATGTAGTTCCTCCGTCCAGTGATTTATTAAAATAAATCTTCTCACTTCTTGCCCAAGAAACATAAATCTGCCCTTTAGGTCCAACCGCCGGAACCGCGCCTTCAGCCGTATCATCATTGTCTTTACAGTCCCCCGAATATTTTGAAATCACTCGGGGTGTAGACCAGACTTTCCCATAATTGGTACTTTTAGAAAATAAAATATTACTTCTATCCCTTGGGTCTGAAGAATTATAAGCGTCAAATTGCGTCCACGTTAAATAAATCTCTCCATTCAATGGATTCGAAACCGCCCATTCTTTATCGTGATATTTACCATTGACCAAAGTATGTGTTTTACGTTTAAACCTCCCCTTTAAAAAACGAGAACGTTGACAAACAATACCTCCTTTTAGTCTTTCTCCTTTTAAATTAGATAAATGAAAGTAATAATAAAATCCTTTTTGATCCACCAACAAACAAGGATCACCGTTTACCCCAAAACGACTCACCATTGACTTGGCATGCCAAGTATTGCCCGAATCTTTTGAATAGTAATAATCATTCATCACACTACCTGCTACAACTTTAGCCGGGTCATTGGGATTAATGAAAATGGAAGGCTCTACTTGAGAATAAAAATAAGTGGCTGATTTGGGCAAGGGTAACAGTACATTTTTAAATTGCCCAATGCTAAAAAATGAAGGCGTCACAAACAAGAACAACATTAATTTTTTTAAAATTTTCATCTTTTTAAAATGGATATCCGATACCAAAACTCAAGGTAGGTGAAAAAGGTCTTTTTAGACTATTTACATGACTGTCTGGCAAAGTATTTAGAATTGCTTTATATTTATTTCTATCTTCCCAAATCCAACGTTCACCATCAAACATATAAGGGTTGTGAACTGGAATTGCTGCATCTAATCTAACAATAAAAAAATCAAAATCCAACCTCAAACCAAAGCCAGCACCCATTGCCACTTGATTAATAAAATCTTTTCCGAATACACTTAAATCATCTTCAGTATTTTCGGGGTCATCTTGCAACTTCCAAATATTTCCAGCATCCATAAAAACTGCTGCTTTTAAAAATTCAGAAAATTGAAATCGATATTCCACGTTTAACTCCAGCCTCATATCAGAAATTTGGGTATTGGTAGCATTGGTATC
>CBDUKB010000182.1:0-6162 GCA_965367695.1 uncultured Putridiphycobacter sp.
ATTTTTTATAAAATTGACATTAAATCTAGGGTCTTCAGTAAAAAGTTCACCATTTGAGTGATTCAGTATTTGTCCGAAAACTACTGCAGTATAAAAAAAGAAAGTGACTAATATTAAAGACTTCATGCTATAAATAGTCTCCAAGTTTTAAAGAGACTTACTAAATTTCTTGCAAAATTACTCCTTATAAACGAAATTGTGTTCTAATTTATTATAAAATTGAAAGTCCCTTGCTTTTATAGTCATGTGACTTGCCAATTTGAAAGCTCATTCCAAAATTAAAATGAATATTTTTTGTGCCTTCAGGATCAATAATTGCAAAAATATTGTCAGTCATGAAGTATAATTGTAGCGGCCCACCTCTAACATTTATTCCAGTTCCCACATTCACATCTTTATAATTATAGAAGGAAATATTGGCAGAAAAACCGATCCAATGCTTCAATTTCACGTTTCCAGACAAATTCAATGCTGTAATGTATCTGCTTGGGTTAAAAGAATTATACCAAACTGCACCCACATTCAAAAACTTGGTTATATCAAAATTTCCACCTACATAAAACTTAGAATAAAGTTTCGTTGAATAGGAATCATGTGAAGTAGTGACGGTAGTGATTTTTTCTAAGGAATCCGCTAATTCTTGAAAATAATCGCTTGTATCATTTAAGTACTTATTTACATCTATGCCTTTGTATTCAAAAGTAAATGGAGCTACTTTGTAATTTGTAACATTTTCATTCCAATCAATCTTTCCTAAATCGATTACACTGGCAGATAATTGAATTTTTTTTGTTAATTGATATGTCGCACCAAAATCATAAGCAAATCCTTTATTTTTAGTCCCAATGATATTTTTAAAGACATAAGTAGGGTCGGAAAAGTTATTATTCAAATTTTCTATGGCTACCAAATTATTATAATTGAATTCCATTGCACCATCAACTTGCAAAGCATAAGTTTTTGGGTCGGTATAAAAACCAAACTGACTATGAGCGGTTTGTAAATTGGCAACCCCAATTAAGTACTTAAATTTAGCCCCAACTGTCAATTTTTTTCCAATTTTTCTATTCATGCCTAAACCAAATTCGAGATACATTAACACATCTACTCCCAAATTATCAAATGACACTCGCTTGCCTAAAAACTCTTCGCCACCATTTCCGTAATAAGCAAATTTTAATAAGTCTATTGGGTAGGAAAAACCAGATTTAACAATGTTATTAAAAGTAAAATTGATATTTGTCTTTCTTGTAGTAATATGAAATGCTAAGAACTCATTTTGCATATTAAAATCCAAGTAATTTACCTCATTCAAGTTATCTAAAAGATTATCTAAATTGATATCTATGGTGTCGCTATTTGTTCTTGGTTCAAGCACATCATCCAAAGCAAAACCAGTATGCAAAAACTGAATGTTGAATAAATTACTAAAAGGTGCAATTGAAATCCCTACCTTCGAAGATGGACGAAAAGCCGGATTTAAGTACTGAGACTGCGCAGTGTTGTTAATATTATATTGGGAAAAGTTAGGTTGAGTAATCCCAAAAAAAACCATGGAAACAAATCCTATACTTAATAATAATTGTTTAAACATAATTATTTTTTAAAATTGAATAGAACCGTTTACTTTCATACCTAAATTAACGCCAATTTTATAGGTGTCTAACATTTTTACAGATTGACCATTTTGAGCATCTGGCGTTTCTCCAACTATGGTGATAATAATATGCTTTGCTTTTTCAACTTGAGGTAAATTAACCCGCTCGATTAATAAATCTGTAATTTTCTCAGTTGGGGAAAAAACAATTCCATTTTGATTCACTTCTCCACTGGCCACTACTAATTCGAATCCATCTGTAATATCCAATAATTGTACAAAATTTTCGTCCGCGAAAGCGATCTTGGCACTGAGATTTACAGGAAAACCATTATTTACTATGATGCGAAATAAAATAGATGAGATTTCTTCTATATCGTCAGTGAAATCAAATGCCAAGGTGTCTCTAAACTCAAATCCATAAGCAAATCCTTCTAAAGGTAATTCTAATTCAGCATTGATTCTAAATCGAGATGTATCTAATATAAAGTTAAGATTTGTCCCTGGTCCATCAGGATTAGCAGTTGCATCAGCTTCATAATAAAAATACTTTGGTGTTGGTGTAATTATAGCGGAAATATTGGATGTATTTGAACTGTTTAATTCAATAGCGGTAGTTTTTGAATTACCCATCACCAAAGGTGCTAAAATGGCTATTGGATTCTGATAACCAGCTAGCACAAAAGAATTTCCATTATTTAAATTAACAGTTTTTAAATTATTTAATGCCACTTCAACTGGAAATCCAAATGAATTAATCATTTCTAATTTAATCTTTGGGTTTGTTAATTCAAAATAACCATTAAGCGCGTTGTTAAATACTTTAATTAAAATGGAATCCTGACCCAAATCAAAATTTTGATTTCCAAAATAACCTGTGGCATTTTCATAAGCCATGTTAACAAAATCAATACTAACAACTACATTTTCAGTTCCCAATACAGGTCCACCTGTTCCATTTACGGTCACATTTAATTCCGCATTAAAGGTATTAACGCTTGTTCCTCCATCTGTTAAATTTGCTACTACACCAGCTAAATCAAGTGATCCACTTACCACTGTTGGACTAGTTCCTGTATAGATTCCAGTCAAATTCATTGCTACAGCATTCCCATTTTTTATTAAATAAGGAAACTGTATGTTCAAGTTGATGTCATGTTTAAAATCAGAAGTGAAACTAAAATTTAATTGACCACCTTTAAACTTAATCGTATGAAATTCAATCCCATTACTTATTGGAAGCATCCAACTTTGATCACTTGAAACAGTAGCTGTGCCATTAAAAGTTGGAAATGGCAATAAATTAAAATCAGTTGAATTAAAATTTTCTTGAGCTGTTAAATCCGGAATGCTAATAAAATTTTCTGCAGAAAACGAAACCAATTCACCTTTATAAACCAATGCCAATTGACCTGTATTTGGGTCAATAACCAATAAATCAGTACTATCTGTATGTGCTAAAATATCATATACACCAAACTCAGCAAAAGCCAGTGGAACCGCCAATTCTGGATTCCAAGTTCCATTTGAGATTAAATTGGGATTACTATATTTACCCAACTTTTTACATGCAGTACCCATTAAGAAAATAGTGAGCAGTAAGAGTAATTTAAAATATGTTTTTTTCATGTGTGATGAAGATGGTCAACTTCAAAAAAGTTCTTTATCTTCCAAAAATAGCCATTAATCGTTAAATATTATACATTTATCTACAAATCTTTATAAACATGGAACCCTTAAAAAATATTATCAAACTTTTTGAACAGCATCAAAATGAGGCGTCCAGCATTAAAATGGCCGCCTATATGAAAGGGCATTTTAAGTACTATGGTATCAATAGTCCACTAAGAAAAGAAATTTCTAAACCAATTATTGCGCAATCCAAACTTTTGGACAAATCAACAATAGAAAAATTAATCAAGGATTTATGGCAAAATGAATTTCGAGAATTGCATCATTTGGCTTTGGATATTGCAGTAAATTACTATAAAAATAATATTACTGAAAAAGACCTCAGGCTTTTTGAATGGCTTGCATCAAAAAATCAATGGTGGGACTCAATAGATGTTATTGCACCAAAATTAATGGGAAAATACCTGTTGTTTTATCCTGAAAAAAGAGAAATGTTTATTGATAAATGTATTGCAACAAATGACTTTTGGTTGATAAGATGTGCCATTTTATTTCAGCTCAAATATAAAACAAATACTGACCTTGATTTATTATTTGAAACCATTAAAAAAGTACCCCCAAGTAAAGAATTTTTTATCAATAAAGCCATAGGATGGGTATTGAGAGAAAATACAAGATTATTTCCTGAAGCAGTAGTCGACTTTGTAAGAGACCATGATCATCTTCTTTCAAATTTAAGTAAAAAGGAAGCTTTGCGGTTATTACACTGACCAATTAATGGGTGTTTTCCCCATTTCTTTTAAATGAGCGTTTACTTTTGAAAAATGTTTATTGCCAAACCAATACCCCCTATTTGCACTTAAAGGCGAAGGATGGCCTGAAGTTAAAACTACATGTTTTTGTTTGTTTATGATTGACCCTTTTTTTATGGCAAATCCGCCCCATAGTAAAAAAATTACTCCTTCTTTTCTATCTGAAATAGTTTGAATAACGGCATCTGTAAATATTTCCCAACCTCTTTTTTGATGACTACCGGCTGATCCTTGCATGACTGTTAAGGTTGCATTTAACATCAAAACTCCTTGCTTTGCCCAAGGACTTAAATCACCAGAATTTGGATAAGCGATTCCAAGATCCGATTGTAATTCCCTAAAAATATTTTTCAAGGAAGGAGGATGCTTAATTCCATCATTAACTGAAAAACACAATCCATTAGCTTGGCTTGGGCCATGGTATGGATCTTGTCCAATTATTACAACCTTTAAATCTTCAAAACTGCAATACTCAAATGCCGTAAAAATTTCTTTTTGGGGTGGATAACAAATGTGTTGGGCATACGATTGATTGACAAACGTTGACAATGTTTTAAAATAGGGTTTCTCAAAATCTGGGTGCAGCCAAGGGTACCAAGAATTTGTAGTAGGTAGCTTCATTTTGTAAAGATATAATTACTACACAAAAAAAATTGCTTTGAAATTTTTTAGGAAAAAAAACAATAACTAAATCTATAAGATTTATTGATAAAATTGATGCTGCAGTTTAGTAATGGCACTCAGTAATTCACGTTGACTAATCTGCCCTATCAGTTTACCATCTTTAATTATTGGAAACCTTCTCTTTTTTTCTGTTAAAAACATTCCTATAGCATCAAAAATATTCGTGTCTCCCGCCATGGTTACAACATTTTTTGTCATAAAATCACCAACCGTTTTTCGCGTTTCAGGCATATTATGGTACCTTGAATCACTCACCTGCTTTAAGCAATCTCCTTCTGAAATGATTCCCAATAACTCATTCTTTTCATTCACTACTGGGCCACCTGATATTTTTTTGTTGATTAGCGTCTCAATTACCTCGTGTAAGGGTTGATTAGGATAAAACACTTGAATGTTAACCTTCATATAATCACTCACATGTAAAGATGGTTTATCTACTAAATTTTTTGGTGAAACTTTTGGCGTTTCGAAGCTCTTAATTCCCATATTACTAAGTTTAAGTGAAGTATTAATGTACGGATAATTGACGGGAATAAAAAATAATTTTCAAAAGAACTGTCAATTTGTTCATGGTTAACAATTCAAAACCCATGTTATCAAGGTGCTAAAATTTGTAATCATCAATTAATATTTTCCTCTTTTACCAATCCTTCATTTCTAAATTTAAGAAATAATTGAATGAGCGCAATCACATCTTTCTCGCAATAAACTTTGATCCTTTCAAGATCATCTTCTTCATAATAAACCCTGGCCACATCAGCCCCAGAAATGTCATCTTTTGGAGTGGGAACTTTAAATATATGACACAATAAGGCAATGGAAGTATAATGTTTATAATCTCCAAACTTCCATAATTCCATGGTGTCTAACAAATTTACTTCCCAAGGTTTTTTACCAGCAATGTCTAATATTTCAGGTATATCAATGCCATTAATTAACATCCTACGCGCAATAAAAGGAAAATCGAACTCCTTGGCATTGTGTCCACACAAAGCATGATTAGGAGTGTTGTAATATGCCGTCAGCATTTCAGCAAAATCTAATAATAATTTACGCTCATCATGGTTTGCAAATGATTTCATGCGAATGGTTTTACCAGTATTTTTATCTTGAACAATTCCACAAGAAATACAAACAATTTTTCCAAATTCAGCATATACACCTGCCCGATCATAGACATCTTCTGCAGTTAGACCATCTTTTTGAAAAAACTTGGTTTTTTTCGTGTATAAATCAGCAGTTTTATCATCTAAATCTTTAAAAGCATAGACTTCAGGTACTGTTTCAATATCAAGAAACAGAATTTTTTCGATATCCATTTTTTGTAAGCGCATAAATTCAAGTTTAATGGTTAATCTAATATAGGATAAATTCTATTTTTTTAAGGTATTCTCTTATAAATTTATATCTTAGCTATATTCGGACAAGTCTATTTTA
>CBDUKB010000183.1:0-6152 GCA_965367695.1 uncultured Putridiphycobacter sp.
CAAAGTAATAAAAAAGGTCCTTCAAAAATATTGGTCAGTCCTATAGAAAATCTGAAACCACTTCCTGAGTTAGCGAATAATTATTACCCAAATATAGCTGCAGTTCAACCTATTCCTGAATTGGCAACTTATGATGATTTTTTTACAATGGATGATTTTGCCATGTTCGAATATAATCCGGTAAATGAAGAACAGTTTGCAAATAGTATGCATGCGCATCATGAGGCTTCAAAGCTATCAATTCAAACAAAGTACCAACCCGTAACCAACGCCCTGAGCAATATAACGAAGTTGCCAGTGTCCTATCAAGAAAGTACAAAAGATAGTGATTATAAGGTGACTAAGTTTAAAATAGGCAAAATTTCATTCGAAAGAAAGAAAAAAAAATAAACCAACTGTAACTTATTTTATACTTCCCCGTCCTACCTACAAGAACAATGAAAAAAGAGTGTGGTACCCTCAGTGAAAGTTATAAATTGGCCATTTAAAAATTTCACTTCTTTTTTTAAAGTTCAACCAAACTTAAAATTTAAAAAAATGAAAAATATAATAACTTTAATAGCAGTTTCTTTAAGCATGCAATTATTTGCACAAGAAAAAGAACAAGATACCACTCGTTTTAATATAGCGGGACTTGAATTCATTATTATCAACCATGGTCAAGATACCATTTTAGTGAATGATGATGATGATGAAAACCCTAAAAAGAAAAATCATGGTAGTGATGATGATTTAACTTATTGGAGTGGATTTGAATTTGGACCTTCGATTTTATTTAACGCAAGTGGTGGCAATACCATCAATAGTCCTTATTTAAAGATGGACCCAGCTCAATCATTCAGTTATAATTTTAATTTCTTTGAAAAAAGAATTCGATTTGGAACTGACCATGTTGGTTTAGTATCGGGTATGGGCTTAACTTTCTCTCGATTCGGGATTAAAGACAATTATCAATTAATGCAAAGTGCAGATAGTACTTGGGGTGTATTAGACACCTTAACATCATTCAATAAAAATCAATTGAGAGCTACTTATTTGAATGTTCCTTTATTGCTTCAATTTAATACTTCGAAGAATGAAGATAAAAACTTTCACTTAGCTGCAGGTGTGATTGGTGGCGTGAGAGTAGGCTCTAAACTCGTACAAAAGTTTGATGTATTTGGAAAAGAATCTAAAAACAAATCAAAAGGAGTCTATAATCTAAACTCATTTCAAGCAATTGCTACTGTAAGGATGGGGTACAATGACATAGGCTTATTTGCAAATTATAACTTATTGCCTTTATTTGAAAAAGGAAAAGCAGAAGAAGTTTTTCCTTTAACAATGGGTGTTTCAATGCATTTTTAAGAGGTACTATGAAATCGTCACGAATTTAGTGTGTGAGACAATTTGTAGTATTTTTTCATAGGTCGAAAGCTGTCAATTTTATTGGCAGCTTTTTTATTTTAATTCAGATAATTTTGACTTTAATGTTGAAATGACATTTACCTCAATTGGGTCTACTTGATTTAAGTTAGCTAAATATAAACTGACCCAATCAGTTAAATGAATTAAATATAAAGCTTGTGACAACAATGTTTTTCCTACAGCATTAATTTCAATAATACTTTTAGTTTTTGCTTCAATAAATGGTTTGCAAAAATCCCATCTTTTTGTTGTTCTATAATATTCTAAATCGGTATTAAGTTTGATTACAACAATTTTGTCATTGCCTCCAGCCCAGCCAACTAATTCATTGTGGTTCATTTCTGGAATTACTGCATGCCAGCATAACATTTTACTGTTTTCGTTAATCTGCTGTCTGAATCTAATTGCTACTCCTTCTAGACTGGGATTTGAATATATTACAGGAACATGCTGATACATTTTTTCAGCAATTTGGCTTGCTGCGGTTTTAATCGCAAATTCATCTTTTTCAATATTATCAATGGTTGCAACAACACTTGATTCAAATTGATCATCAATTAAACCATAGGCTTTTAAAATGAAAAAATGTTGAATTAAACTATAAGCAAGCATGGCCCTAGGTTGTTCTCCACCAGGTACAACTATGTATGGCCAATTGTTTAACTTTGCTAATTCTAATAGTTTTCCAGCAGATGCAATGACAACAATTTTGGCGTTTTTGGAATTGCACTTATCAATTGCTTCAATTGTTTCTTCCGTATTTCCAGAATATGAAGTAGCTATCACCAATGTTTTTTCACTAACAAAAGCTGGAATTGAATAATCATTGATCGATTCAAAAGGAACCGGTAAATTGTTTAAATTTAACAATTTAGTTATCTTAGCCCCTATACCAGAACCGCCTAATCCACAAGCTAGTACGTTTTTAATATCATGGGTTTCCACAATTTTAAAAAGTTTTCCAATCTTCATTGCATTCTTCAATTGATTTGGAAAGTCAGCGATTATTTTTTGCATAGTTAAAACTTAAGCCTCCAAAGTTAATATTTTAAGTGTTATTTCAATGGGGTTATGGATTGAAAAAAGAAATTTGAATATCTTTGTTGAAAATAATTTACATGAGTTTCACAAATTTATCAGAGCAAGAAATACAAAGAAGGGCGGCATTAAATACCATCAGGGAACATGGGGTTAATCCTTTTCCCGCTGATTTATACCCAGTTTCAATTTTATCTAAAGAAATTAAGAAAGAATACACTGAAGGTAAACAGGTAATTATAGCTGGTAGATTAATGGCAAGAAGAATTCAAGGGAAGGCTTCTTTTGCTGAACTTCAAGATAGTGCTGGTAGAATTCAAGTTTATTTTAATAGAGATGAAATTTGTCCAGATGAAGACAAGTGGCAATATAATGAATTGTATAAAAAATTGTTGAACTTAGGTGATTTCATTGGAATTGAAGGAACCTTGTTTAAAACGCAGGTTGGTGAAATTTCTGTGCGTGTCAAGAAGTTTAAATTATTGACAAAAACATTAAAACCATTACCGCAGCCAAAAACAGATGAAGACGGGAACATCCATGATGCTTTTACAGACCCAGAAATGCGTTACAGACAGCGATATGTTGATTTGGTTGTCAACCCAAAGGTGAAAGACGTTTTTGTAAAACGAAGTAAATTATTCAATGCCATGCGTTCATTTTTTACAGATGCAGGTTATTTTGAAGTAGAAACACCAATACTTCAACCAATTCCAGGAGGTGCAGCTGCACGACCCTTTGTTACGCATCATAATGCATTGGATATTCCCTTGTATTTGAGAATCGCCAATGAATTGTATTTAAAAAGGTTAATTGTAGGAGGCTTTGATGGCGTTTTTGAGTTTTCAAAAAACTTTAGAAATGAAGGAATGGACAGAACACATAATCCAGAGTTTACGGCTATGGAAATATATGTAGCCTATAAAGATTACAATTGGATGATGGATTTTACTGAAAAGTTATTAGAACATTGTGCTATCGCAGTAAATGGCACATCTGTGGCGACATTCGGTGAAAATCAGATTGAGTTTAAAGCGCCTTATAAACGGATTACCATGCGTCAATCAATAATAGATTTTACTGGTTTTGACATTCATGGAAAATCTGAAGAAGAGATAAGAATTGCAGCTAAAGGAATGAAAATAGCCGTGGATGACACCATGGGAAAAGGTAAGTTGATTGATGAAATATTTGGTGAAAAATGTGAAGGGAATTATATTCAACCTACTTTCATTACTGATTATCCAAAAGAAATGTCACCGCTATGTAAAGAACACAGAGAAGACCCTGAATTAACAGAGCGATTTGAATTAATGGTTTGTGGTAAAGAAATAGCCAATGCTTATTCTGAGCTTAACGACCCTATTGATCAAAGAGAAAGATTTGAGGCACAGTTAAAACTGGCAGCGAATGGTGATGATGAAGCGGGTGAGTTTATTGATCAAGACTTTTTAAGAGCTTTGGAATATGGCATGCCTCCTACATCAGGATTAGGAATTGGTATGGACCGGTTAGTTATGTATCTCACAAATAATCCTTCAATCCAAGAAGTTTTGTTTTTCCCTCAAATGAAACCAGAAGCTAAAAACAAAGTATCAGTTGAATTGAATGAAGATCAAAAATTATTACTGGATACCTTGAAATCAAACTCCCCGATTAGTTTAGAGGCATTAAAAAATAAAACTGGTTTAAGTAATAAAAAATGGGACAAGTCAATCAAGCATTTGACGAGTAATAAATTGGCAAAAGTTTCCAAAACAGAAAACGATTTAGTGGTCGAATTGGTGTAACAATCCTATTTCTGGATAACAATTTATATTGCGCTTTATAAAACTAAAGCGCAATTTTTTTGTTTAAATCCGACTGAATACTAAATATATCTCTGGGTAAACAGTATGTTTTTCATTAAATTAAACTTTATTCAACTACTTTTTCTACCCTATTCACATTGTCTAACTTTGATAAAGATAAGCGTACGATTGAGTTTTCAACTGCGGTTAAATCGTGAGGCACCGAACTTTTTAAACTGATGATATCTCCTTTTTTTAAGTTTAACATTTCGTTTTCTATCCCAAAATCAATATTTCCTTCAAACACTTCAATTAAAATTGGGTAAGGAGCTTGATGTTTTTTCATTACTTGTCCTTTTTTCAATAAAATTTTTATTTCTTTGGTTGTTTCTGTTTCCATCAATACAGTAATTGAAGGTTTATCCTCTTTGTAGAGATTACCCGTTAAAAGTGAAGCGGTTTTCATATTTTTTGATTTAAAATTACGATATATGTTTTATTTAATGTGTAAACAAGTACATGATATTCGTCATTTAAGAGGTAAAAAGACAAGTAAACTAATTAAAAAAGCACACCCGAAAGTGTGCTTTTTTTTGACTACTATTTATAACTTTTATTTTAACCGCAATACTCCTTGTCTGAGCCAATGATTGATTGAAATTCACTGTCTGAAATGTACTGATTGCTATAATCAGCTCCTTCATTCGTAATCTTTTTGTAAAATGCCCGCATATGGTTTCTTGATCCACATTCTAGTAAGTAGTACATATCTAACAAATCAGTTTTTGTGGTTCTTTCGATATTTAATTTAAGGTCATTGATATCCAAATCTTCTATCGTAGCGCCTACGATTAAAGCAGCTACCAAAGAACTATCAACCTTTAGGGTTAATTGATCATACAAGTCCTGCAAAGTTTGATTAGTAAACTCACCACGCTCATTACTTGCAGGATCTTCCAAGCCGTACTTTGTGATGATAGTCATGACATTATCCATGTGGGTTTGTTCGCTATTGCTGATGTTTTGAAAAATCATGATATTGTGTTTTTCATAAGCATACAAGTATACATCATGTGCTAATTTTTCTTCTTCTCTTAAAAAACGAAGATCTTCAATTTCTTCATCAGTCAAAGCAACAAGTGGTGTTTCAATTGTAGGTGTTTCAATTACTGGTTCAACTATTTCTTTTTTACAACTTCCAAAAGTGAGTAAGCTCAAAAATAAAACACCGAGTATTGAAGTTTGGAATATTTTTTCTGTTTTCATATCGCATAGCTGTTTTTGTTCAATATAAATGTACGAATAGTATTTCGCTCGCATTGTAACAAATATTACCATGAAGCGCTTAATAAGAAAGCATTCATGTAAAAAGCAGGAATGGATTTCGCTATGATTTAAACTGTTTATGTACTTAAGGATGGTACACATCAAATAAAAATGTAAAATGCTTTATTTTGTTCAAGTTATTTTCCCTTTTCATTCAATGAGTAATCTTAAGTAAATTTTAAGGATATATATTTCTATATCCTTCAATTTTATCTAATCTTTGTATCATGAGAATTCTGATAGTTGAAGATGAAATCGGTATTGCCAATTTCCTTAAACAAGGATTGGAAGAAGAGGGGTTTGCTGTTGATGTTTCAAATACTGGTGATGAAGGATTATCAATGGCTTTGTCGGGTGAATACGACCTATTAATATTAGACTGGATGCTCCCAAATAAAACGGGTATTGAAATTTGCACGCAATTTCGAAAAGAATTCTTAGCAACGCCAGTTATTTTTCTTACAGCAAAAGATACGGTAGAAGAAACAATATTTGGATTACAAGTTGGTGCAAATGATTATATAAAAAAGCCATTTCATTTTCAAGAGCTTTTAGAAAGAGTGCGCGTACAGTTAAGGGCTAATACAGAAG
>CBDUKB010000184.1:0-6150 GCA_965367695.1 uncultured Putridiphycobacter sp.
AAACCAGCCCGCACCATAAAGAGTATCTCCTTTTAAAGCAAAGTCATGAATAGGAAATGCAATATCGGCCGTTGGTTTTTCCCATGTTAACTGCGCATGGCTTTGGAAGCTAAACCAACATATACAGCAAAAAAGTGAAATAGATTTTTTATGGAAAAGGATCATAACAATTTAAGTAAATATAACTATTATTTTTGTAGTATATAGTATTAAGTGCTGTACATTGAGGAATAGTTATCGCTTTTTATATGAAGCGTACCTTGAGCGCAATAATAGACTGGATTGGAAATACAAAAGTAAGCTGTCGTTAAAAGAAGTTATTTTCCATAAATAGTAAAGCTTTTTTACCCAGTTCGTATTTTGCAATAAAAAACGATTAAATTCGTTCAGACTTCATCATGAATTTATATCTAAGAAAACAACGCTGGAAAATAGTTTTATTAATAGTGGCAATACTATTGGTAGCTATCTCATTGTGGTTTTCTAATTCTATTGTTAAAAAGGTGGCCCAAAGGGAAAAAGAAAGGGTGGAACAATGGGCTGATGCGGTTAAGAAAAAGGCTGATTTGGTCAACTTAACCAACAATGCCTTTGAAGAATTAAGAGAAAATGAAAGGGTCAAGGTAGAGTTCTGGTCCAAGGCGATTGTAGAGGCAACTGAAATGGACATGAATGGTGATTTTTCTTTTTTATTGTTCATCATTGAAAAAACGGGAAAAGATATTCCAATCATCATTACCAATTCTGATTTAAAAGTAGAAGAAACGCATAACTTGGAATTTTTAGACTCATTGATATTAAAATCAGTAAAAAATGAGGCAAATGCAGACTCATTATTCAATAAAATAAAAGCAGATTCAATTGAAAGTTTTATAAAAAATTGGCCAAAGACCCATCCGCCTATTCGTATGAAATATTATGATAAAAATTATTTGAATTGTTTTTATTTCGATTCACAACAACTTTTGTCATTGGCTTCAAAAAAGGATTCTTTATTTAATGCATTCAATGTGGAATTAATTCAAAATGAATATTTGGTCCCCGTTTTATTTATCGATAGAAATGATAGGAGTGTATTAGGAACAAATATGAAGGATTTACTATCAGATCAATCAATTTTGCCAAGTAAAATTAAGGCATTGGCAAATAGTAATGATTCGATCATGATAGATCTAGGCGCTAATAATAAGGGGGTCATTTATTTTGAACATTCCCCTGAGTTGATTCAAATGAAATATTTTCCGATTGTTCAATTTATTTTAATTGGCTTATTCATTTTTATTGGGTACGTAATTTTTAGTACTTATAGAAAAGCGGAACAAGACCAAGTTTGGGCTGGAATGGCGAAAGAAACCGCTCATCAACTTGGTACCCCCATCTCCTCATTAATGGCATGGATTCAATTATTGGAAGCACAAGGAATTGAAGCGTCCACTGTAATTGAAATGAATAAAGACATTGATCGTTTGAATACCATCACTAACAGGTTTTCCAAAATTGGTTCCGCAGCAGTATTAAAAACTGAAAACATTGTACCAGTAATTCATCAATCTGTTGATTATTTAAAACGAAGAATATCGGCACAAATTGAATTGACTTGTCAATCATCTGACCCCGTTATCATGTGCGATATCAATGCCTCTTTAATCGAATGGGTAATAGAAAATATTACTAAAAATGCCGTAGACGCCATGGAGGGAAAAGGTATTATTGCTATTCACATAAGGCAATTAGAAGATGATATTTTTATTGATTTGACCGACAATGGAAAAGGAATTCCTGCAGCAAAAATAAAAACTGTTTTTCAGCCTGGCTATACGACCAAATCTAGGGGGTGGGGACTTGGACTTTCATTGGTGAAAAGAATTGTTGAAGAGTTTCACAAAGGAAAAATTTATGTGTTGAAATCTGAAGTTGGGGTTGGTACAACTTTTAGGATTGTTTTAAAGGCTAAGTAAATAATCCAACTTATTTGAAGTGTTATACCTTCATATTATCTATACCATCCTTCAAAGTATAAATTTTCTGATTCGATAATAACTCAACCAGTAATTTTCTCCCAGTATGACTTCTACTTCCAGTTGCACAATAAAATAAAATTGGTTTGTTAACCTTTAATTTTTCAAGATTATTTATTAAATCGTAAAGCGTTATGTTGATGCCACCAATATTAAATTCTTCATGTTCCCATGGCTCCCTTACGTCTACTAAAAAGTAATTAGCTAACTCATGTTTAATCGAGGCAAAAGTGAGCGCATTCTCTTCTTTAATTACACCACAATATATTGCATAATCCTCATTTAATTCCTGGATGTTAATTGCCTTATTTTTAGCAAATTTTATTTGATATTGAGTATTAGTTAAAGTATTATAAGTTAGTAGTTTTCCACTTAATACTTCGCCTATTCCTATAACTATTTTCAGTACTTCATTTGCTTGTAAACTACCAATGATTGCAGGTAGTACACCAAGCACGCCAACATCAGCACAGTTTGGGACTGAATCAGGCGGAGGTGGGGTTGGAAACAGACAACGGTAAGTAGGACCATTTTTATAGTTGAAAACAGAAACTTGGCCTTCAAACTTATAAATAGAACCAAAAACTAAAGGCTTTTTTGCAATTACGGCAGCATCATTTACCAGGTATCTTGTAGGAAAATTGTCAGATCCATCAACGATTATGTCGTAAGCTTTGAACAGTTCAATGGCATTTTCATTATTAAGTTCATAAGGATATGTGATCATGTTGATGTATGGATTTAATGCTTGCAGTTTTTCTTTTGCTGCAACGACCTTAAAAACACCAATGTCATGGTGGGTATACAAAACCTGTCTTTGCAAATTCGATTGATCAACTACATCTCCATCAATAATACCAATGGTGCCAATTCCAGCTCCAGTCAAATATTGTAAAATTGGTGTGCCCAGACCCCCTGCTCCAATAACCAATACCTTAGTGGCCTTTAGTTTCAATTGCCCTTCAAGTCCAATCTCTTTTAACTTGATGTGGCGACTGTATTGTTTTAATTCCGCTGCTGTAAATGACATTTACTTGTGTTTAATATTTTTTATTAAAAAAAACTTAATTATTCATCCAAGATTAGTAGTGCTTTTTTAAGTTCTTCAAGGCTTACTTTTTTGAATTCTTGAATGGATATATTGTGTTTCACTACCGTTTTTTCTAGATAAATATATGCCTCTCCATCATGATATTTTATCGCTAAAACCCAAATGTCAAGGTCTCTTGGAATTGTGTTAAAGCGAAACATTTTGAATCGATAGCCTTGCATAACAGATTTCATGCCTGTAAAAACTATCATACAATCTGTCTCTTTATTCACGGGCAAGTCAGTGAGCATGTCTATTTTATTTGGGTAATTTGGGAATCTGTCACAATTAACCCAACCAAGGTTATTTGATTTTGCTATATAAAACTTTAAGTCAGAGACAGAACCCGTGGATTTTTCTAAATTATCCTCCATTTTTTTCAATTCTATCTTCCTCAAAGTGTCTTGGTATGCTTCATAACTATCAACATTATACTTTGCGAATTTCACTCTTAATAACCTGTCTTGCTCAATTTTATATTCTATTCTTTGTTGAAGTATAATTTTGTATAATGTATCTTGATAATCGATATAATTATCCACTCCGTAAACAGCAAATGCAGCTTGCATTCTTTGGTTTCGTATAGCATTAAGTGTGTCCTGTAATTCTCGCCAATTTTTTGCTCCAAAATCTGTCATTAAATTAAAACAACCGGTTGAATCGTAATAGGTAGCAAATGTTTTTAAAGCCGCTGGATTTTTCCTCCATGTTTTTTGACAATCTCGAAATTCTTGGTTCAGTTTTTTTATTTCTGGGTTGGTACTGCCTTTTATTGTCTCATCCATTCTACCTATTAGTCGACAGAAAAATATGCGACATTGTTCGCAAGTATCGGGCAAATAAATATATGGCATACAATCTACTAAGTTGAATCCATTGATGCCTTTATAATCGGCGTAATTCCAATTAATACGGTTGGTATTCGGATTGCGACGACCATTAAATAGTGACATGCCATCCAATAATGTATCAGTAGGCATCATAATGGTTAAAAATTTTCCATCATTTAGTGAAATGCTATTTCCATTTACATCAAATGCTTCAGTGTAAATCATACCACCGGATTCCAATAATTGATGTCCTGACATGGTACTAAGATTTTCAACGATCATTTCTGATCTTTCGTAGACCTCTTTAGTTTTGAATATTACGCAATTTGGCAAATTAGTATTGAATGAATTTGCAGGAATGTTGATGATGGTACCTTTTTGTAAAAATAATACAGTGTCTCTATTTGGATTGATACAAAATTCTTGTTTTTCTTGCACCAATAAATCATATAGGTCTTGAATATTACCAGTTTGTGCGGTATCTATCTCTGTGATTTTCGTATCATCTTCCCATTTCAATTCAACACGCCGATTTAATTGTCGCTCTTTTTCATTTGCATTGTTATTCAATGGCACGTTTTCACCCGCGTAGGTATTTGAAATTTTGTTTGGATCATAACCCCATTCAATCAATAAATTTCGGATCATCACGACTCTTTCAGCAGACAAATTAATATTGTATAATGAATCCCCAACATTGTCAGTATGTCCGCTTAAATTTATATTTTTTGTATGCTTAATTTGGTCATTATAACTTGTTTTTAAATTTTGGTATTCAACATTGCTAATTTTACTTGAATTATTAGAAAAAAGTACAGCGTAATTTTCTTGACAATAGATTAATTGTAAGGTAAACAAGTGTATAAAGAATATAATTAATTTGATTTTGCTCATATATTTTTTAATTTAAATGAGTCCAGTCTTTCCAAACAGCTTCTAAGCCTTGTTTATTTAACATCTCCGTAATGACTTCAGTACTTCTTTCATCAGAAATTTCAAATTGTTCTAATGACTCGGGTTCTACTGAATAGCCTCCTGGATTAGTTTTAGATTCGGCGCTCATAGAAGTAACGCCCATTTGTACTATATTATTTCTAAAGACTTCACTTTCTCTTGTAGAAATCGATAGTTCTAAGTCTTCGTCTAACAATCTGAATGCACAAATTAACTGTACTAAATCTGGATCAGTCATTTCAACTTTAGGTTCAAGTCCACCACTAAAAGGTCTTAGTCTTGGGAAAGATATGGAGTATTTTGTTTTCCAGTATTTCTTTTTTAAGTATTGGTGGTGTAAGGCGGTAAAAAAACTATCTGCACGCCAGTCTTCTAATCCGAACAATGCGCCTAGGCCAATTTTATGAACCCCTGCTTTACCCAATCTATCCGGAGTTTCTAGGCGATAATCAAAATTAGATTTTTTTCCTTTTGGGTGGTGCTTCTTGTATTCTGCTCGGTGGTAAGTTTCTTGGTAAACCAATACAGCATATAGACCACTGTCAATTAAAGTTTCATATTCGTCTTGGTCCAAAGGTTGGACTTCAATGGTAATGTTGGCGAATTGTGATTTTATAAGTTTAATCGCGTTGTTGATGTAAGGAACGCCTACTGTTGTGTTTGCTTCTCCTGTGACTAAAAGTATGTGGTTATATCCCTTGTCTTTTAAAAAAGCAACTTCTTTTAAGATTTCGGTATCGGTTAAAGTCCTGCGTGGAATTTTATTGGTAAAACTAAACCCGCAATAGGTGCAAATATTTTGGCATTCATTACTCAAATACATAGGAGCATACATTTGAATGGTATTTCCAAATCGTTTCTTAGTTGCCAAGCGACTCATTTGAGCCATTTGTTCTAAGTATGGTTTTGCTGCTGGAGAAATCAAGGATTTAAAATCTTCTAAGTTTCTTTTCTCTTTATGCAAAGCATTGATGACATCTTGTTCCGATTTATTAAAAATACTCGCTAAGGTATCATCCCATGAATGTTTGTTGAAGGTGTTTGTGAATGTTTGATTATTGTCCATAATAATGTGGATTTTGTGGTTTGTTTTTAGGTATCAGGTATCAGGTATCAGGTTGTCAGGTGTCGAATTATTTTAAGTTTGAATTAAATTTAAAGATCATTTTTCTGATAGAAATTGCTTCATCAATCAAGACTAAACTAACTACTTCAGCGATATATTTTAAGTCTTTAGCTAGCATAAGGCAATATTCAA
>CBDUKB010000185.1:0-6147 GCA_965367695.1 uncultured Putridiphycobacter sp.
AATCCGTCTATTAAAGGAAAGAAACTTTTCTTTACTATTTTGCTGAATATTTTTATAACCTTAGGACAGTTAATCGGTGGACTCATTTCGGGGAGTTTGGCCTTGATTTCTGATGCTTTGCACAACTTTACGGATGTCATTTCCTTGGTTATCAGTTATGCTGCAGACAGGATGACCAAAAGAGAACAAACCTTGAGTCATACCTTTGGTTATAAAAGGGCCGAAATCATAGCCGCTTTTATCAATGGGGTCAGTTTAATAATCGTTTCTGCTTATTTAGCTTACCAAGCTGTATTTAGGTTAATGACACAGGAAAAAATTGAAACCAGCTATGTGATTTGGTTATCACTTGTGGCTATTATTGGCAATGGCATTTCTGTATTAATACTCCAAAAAGATGCAAAGCACAATTTAAATATGAGGTCGGCTTATATTCACTTATTTTCTGATTTAATTATATCTGTTGCTGTATTAATTGGTGGATTGATGATGAAATTTTTTGGAATTTACTGGATTGATCCTGTATTAACAATCATCATTTCAATTTACTTGTTCTTTTTGAGTTTAAAAATAGTGATTGAATCAGTTTCTATACTGATGTTGTTCAGTCCAAAGACATTATCAATTTTAGATTTAGAAGCAGCTGTTTGTAAGTTTCCGAAGGTTAAAAACATGCACCATGTTCATTTATGGGAATTGAATGATAAAGATATCTACCTAGAAGCTCATTTAGAATTTGAAGAGGACATTACCTTATCTGAATTTGATGAAATTTGTACTTCAATTGAAGAAATGGTTCAAAGAGATTTTAACATTTCACACACCATGTTTCAACCTGAATTTAAAAGAGAAGATGAGAAAGAATTGATTATTCAAGATTAATTAATAACCGCCTTGAAACTTTCTAATAAACCATTCTACAGTCAAGAACAATACAACTATAAAAAACAGCCATTTGTAATCTATTAAATCGTCGAAAGCTTTTTCTTGGTAGGTTATTGGTAAAATATCCTCCCTATTTAACAACACCTTTTCCAATTCATTCAATTGACCTGGCAACATAAATTGACCACTCGTTAATTGTGCAATATTTTTTAATAGACGGTGATTGGCTGTTAAATAAGCCAATTCTAATTTTGATTCCTTGACAATAAAAGTCCCGTTTTTAAGATATGGTTTCCCATTAAATACTGTTTTTGCTTCCCATGTATAAATTCCTTGATTTAAATTTCCTAAATTCAACTCATAAGCATTAGTCGAACGATAAAACACATTATTTAATTCCTTACCAGCATCATCTTTTAATGTGAAAGTAACTTCAGGTTCATTAATCAAATCGTAACTGGCATTATAAAGTTCTGCACGAACAATCACTTGATCCGTCTCCTTATATTCATTCAAAATATTAACTTTAAAAGGATCCTTATTTTCTTTGACAGCTAAATAGGTAATTAACTTAGAAATAAAGCGTTCAAAATTTTCAGTAGACTCATTTTGCATTTGGTCAAATAGTCGCCAACGCCAAATACCTTCTCCTAAAATAACAGCATAGCGGTTGTTTCTTTTTTCATTCACATAAACCAAAGGCTTAGTCAGGTTGATATTGCCTATTTTTTGAAAACCAATGACATTGACTCCTCCTGAAAACTTCATATTACCTTGGGGTGAAGCCAATGGCGGGGCATTACTCAACATTTGCGTCACTTCAGCTGGATAAATGATTTCATTAAAATTAGGGTTTGGTGAAAAACTGACATCTTCTTTCTTATCACCTTGCCCAGAGAAACCAATGTTTGCATTCGATAATGTAATCAAATCTGCATTGAGCCCTACAATATTTAAGATTGGAGTGGCATTTGTTTTTAGTAATTCATCTAGGGTAGGATTCCCTTTTTGGTAATTGTGGAGAATGATTAAATCATATCCTTTTAGGTCACCTTTTAAATCAGCAATTGCAATGGCATCCACGTCATAATTATCGTTATTTTTAATGACATATTTAATGGCTCCAATATCTGGGTGGGTCCCTCCAAAAGTCAATAATATTTTTTGTCGACCATCAATAATATTCATGTAAAAATTCTGATCATTATTTCTGTGGGTAAATTCATCCGATACATGTGAAACAGAAACTGTATACTTTCTATACCCAATGCTTTCTGCTTTTAAAGTAAAATCAATCAAAATATCTTCCTCTTCACTTTTGGTTTTAACTGTTTTACTTTGCAACACTTTACCATCCTGTTTTAGGCTTACTTTTAAATCTTTATTTTTAAATCCTTGTTGATGCACATTGACTTGAACTGGAAAATCATTGCCTAAAAAAGCAATGTCATTGTGAATTAAATCAGCAATTAATATATCTTTCAAAATAGCCGTATCGCCTAAGCCAATGGTGTAAATCGGAACTGTTGGCTTTCTGTTTAAGGTATAAATAGGGTTTTGACCCTGATTATATATACCGTCTGTAGCAAGCACTATCGCACCTATGTTTCGATTGTTGTATTGATCATAAATTTGATTCAACACCATAGATACATCTGTCAACTTATGATTGTAATTACTATCAACCTGGTTAGTCACCACATTAGAAAACCCATATTTAATCGTTTCAAATTTATTGGATAAATTGTTTGTTAGTTTTTGTAATTCTTTTAAATATGTGCCTTTATAATAGCTTGAATCTTTGGTCTGAATAATAGATTCCGATTGATCTTGAACAATGAAAATAATTGGTTTTTGACTTTTATTATTGAATTTTTCTAAAATGATACCTAAACATAAAAAACCAATTATGCCTATGCTCAAAAAACGAAAAGAGAACAAGATCCACAACCAATACTTTTTAAGGTCGACTAATATTTTTTCGCGATAGTATAAAGTTAAACTATAGGCAAGTGCTATGAAAATGATTAAGAAAATCCAGACTGGTTGATATGTAAAAATTAACTCCAATTATTTTTTTTTGATAAAAGTAGAAAATACTTTCTTTAAGTCCGTTAATATTTAGTTTTATCTACTAATTTTAAAACTGAATTGAAAAAACAACACTTTGCTACAATTTTTTAAAGAGCTTGGAATCGGGCTAAAAAACTATTGGATAGGGACTAAGTTCCTATTTAGTCACAAACTTTATGGCTATTTTATATTTCCGCTCATCTTATTTATTGGCATTTATTTATTAGGCAATTATTTTCAAGCGATAGAATTAGCCATCAGTGATGAACTTTCAATTAAGTCGGATGCGATTCAAACCATCAATCAATTGATTTACGAAACCATTGCCATGTATTTTTTTGATGGTTTATACATTATATTTACTCAATTCACCTTATACATTGTTGTTGTTTTACTCTCACCAATACTAGCCATATTATCACAAAAAATAGAAGGTATTTTAACGGGAAATCAATATCCCTTTAACTTTAAAAATTTAATCCACGACATCAAGCGCGGTGCGATAATTGCATTAAGAAATTTAGTTTGGTACTATATTTTTGTTGGCATATTCTTAGGATTAGTTTCATTCTTCGATTTGTCAGCAAAGAGTTTTATCATTTTCGCCATTCCATTTATTGTCGGCTTTTACTATTACGGTTTTAGTTTTATCGATTATGTGAACGAGAGAAGAAGACTAAATATTCAACAAAGTGTATATTTTGTATCTCAACATAAAGGAATGGCAATTGCAATTGGTAGTGTTTATTCAACTTTATTCTTACTTTACTTTTACATTGCCAATAACCACGACGCCATTATTCAAAAATTTGGCTACGCGCAGCTTTGGGAAATTGGCGCATGGAGTTTACTCACTTTGGCAGCACTTAGTCCAATTGTTGCAATTGCCGCAGCAACATTGTCAATGAACGAAATTGTAGACTTGAAAAAAGTTGAAAAAAGTTAAAAGTATTGTAATTTTAGTATAGCATAATTTTTTATTGTAAATTTGGTTAAACACCCTACCCCTTATGAAATATACCCTTTTCTTATTATTCTTATCTTTCAACAGTCTTGTTTTCTCAATTGAATTGACTCCGCCAGATTCATCATTAAGTCTTATTAAAAAAGCTGAAATAAAACTATTAATCTCAGATGGAAGGACTTTTTACGGCGAAGACAGTTACCGCTTGGGTTTAGTTAAGTTTAGAGAAGCATTAATGATTGATAAGTATAACGCTGAAGCCAATTATTGGGTAGCCGAAAGTCATTTGGCACTACAAAATTTTGGTACTGCCCTCAAATATGCTAAAATAGCTGAAAGCATAGACCCCAATGCCAATAAAGATTTACAATATGTCATTGGTCAATCGAACCACCGATTAGGTAATTTCGAGGAAGCGATAAAAGCCTATGAAATGTCGCTTTTAACCATGCCTAAATCAAGAATAAAAGGCTTGTTAGTCGAAAAAAAAATTGCTGAATGCAAGCGTGGCATTGAAATGATGAAAACGCCATTAGCTGTTAAAATCAAACCTTTAGGTGAAAATATTAATTCAAGACATGATGATTATGCTGCCTTCTTGTCCTTGGATGGTCAACAACTTTATTATTCTTCGAGAAAAGCGCAAAATACTGGAGGAGGAACAAGTTCTGGAGACAGCAAATATTTTTCCGATATTTTAATTTCAGATTGGGATGCAACTGAAAATGATTGGAAAGAAGGCAATAACTTAGACCCAAGAGTAGTCAAATTAAATTCGCAAGGATTTGACGATATGGCTGGATTTTCAGCTGATGGTACAATTTTATATTTAACCATTAATACCGAAGGGATACTCAATGAAAAAATAAATACCCAAAGTACCGATATCTTTTTTTCAACTTTGAATAAAGATGAAAATTGGTCGAATCCCAAACCTTTTGATAGAAATTTAAATACTTTTTATTTTGAAGCATCACCTACTTTCACCGAAGATGGAAATACTATGTATTTTATTAGTGAAAGAATTGGTGGAAAAGGCAAAGCTGATATTTGGACTAGTAAAAAAGTAAATGGAACCTGGCAAAAAGCAGAAAATTTAGGAGATAAGATTAACACTGCTGAACAGGAAACCACTGTTTTCGTGACAGCTGACGGCAATTATTTATTTTTTAGCTCTGAAGGACACTCAGGTATGGGAGGATATGATATTTATGTTGCTAAAAAGACTGCAGATGGATGGTCAACACCAAAGAATATTGGTTTTCCAATCAATGATGTATCAGATGAAACTCATTTTGTTTTTTACCCTAAATTAAAGAAAGCTTATTACAGTAAATTAAGTACTGATAATAACGGAGGACTGGGAGGAAGAGATATATTTGAGGTGAACCTTAGCACTGAAGCAATTGAAAAAATATTTTCAAGCTTATAATTTGTTGTGAAATCCGTTAATTTTAATTATTTTAGCCCTAAAATACCCCAAACTTAGTTGAAACAACCATTCAAATACTTTGTTTTTATCTTTTGCTTTCTCAGCATGCTAAGTGCGAATGCTCAATTCGACACTTTGAACAATGTTTTAAAACCTCGAATTGGAATTGGAACTGGAACAATCGCTTATTATGGCGAAATTCAAAAATACCAAACTGGTTTTTCTTCTACCATCAATCGAATGGGAGGAAATGTTTCTTTGAACGCCCCTTTGACACCATCATTTAACATTGAGTTTTTAGCCATATATGGGAAAGTAAGTGCCAATGAGCGGACCTTGACCAGAAATTTAAATTTTGAGTCGAGAATTAGAATGGCAAGTATTAGTCTCCAATATAATTTTTATCCTTTATTTAGTCCAACACGATCATTTTTCAACCCCTATGTTGGTATTGGATTTTCTTCTTTTGAATTTCTATCAAAAACCGATTTGTACAATGCAAACGGACAAAAATATTACTATTGGACAGATGGTTCAATCATGGATTTACCGGAAAATCACCCCAATCCTGAAAATGCGAAACCATTGATTCGTGATTATACATACGAGACTGATTTAAGAGAACAAAATATTGATAGTTTAGGAAAATATAAAGAGCAAAGTTTTGCCATTCCTCTTTCATTAGGAATAGAATTTCACATGACACCAAGAATTGACTTCAGAGTTGGAACAACCCTCAATTATACCTTTACTGATTTAATCGATAATATTTCTGAAGCTGGTACAGGTGCAA